>CALDIA010000029.1 GCA_937901455.1 uncultured Bacteroidales bacterium | reverse complement strand
ACTACACCACCCTGCTCGAAGAGCGCGGCATGGAAGTGAAGGAAGCCACCGTGCAGGCTGCCCGCTCGCGTCTGCGTCCCATCCTGATGACCACCCTCACCACCGTGCTCGGCATGATACCTTTGGCCATCGGTCGTGGCGAAGGCGCCGAGATGTGGAACTCGTTGGGTGTCACCGTGGCCTGGGGCTTGACGGTATCCACCTTGATTACCCTATTATTGATTCCTGCGCTGTATTGCTCGTTGGAGACACGTGCCGTGCGCCGTAAGCAACGCAAAGCGGAGAAGGCGTTGTTGAGAACGGAGAATATTAGATGATTTATTGGCTGTTAGCTGTTAGCTATTAGCAATTAGCTCGGCTAACAGCCAGATTTAGCATATACGAATAATGAGAGACTTTCACAATTATAAAGTTTGGGAGAAAGGCCATCAGTTTGCCTTAAACATTTACAAGCACACCAAGTCATTCCCGAAAGAGGAGTTATTTGGTATCACTTCGCAAATTCGCAGGGCAGCAACATCAATCCCATTCAACATTGCAGAAGGTTGTGGAAGACGAAGCGATGCTGAATTTGCCTATTTCCTCAACATTGCAGCAGGCTCAACCTCTGAAGTTGAAGAAGAGCTTCTCTTATCCTACGATTTAGGGTTCCTGAACAAGTCCAGCTACCTTGAACTTAACGATGCTATCAATGAAATAAAGGCCATGCTTAACAAACTCATAGAAACCTTGCATTAAAGCCTTCAAACCTAACAAACTCGTAAAACCAAGCTAATAGCTAACTGCTAATAGCTAAAAGCAAAGAAAATGAAAGCAATCCTAATAACCTATAACCAAGCCTACTACGACGAAATCGCCGCCGTGCTGAACGACAACGGCGTGAAGGGCTTCACCGAATGGGACGAAATCAAGGGACACGGCAGCGAGACGGGCGAACCGCACTTCGGCACCCACGCCTGGCCCACCTTGAACAACGCCATCCTCAGCATCGTCGACGACGACAAAGTGGAGGGCATCCTGAAGCAACTGCACGAAAAAGACCTTAAAGCCCCCGAGTTGGGACTTAGGGCCTTCGTGTGGAACGTGGAGAGGATGGTTTAAGGGAAACCTAAGCGGATCGATGAATGAATGAATGAATCAATCAATCAATCAGCCTACTGAAAAGTTAGTTTACATTGCCAAACTCTTTCTCTATCAATTCTTTCATCCTGCCCTCCTTGGCGTATGGCGCCATGTCCACTTGTCGAAAATTGCTCTTCTCAGGTTGGAATGAAAAATCAAATCCAAGGATGAAACGGGTGGCAATGAGATAGATGATACGCGTTGGTGCAAACCCATATACCTGATGCCGTAGGATGTGTATGATGCGTTCTTGATTGTCGGGGATTTGTCGTTGCATCTCTGGGTTGTTGTACAACCGACGTACTATCTCTGTGATATATAGTCCCGACTTCATGTAGAGGTCGGCAAAGGTTTTCTGTGGGTTTTCGAAGATGTGAGGATTCTCTTTTTCAAGCAAGTCCACCATCTTCTTAACCACCCACTTCGGGGTGAATATCTGGTTGGTCTTTTGTGGCGGAATGTAGTCGAAGATGTCCTCCGTTTGCGTTTCGTCGAAATAGTTGGCCAACTCTTGTCGTTTTTTGCGGAACTCGGCTATAGCATCATCAAACACCACTTCGTCGAACAAATGGCCGTCGAAGTGTTTCGTAACCCCGTTTTCGGTGTAGTCGCCGCCGTCTCTAAGGAATCGGAACTCGTCGAGCGTGATACTCGTCACCTCTTTAAAAACCTCGTCCTCAATGTTTTTGTCGAAATTGTCGAGCGTCAGGCTGCCTTCATCATAGGCCATGATGAAGCTCGGAATGGTACGTGCAAACCCGCGCAAATGGGCGCGAACCTCATCCTCCACGCTCTCTTTCTTACGCTCTTCCTTGTCCTTTTCGATGCGCTCTACGACTTTCTTGGGCTTTTGGCTAATGATTTCGTCGGTAGCCTCTTTGATGGCTTCATTCACGCTCTTCAAAGCCTGCTCCATCTCCTCGCGGAGCGTCTTTTCGGCCTCGTCTATCTCCGTTTTGTTTGTGGCTTGTTGTAGGGTTTCCTCATGTTTCGCCTTGGCTATCTTGCGTTGTTGCTCAAAATCGCCCTTGATTTTCGTCATTTTGGTTTCCAATTCTTTCTGTGACTCTTTGACTAGACGCTGCGTTTGGGCCTTCGTCAGTCCGTATTCCTCTGATGCCGGTCGTATGATGGTTTGCTCAACCGCCGTTTTCAAGTTGCCACCCACGTTGTCGATGGCTGCCAGCACATTGTCTTCTGCCGCCATCGTTATTTCATAGGTACCCCTCAGCGCGTCGAAGGTCTGAAACACTTTGTCGCCAAAAATGTCCTGCTCTTGACCCACAATGATTTCTGTCGGTATCAGCACCTTGCCGTTCTCGTCAACGCTCACGGATTTTGCATCGCCTAATGTCGCTTTTGACCCGCGTCCGCGCTCTTCGTGCGCCTTTTCCATTTTGTTCAGGATTTCGCTCACGACTGAAGGAGCGCTGAAAATGCCTGCGATGTTATTGAAGAGTAGGTTGCTCATGAAGCCGCGTCGCACCACCTCCTCACATTTGATCTTTCGCGGGATACTCAGCACCTGCCGCTCGTCGATTTGCATCATCCGTCCTTCTCCGTCTTCCGCTATAATTGGGAAGAAGTTCAGCAACTGGCGTATGTTTTGCTGTCGCTCATCGCTCGTGCCATTGCCGCCTGCTGTGCTCTTTTTAAGGTTGTTGGCAAACTCGTCGTAGAGAATCAGCGTACGAGCCGGGTCGAAATCGAAGACGTAGGCATTGTCTTTCCTGACAATTTTTCCTCCTTCCGAGTATTCGTAGGGATTCTGTGCCCTAAATGCGGCCTGCATATAGAGCTGCGCGCTTTGCATGTTGCTGAGCATCAAAACGCCGCTCCATTCGGGGATGGTGACACCCGTGGTGAGCTGCCCAACGCTAAGCGTTATCGTGTAGTCGTGGGTTTTGATGGCTTCTTTCACCCGATTGTAGGCTTTGATGGTCTCGGCACTGTCGTCAATCTTGCCGTCGCCCGCCGCCACCACCACTTCATATTGCTCAAACGGACTTCCTTCTTCTTTCAGCAGCTTGGCCAAAGCCTTTGCGCTATCCACGCGTTTGAGCAGCCAGAAGGTATGGGCCATCTCTTTCCTTAACTCTTCGGTGGCAAAAGGGAATTTCTCCTGAGTGGTCAGTGCTTTCAGGAATTTGCGCACGTCGGCCTCGTACTCAAACTTGCCGTCTTCTTTAGTCTTGAAGAATTCGTTGAGGTCGAAGGCGTAGTCAATCGTCCCTTCCTCGTCGAGTTCTATGCCTTGCTTCACCTGTTCACGTACAATGTCGCTCATGCGATAAGTGAAGAGGTTGAGCCGAGGCATGTCCTGATAGGGGTTGTGTCCGTCGCTGGCCCAGTTTGCTTTAGCCTCTTGTTCATCGGCGTAGGTATAGTTGAAAATCTGGTGGTCGCCAAACTCACCCGAGGCTATGGCCTTGAAGGGCGTGCCGCTCAGATAAAGGGTAAATCGGCGTTGAATGTTGTTGAAGGCACGGTCGGAGCGCATCGTGTCAACCCCTTCGTGGCTTTCATCCACAATCAGCAAATCCCACTTCATGTCTTTAATCCAGTGCAGTTTGTTGTAGTTGCCACCAAAATAGATGGAGCCTTTCAGTCCTTGCAGACTCTCGAAACAAATTTGCCCGGTACACTCGTCACCGTGGTTGGGAAGCCATTTTAGGAACATATCTCTCGTCATCACGCCTTGCCGTCCGCTTAGCGACTCGTTGTCGCTCACAAAGCGGTAGCCCGTTTGCCCTGCCATGTATTTCTCGAAGTCGTCGTACCACGAATTGGCAATAGAAGGGCGGTTGGTGACAATCAACACATGCTTGGCCTTCATCTGTCGCACAAGATCGTAGGCCGTGAGGGTCTTGCCGAAACGCGGCTTGGCGTTCCAGAGAAATTTTCCCTCGCCGTTGTTTTCCGCGAGATAAGCCAATGTCTTTTCCACGGCTTCCTGCTGCTTGTCGCGAAGCTTATAACTGCGGTGCAAGCCCTTTTGCTGATAGTTGCGGCTGACGAACTCTTCGAAACACTGCCTCAGCATTGTGCCGTCGATGCGGAACCATTCGGTGTGGTCGTTGCGTTCGATGCCTTTGTATTCGGTCAGATAGTCGTGGAAGTCGTAGTCGCGGAAATAGGTGCAGTCGTCGCGAAACATGGCGATGTCTCTCCATTCCAACTCGAAGCGTACGTCAGCGGTGTGGGTCTGTTGGCGAATGCGTTTGTTGACGCCCTGCTCGGTGTCGCCAATCTTCAGCCAACCATCGTGGCGGGCAATCTCGGGTGTGCTGTAGGCATACATCATTCTGACGTAGCTGCCGAAACTCTGTATCTTGGTGGCATCCATCATTTCATCTCCTTTACTTTTGTACGAATAAACTCACGTTCCTTTTCGTCCAAGCCGTACTTGTCGAAAAGCAGCTCGTCAATCTCCTCGACGCCCTTGCTCCAGTCGATGTCGGAGTTGGGAGTGAAGTCTTGGAGGGGGACGTATTTCCACGTACCCTTTTTGTTATCCTGTGTGATTTTCAAGATTCCAAGCATTGTTCTAGCAAACTTGCTCTTGACATATTTTAAGGCCGCATGTGCCTCATTTTCAGTTTTGAAAGCACCTATGCTAATAAATGACTGTGTATGCCCGATTAAGGGTTCCCCGATTAAGGGTTCTCCGATTAAGGGTGTTGATAGTACTTCACCAATTGCGCCTGATCCGTTGGACTTGGGTAGAATTACTTTCCATTTTTCTAAGTTGCTATGAGGTCTGACATAGCTCTTCTTCACATACTTAGTATATCTTTTGTTACCTTCAAGTCCAATGAAACCAACATATTCTTCAATTCCAGATGGTTTCTGATCAAGGAAAACATCTGGGAGCTTCGAAAAAATGTTAGTAACAATATCAAAATCATGCCCCTTGCTGAGTCTTTCCTTTATGTCAGGATTTTCTAAGTGAATTTTTTCCGTAAATCTATAGCTTTCAGGAGCAAATATCAGTTCACTGAATGATTGAAAATCCTTTCTACTAATTATTTTATCTCGGATAGCGTTGAGTTCGCTGAAAGAAGTAAACACTTCAATTGCTCCATAATTCTCAGCCTCATCTCTGTAAGTGATTGCAACACCACCCTTTATATCTGTGTTTGAAAAAACCTTGCTGCTGTCCTGTTCGTAGAACAAGACCTTGAAGTGAGGGTCATTCAGCATTTTCCTATTCCAATCCTTGGGAGTTTTTCCCGCATTAAACAAGAATCGGGCTGGAGTTATGAATTCCACCTTCCTTCCCATCTTGTATCCTTCATCCATGAAACAATTGTAAATTGCGGAATCGCTTGTTCCTTCCACCTCCTCCTGATAGGGTGGATTTCCAATAATCACGTCGAATTTCATATTGTCATTGTGTTTTGTTTGTATTCTTTTGCTTTCGTTTACTTTGATGGTGTTCCCGTTTTGCCAATCCATAATGATGCAAAAGGGAGCGGGAGCCTCGGATGGGGCTTCGTCGAACAGATCGAACTGTAAGTTTATCTGTTCCTTCTTTTCGTGTGGCGTTTGGTAGGTGAGGCCATCCATCTGCCAGACGTTCCACGAAATGATTTCTGCAAAGTCAAGCAAAAGTCGAATGTCAGGTGATGTGCCACAGCGGGCCCCATAATGGTCGACGAATGTATAAAGCAGGTTCTCTCGGGCCAGCAGCAGGCTATCGCCTTGCCATTCGTAGCCGTAGGTCGTTTGGAACGCCTGTTTCACCTGATTGAGCCATTCTTCATCGCTCAGCTTCAGGTCGTTTATCATGCGTAATTTGCGGTCGAGGATTCCAACACGATCACTAATGGCAATTGATTCGCCCGTGGTGGCATCATAGCGCGAAACGAGGAAAGGGGCCTCGCCGCAGGTGAGTTCCATGCAGCGTGTGCCAATGTCGATTTCTGCGTAGTCCACCATCTTCTTCACCACCCACGCCGGGGTGAACACCTCGGCCATGTCCCTAACGCGGTCGGTTTGCTCTTCCTTCGATTTGAGTACTCGCGGACGAATCACCATGCCGTGTTCGCCCGTAATCAATTCAGGCCGAATTTCATCATCGTAGCCATAGCCTTCGCCGTTGCGCTTATAATCGTGTGTGCACCAACGGATGTTGCGCCCGATGGTATGGTCGAACAGCAATACCGCCAACAGCTCAGGCGAGTGTCGAAAGATATCGTTTTCGCGAATGTCTGAATCAATATGCTTGGAAGGCTTGGTGCTCATAAGGCTTGGGGGCGCTTCGCCTTTCTTGAGCCTCACGAAAAGAATCCGTGAAACTTTCTGTCTAAACGGAGGTTCGGCAAAACCTTACTACAAACAAGAAAGCCCACGGATTTATCGTGAGCATTTCTGCTTTCTCGTGTAGTAAGTTGAAAATTTGCCGATTCCCGTTTACTTGAAAAGCAAAAACGCTTTATATCAATATGTTATTTAATCAGTTATATCTCTATTTATTTACACTTTTGGGGGTTGATGGGTGCAAAGATAATAAAAACACACGGAACAATTCAGCATGATGCTACCATGATTTTTCAGCTCTCGATAACATTTTTTCGCCATTTTCGTGGCAAATTCGCATTTATTTTCAAAAAAAATGTAATTTTGCCACGGATATAAAATGGACAAACAGATGAAATCGACGATTGCTAAAAACCTGAAAGCCTTGCGCGAGGCCAATGGTTACACACAAGAGAAAGTGGCCGAATACCTTGGCATCGGGCGCTCGGCATACGCCAATTATGAATCGGGCGAGCGCGAAACACCTTTGGATGTACTGGAAAAAGCCGCCGCCTTGTTCGGTTGCGAATTGAGCCTACTGTTCGAGGAAGATGAGGCCGCCATGCGCAACATGCTTGTATGTGCTTTTCGTGCCGACAATCTCAATACCGCCGATATGCACGAAGTGGCCTCGTTCAAAAACGTGGTGATGAATTATCTTAAAATGGAAAGGCTACTGGAAAAATGAAAAAACTGAACCTTGAAACGGCTGAGAACCTTGCGGGAAAGATGCGAAGCGAATTGCTCCGCGTCTCTGCAAACGAACCTGTCAACATGAAGACGACACTTCGGCAACTCAATGTGATGACTGTTTACCGCCCCCTATCAAACACCCTCTTCGGGCTTTCCCTCCTGACTTCCGACAAAAGACATCGCTTTATGCTGGTGAACAGCAATTCCAGAAGAGGAAGGCAGCACTTCACCATTGCCCATGAATTGTTCCATCTTTACTACGACAAGAATCCCAAAGCGCACTTCTGCAAGTCCTCAACCAATACAGACCCGACAGAGCGCTCAGCTAACCTGTTTGCCTCCGCATTGTTGATGCCTAAAGAAGGACTGTTGCAAAACATACCTTCTGATGAGATTGCCAACAAAGGAACCAGCATCGACACGCTTCTAAAGTTGGAGCATCTCTATGGAGTTTCCCATACAACGATGGTACTGAGGCTAAAGGAGTTACACATCATCTCCCCCACATCTGCTGATGGCTTGCTGGCGCTCAGCATCACACATGAAGCAGCTTTGCGTGGCTATGACGCAACACTTTATACAAAAGGCAACGAGGGCTTGGTTATCGGCGACTTCGGTTCCAAGGCCAGGAGACTGTATGAAGAGGAAAGGATTTCGGAAGGCCATTATATCGAATTGCTCAACATGATTGGTTATGGAGAAGGTCAAAATCGTATTGGATGCTGACGTATTGCTCCACTTCGCCAAAGCGGGACGACTGAGCATGCTCCCTGAAATCTTTCCGGAGTACGAGCATGTGGTGCTGAGCACCGTATATGAGGAGATTAAAAGCATCCAAGACCAGCTGGACAAGCAAATCCATTTTCTGCATAACATTTCAAAAGAGCAATTCAACCCCACTGGTGAGATGTTGGCGGAATACGCCAGACTGCTTCAGACCTTTGGCAAAGGCGAGAGTGCCTGCATGGCCTATTGTCGTTTCACCCAAAATGTCATTGGCAGTAGCAATTTGAAAGACATCAAGGAGTATTGCGAGCGGCAACAAATTACCTATCTGACAACACTTGACTTCCTGTATTATGCCAAGGTTAGAGGGAAACTATCCTCTGCGGATTGCGACCAATTCATCAAGGTAGTCATTGCAAAAGGCAGCAAGATTCCACAACTTGACATTGAACAATATCTGCCGAACACGCAATTATAAGCAAATCACTTCGCCACAAAATTGCTCTGATACTTGAACATGATGAACTGGTCCGCATTGATGTCATAATCAATGGT
>CALDIA010000028.1 GCA_937901455.1 uncultured Bacteroidales bacterium | reverse complement strand
TGTTTCTCTCTCCGTGACTGACGGAAACGAAAAAGGCGGATTGCTCCGCCCTCTCGTTACCAAAGGGCGACTCTTCCGAGCTCGCCCAAGTCCATTGTGGCGGTCTTTGCGCCAAGGGCTTTCAACACACGGCTGATGGTGGTGAAAGTCGCGGCGCGTCCGCTCTCGATTTTCGAGATTTGCGCCTCGCCTACGCCCACCCTCTCCCCGAGTTCCTTTTGGGTGAGGTTCTGGGCCTTGCGTGTCTCCCTGACTTTCTCGCCAAGCCTCCACACTTCAATCCGTTCCTTCACCTCGGCCTCGAATTGGTCTCGCTCCTGCGTCCCGATCGGGCCAAGGTCTTTTTCAATCATCTGGTCAAGAGTTGTGTAATCCATAGTGAAATGCTTTATTCGTTGAAATACTTGTTTTTGATTGCAACCGCCTTCTTGATTTCCTTGGCGGGGGTCTTCTGGGTTTTCTTTACCATGCCGTGGGTTGCCACTACCAGCGTTCCCTCGCGGGTGTCCCAAAACGCAAAGAGCCTGTATTCCATCCTTCTGTATGCCGTCCGGATTTCCCATATGTCGTTCTTCTTGTCGATTTTCTTGAAAACGCGGTCGTCTTTCTCTCCGCTCTCGACAAACCTTGCATCCGAGAATATCTTCTTCCTTGCATCGGCATCAAGAGTCGCGATGAAATCCTTTGCTTCCGGTAGGAATATGACTTTCATTTGTGCCATTGGGTTTTGTAATTCGCCGCAAAGATACGAAACTTTCCTAAATTGGCAAGTTATTTTCTTGTTTTTCACCACAGCTTCGTAAACTCCACGAAAAAAGGGAAAGGCGGATTGCTCCGCCTTCTCGTCACCATAGTTGCGTAAACTCAACCGCGTTCTCGTTGAAGTGTCCGCTTGGGTCGCTGCTCAATGTCCGTGTGTGTGTTATGGTATCTGCAACCTTGATGATGATTCCCGACTTCCTGAATTGTCGTATCAATGCCAGTGCATGGTCTGCGTATCGCTGTGGCGTGGATATAGGCACGATGCAAAACAAGTCTATCCCATTGGTCGCAAGTCCGCAATAATAGACCTGCGGCAAGGCTGATAGTTCTCGCTTCAACTCCACAAAGTCAATGTTTGGGTTGTCGTTTTGGAGTATGTCGAAATCAAGTAGGCAAGTGTATTTGATGGGATAATAGGCGCGGTGTTCAAAGTCATATCGAAGCTCACAACAAGGCGTGAAGATGGGCAACTCGTCTTCCATGCGCTTCTTTTCTATCCAACTCGGTTCAATCCTCAATGCTTCCACTTGTAGGCTGTAAGCGTTGAGCAATGCGCCCAACGGCAACAATTCCCCGTTGTAGTCTGCGCCATCTACGAGGCTGCGGACAAAGCACGAAACCAAACGCTGCCCGATGGGTTTTGCCCTCATCTCTTCAACCGCTTCGTCTGAAACACTAAACGGGATGTCGGTATTGTCGATGGTGGGATAGAAGCGGAATAGTTTTCGGGTATGTTGTATGGTTGCAGGTTGCAGGTGGTTTATTGTACTGTTATTCATAATGTTAAAAAGATATAGGGTGCAACTAACTATCTGATGGATGAAAGTAGGTTGGTTGCAGGCTGTTTTTTCGTAAACGCCAATAAATACAAGGGTTTTCAATGGTTGCAACCTGCAACCTAACTCTTTACTTTCCTTTCAGCAATTTACTAACATATTGATGGCTCATGCCCAAAGATTTTGCAAACATTGATTGACAATCTTTTTGTATGTAGTCTGCAAGTCCTCTGATGCAATCCGCTGGCTTCAACTTTATCCCGTCCGTGATGGTGTGGTACACCTGCATGGCGGAATGTTGGAAATAGTCCATGCACTTCAACGAGTATTGCATATCATACCCCAATATGGTGAGCGTGTCGCCATCGCCATCACTATCTGCCGCATATCTCAATATCCGTGAAGTCATTGCCCAAATTATGGCATAGATTTCAAGTTTGCCACAAACCGCTGCTTCATAGCCGAACAAGTTTTTTCGGTTCTTCGCCTTGCTGTGTTCAATCTTAAAGGCTGTGTATAGTTGCTGCGCCTCGTTGTCGAAAACAAGCTGTACATTGCCCTGATGCTTCAATAAGCGGCTGATGATATTGTGCCAATCGGCTTCAACAAAATGGGTCGTTGTTGTCGTACATGTCTCATCGAAACGGAAATTTTCGGGAACGGCATACCACAGAAAGCGCGGCAACATACCATCTGCAAGCATGGTGGAGCCTCCGAAAGTAGGTTGTAGCACTTCGGGCTGTATGCCTCCGATTATCCTTACAATGGGGTGGGAAATCATATCCAAACCTGCGCCTCGCCTTATCTTTTTGAAGTCGGCGTAGTTGGCGAAAGCCGAAAGATAAAACTTCTCATCTGCTCCGCTACGATATTTGTTGAAGTTACCAAAGAATGTAAGTATCTCGTCTGCATACGCTGTCACTCCGTTAGGGTTGAACTTCAAAGCGTCTTGATAGGCTTCGAGGGTGTAATCTTGCAACAATCCTATTTGGTAGGGCGTTCTCGCTTTCTCGTCATTCTTCTTGTCTGCGGTGGCTTGCTGCCAATCGTTGAACGCTTGGCGGTCTGCCAGCTCCAAAGGCTTCATCATGGCGCGTATTGAAGTGGTCTTGTTTGCGGTGCTGTCGCCGAGTAATGCCGTGTAGAACTGCGGATAGCAAGTGTATTGCCCATTAGTCCAAACAAACCTATTGCCTGCCGCTTGCGCTGCCGCTGCCATCGCTGCACCGGTCACAAACTCGGTGGCACAATTCAGGGCTTTGGCGTATGTCGTGACTATGTTCTGCACTTGGTATGGTAGCCCCTCGATGGGTAGGCGTGGGGATTCTGCGCCCAACATGTCTTTGTCAAGTATGCTCATCTTGCGCCTCCTTTCTGTACTACGAATGTCTGATGATACCATCTAACAAACTCCGTGAAGT
>CALDIA010000027.1 GCA_937901455.1 uncultured Bacteroidales bacterium | reverse complement strand
TTTTCATGCCCTCGTGCGCGTGCGCACGCGCGGAACTTTTAAGCGGACACCAATAATTAGGAAATATGTCCAAGACGAACAAAACTTTACGCATTGACATCCATGGCATGTATGTGGAAGACGCACTGGAGCTCCTGCGCGAACGGGTGGCGCGTGCCCCGCGCGGAACGGAGAAAATCGTGGTAGTGCACGGCTACAACCGCGGAACCGCCCTGAAAGAGGCTGTCCGCCGATTCCGTACCCCGAGGGTCGTGGAGGTCGCTCCGTCGTTCGTGAACGAGGGC
Organism: uncultured Bacteroidales bacterium; assembly: GCA_937901455.1. Classification (GTDB taxonomy): domain Bacteria; phylum Bacteroidota; class Bacteroidia; order Bacteroidales; family WCHB1-69; genus F23-D06. The sequence goes on along the minus strand of CALDIA010000027.1, from coordinate 15,979 downwards.
GAGACCGTGATATGGCTGCGAAGCTGAAACACCCCTCTTTCCCGCGGATCGCACGAATCACGCGGGCACCCTCCCGCGCCGCGATTCCCGCCCCGCCGCCCTGCCCTACCGAGCTTTCGCCCCTGAAGGGGCTCCCGCAGCCGAAATCACGTTAGCCTTCCCTTTCCAATGTGCTTGTAGCCAGTTCTGTTGAGCAATATGAAGCATTCAGGATTACCATTACCGTGGTTTAAAATACAAGACCTGGTTCGGGAAATCGATCACCACCTCGCCCATCCGTTGCAGCAGCCCGAAACCGAAATAGCCGATGACGTCCTTGAATGGAGCCCTGCTGGCGTGGCCGGCAGCGTCCATATTCGCCCATGTGCGTACGGAATCCACCACAAAGTTCGGCATCACCAGGCGTTTCGCATCAAAAACTTCGTTGGTGCTACTGCCTGAAGCCCCTTGGGTGGTCCTTGAATCCTTGGCTATATCCAAACTTCCGATATTCAATTTCCGTGCCACATCCGCGAAAAGGCTAACATCCGAGCCCATGCCAGAGTCGAAGAGAAGTTTTCCTGTGATTTTCACGCTATCCGTTACGAAAAAAGTGGCAGGGGTCTCAAAATAGAACATTTTATCCCGATAAACCAATTTCAGAGCGTGCCAGTTTTTCCGCACCGAATCAGGGACAGTTGGCAGAATATCGAACGAATGAGTGTCGAAATCAAACGCCCAAACATACTTTTTAATAAAAACAAGTCCTATCACGCCGTCAACGCTGTCATTAAACGTGCTTCGCAGATTTGGAGCGGGAATAATCGGGAACTCTTCCCGCTTTCCCGCAATCGTGATATTCCAATCCTGGAAGGCTTTCACCACCTGCCGCCCTTCTGTACCAATGCCCTCGAACGCCATTGTCTGCTTGCTTTCGTAGCCGTAGTGGCTATCCACAAACGTGCTGTCCAACCACACGAAAGGGGCCGCGCAGTCGTAAACCATCCGGACGGACAAGCTGTCGTTCAGGAAGGCATCCACGTAGATGTGCGGGGTGAAAGTATGGAAGCGGAAGGGGTGCTTTTGAATGGAAGTACCGTTCGCGGCGCCGCCACCTGTTTGACCAGCGCACGCGAACAGACTTCCTAAGAAAACGATGATAATGAGATGTTTCGTGTTCATATCAGAATCATTTCAGTCCCGCACAGCAGAGGTGTAGCCGACCCACGGAATGTCTATAAAATCAGGCCCAAGCTGCTCATCGGGCGCAACTATGCCAGTAACGTAGCGTTCTTTTGACGGCTTTGCAGTTGGAGAAACGGCGATATCTTGAAGCATTACAAGTTTGTTAACGGCATGCTCCTCCGTGGTGAATCCTACTGGCAGACACAACATACAACGCACAGGTTCTCCATTCTTCATGGCAGGCTTGCAGGCGGGTGCGGCACGGAAAGCCCGATTTATTTCCGCCATATTGTCATCCATCACTTTCCACACAATCTCTTTCCGAGATTCTTTATCTTCGGGGGCATCCCTTCCGAGATCAAGATGCGCGACAGCCAAACCGTCATTGCTGTCCGTACAACCTTCGAAAGGAGCCGTAAGCACCATCTTCCCCTTCTTGCCACAAACATCACCCCATTTGACATGAGCCGTATCCAACTCCGTGAAAAGAACACGTCCATCCTTCTCCACAATAAAACATACCGTAAGAACCCCTGACAATTTGTACTTCTTGGCCAATTCAGGATACTTCATGCTACCGATGAGGTTATTGACATACTGCTGGATGCCACCCGGGAACTGCGGCATCGTATCGGGGTCCATGCAAACGGGCTCATCGATAACTTCCTCAACCGCATCTTCTTCAGCAACCTCCTCCGTTTTCGGATGGCAGTTCACCAACAAGAGTCCGGCGATGATGGGAATGAGCGCGAGTAGCCACCACGCTGACACTCTGCGTTTCACGGGCTGACTCATCATCAGAATCCGCTTCTTGGTCAGCAGGTGGCGGAAGCTGATTCCCACAGGCACGAACTTTCCACGCACAACTGCTTGTACAGCAATTCCAGGTAGTCGCGGCGCGAAACACCGCACGAGAGCACAGCCTCATCGGCCAAGAACTCGTGGACGCTGCTCAACTCTTTGGCGTACAGGTAAATGACGGGATTGAACCATTGCAGCACCCGCACGCACATGTCGCCCGTCGAAAGTTCATCCGACAGGACACTGCGCCGATAGTACCTGAAAGTTTTGAAGAGCTTGACAACCAGCAGAATAAAAGCCGCCCCGCAACCGAGAACATAACCCCACCAAAGCAAATCCTTAAAAGCGAAAGCTTTAGTTGTTTCAGTCGCTCCTGTTGTCAAAGTTGTTTCTATTGTCGTTGATTGACCCACCACTGTTGTCTGAGTTGTCCCAGTTGTCGTTGCCTCAACCGCCCCTGTTGTCAAAGTTGTCCCAGTTGTCGTTGATTGACCCTCCCCTGTTGTCAGAGTTGTCCCGGTTGTCGTGGATTGAACAAGGGCAGCCACGCGGCTCGGCATCTCGATGGAGACAAACGGCAGCACCAACGCGAGCGCCAACGTGCCCACGAGGTAGAACCTACGCAAGCGGAACAGGTTGCTCCGGCGCAAGGTCAGCCAATAGAACCCGAAAAACAATGCCATGGCGCTGGCGGAAAAAAGGATCGTTTTCATAACTGTTCGGTTTTTGCGGGTGAATCATCTTGCGGAACGGCATCGATCATGCGACGGATGTCGTCCAATTCTTCCAACGTAATATCATGGTTGTTAGCAAAAAAGGAGACCATTGACTTGAAGGAGTTGTCGAAGTAGTTTCGCACGAACTGCTGCATGAACGACTCGGAGTACTGCTCCTTGCTCACCAACGGGTAGTAGCGGTTCGCCTTCCCGAAGGTCTCGTGCGATACGAACCCCTTCTTTTCGAGAATGCGCACCACGGTCAGCATGGTGTTGTAGGCCGGCTTCGGCTCCGGGAAATGGGCGATGATGTCGGCGGCGAATCCCTGTTTGATCTGCCACAGCACCTGCATCACCTGTTCTTCTGCTTTGGTTAATTCTTTCATTGCTCTTATTTTTTTTTGTTCGTTATTAATTGTTTGTCGTCTTTTCGCCCCCACACTGCGCTACGCTTGTGTGGGGTTATTTGCACTTCGTGCGTTTAGCCTCTTTGAGGCTGCTCAAGGAACGGCGCGGCAAAGATATAATTTATTTTTTAATCATACAACGAAAAGATTAGTTTTATATTGCATTCGTTGAGAAAAAAATTTTCGGAGGAGAATGTGTATATAATCAGAAAAAAATGTATTTTTGCAATGTTAAAACAAAATAAAAATTATGAAAACAACCGCGCAATCCCCCCGTAGGGGCGTATCGCATACGCCCCAATTAAACACACCCCAATTAAACACGCCCCAATTAAACACGCCCCAATTAAACACACCCCAATTAAACACACCCCAACCACACACATTCCGCCGCCGTAGTATCAGATTAAAAGGATATGATTATTCCGCCAACGGATTGTATTTCATCACCATTTGCACAAAAGACAGAAATTGTTATTTCGGCCGTGTTGTTGATGGCAAAATGGTTTTGAACGAAAAGGGAAAAATCGTAATGAACGAATGGTTGAACACCGCTAATGTAAGGCAAGGCGACGTGATCCTTCATGAATATGTCGTCATGCCCAATCATTTCCACGCCATTGTCGAAATTTGCCGTGGGGGCTTATCACATACGCCCCAAATACATACAACCCTATCGAATACCCCCGACGACGGTCTAACATCAGATAGGGGCGTATGCGACTCAAAGGATGGGGACGTATGCGACTCAAAGGATGGGGGCGTATGCGACTCAAAGGATAGGGGCGTATGCGATACGCCACTACGGTCACCGTCAAAAACGGTGGGGGCGATTGTTCGGGGATTCAAATCCGCCGTGACAAAACAAATCGGATTTCCGATATGGCAACGGAATTACTACGAACACATCATCCGAAATGCGCACGCATTGGTGAAAATCTCGAATTACATCCGAAACAACCCCGCACAATGGGACAAGGACATGTTCAAACATAAATAATCAAAACAATTGGCAAAACAGGTTGGGCGTGTCAAATTTGTTTATCTTTGCCACGCCAAACCAAAACATTGATGAAAAGACTTATCATTATCACATTCTGCTGTTTATCTGCTCTTTTCGCCATCGCCAACGATGGCGTGTTCTACGCTTCCGGCAACCAGCTGATCCCGATCACGGAGACCGACATCAGCGTGAAGAAGGAGGTGCTGACCCTCAACCGCGTGGGCGACCATATCGAGGTAACCGTCTATTACGAGTTCTTCAACCCCGTGGGCGAGAAAGAATTGCTGGTGGGGTTCGAGGCAGAGTCGCCTTACAACAGTAGGTTGGATCCTTTTGAGATGTTCCCGCGACATCCGCACATCCGCAACTTCAAGGTGGCAATGAACGGCGAGCCTCTCACATACGAGATTGCGCACGTGGAGAGCGGACGCTATGTGGACAAAAACTACGTGTTTTCGCGATATTACAACAACGGACGCATTATTGACTGGACACCTCAACAGATTAAAGATACGCTGGCCGCCTGGGAGTATCCTCCGGGAATGCCCACCGACTATGTCTATCACTTCAAAGCGACATTCCGCCCCGGGCTGAACATCATCTACCACACTTACGACTTCGACCTCTCCTTCTCCATCGGCGAGGAATACTATTTCCCCTACGTGCTGACCGCCGCCAACCGCTGGGCCAACCACCAGATTGACGACTTCCTGCTGTTAGTCAATATGGGCGACCGCGAAACTTTTAGTATCGATCCGGATTTTTTTCAAAGTCCTGACGAATGGCGATTTCTCGGGAAAGGCAAAACCACGACATACTCTTCTCCATACCCCACGAAAAGGGAGATCCCTGTTTTCCACGTCCAGGAAGGCAGCCTCTCCTTCCGAAAGGCCAACTTCCACCCGGAAGGTGAATTACATCTCACCAAAAGCAACACCATCAATTACTCTTTCGGTGACCCTGACAACGCTCCTTCTTTTACAGAAACATTGGCAAAACAATATTATTCCTATTCTGATCTGCTAGCGGACCTTCGACACGAAATCGCGAATTCGCTGATTCCATCCGACACCGACTACGAATACAACTACGACACCCTTGTCTCCCCAGAACAGCGCCGTATCCTGAAGAACCTGCCCTTCGCCTACCGAGGCTACATCTTCAAGAACAAGGCATTACGAGAATATTTTGAATCCACCGAATGGTACCTCCCGAACCCGGAATACGACGGGAATATGGATGCTTTCAGCGCAGAGGAGAGGAAATGGGTGGAGTTCTGGAAGTAGTTGTTGGTTGTTGGCGTTTTTGTTTATTGCCAAGTCCAATGGCTTACAGTTAATGGCAAAAAAATGTATCTTTGCACCTTAAATCTATCACGATGACAACAGACATCCTCAAGATGATTGCGCCCGCCAACGGCAACTTCTTCCTCATCGCCGGTCCCTGCGTGGTGGAGGGCGAAGAGATCACCTTGCGCGTTGCGTGCGAGCTTAAGGAGATATGCTCCGAGCAGGAGATTCCTTTCCTTTTCAAAGCCTCTTACAAGAAAGCCAACCGATCCTCGCTGCACTCTTTCACGGGCATTGGAGACGAGGAGGCATTAGCCGTGCTGCGGAAAGTGAAGACTGTACTGGGCCTGCCCATAGTGACCGATATCCACACGGAGCAGGAGGCGGCGTGGGCCGCCGAGGTGGCCGATGTGCTGCAGATTCCGGCATTTCTGTGTCGCCAGACCGACCTGTTGGTGGCTGCCGCCCGCACAGGCCGCTGGGTGAACGTCAAGAAGGGGCAGTTTCTCTCGCCCGAGGCAATGCGCTTCGCGGTGGAGAAAGTGCGCGATGCCGGCAACGACCATGTGATGGTCACCGAACGTGGCACCTCCTTCGGCTATCAGGACCTCATCGTTGATTTCCGGGGCATCAAGGCCTTGAAGGAGAACAACTGCCCGGTGGTGCTCGACTGCACCCACTCGCTGCAGCAGCCCAACCAGAGGTCGGGCGTCACAGGTGGCCGTCCCGACATGATCGAGACTATGGGGCGTGCCGCCATAGCCGTGGGTGCCGATGGCATCTTCATGGAGACGCACCCCGACCCCGCACACGCACTGTCTGACGGCGCCAATATGCTACCCTTAGACCAAATGGAACCTTTACTTCGCAAATTAATAAAAATAAGGAAAGCTATCTTATGAAAAACAGTCGTTTACACCAACTAATCATTCTTGTGGCAGTGCTGCTATGCTATGGCAACACATTGACTTTGAAATTCGCCCTGGATGATCGTATGATGATCATAGAAAGCATGCCCGTGATTGAGGGCGGGTGGGACGGCATCAAATACATCTTCACCCAAGACTCCTTCAATGGTTACTTCGGCAATGAAGAATCCATCGTGGTGGGCGGCCGCTACCGGCCTATGTCGCAATTATCTTTCCTGATAGAGTTCCAGCTTTTTGGTCAAAAGGTGAAGGAGGCCAAGGGGGATTGCCATGATTTCAAGAACCTGCACAATCCTGAACATGAGGAACTCTTCAACAACTCTATCCTGCCGGTCGCCTTCCACCTTATGAACATCCTGTATTTTGCATTGCTGTGCATCATCATCTATAAAGTTATGGAGATGCTCTTCAACAAATACACGGGTTCGAGATGGTTTCAGTCACTGGCCTTCCTTGCCGCCCTACTCTTTGCGCTCCACCCTATTCACACGGAGGCGGTTGCCAACATCAAGGGGCGTGATGAGATTTTTGCCATGTTGGGTTCCATGGTGGCGCTGTGGTGCTCGCTCAAATATGTTGAAAAGCACCAATGGTGGTATCTGTTGCTATCACTATTGTCCATCACCTTTGCACTATTTTCCAAGGAAAACGCCATCACCTTCCTGGCCGTCATTCCGTTGGCGCTGTGGTACTATGATGTGGATACCAAACGCAAAGGCGACTATCTGCTCACTTTGCTTCCCATCTTGGCAGGCAGCATATTTTTCATCATAATCCGTAGCCTTGTGTTGGGCGGACTGATGCCTGCCGACACCACCCACAACATCCTGAACAATCCTTTTGTAGAGAGCACCAAGGCCGAGGAGATTGCCACCGTGCTCATTACTTGGGGCATTTACCTGAAACTACTCATCTTCCCCCACCCGCTCACCCACGACTACTACCCGCATCAGATTGAGATCACCAACTTTTCCAACCCGCTGGTATGGGTAATCATTGCGGGGATAGTGGCGCTTCTTGTTTATGCCATTCGTAAACTGAAGAAAAAGGATCTGATTGCCTTTGGCATTCTCTTCTTTGTCATCACCTTCTCCATCACTTCCAACCTGTTCTTCAACATTGGCACTTTCATGAATGAGCGTTTTGTTTTCATTCCTTCTTTGGGATACACCTTGATTCTTGGCTATTTCTTTTACTGGCTATTCACCAATCGAACCAACATTATCCGAAAGGCTGGTATCGGTCTATTTGCCGCAACTGTGCTTTTCTACGGCATCAAGACCTTTACCAGGAATTTCGCCTGGCATGACGACTTCACCCTATTTCTCACTGATGTGAAGACCTCGGAAAACAGTATCAAATGCAACATTTCTGCGGGTGGCAGTTGTCTGCAGATTTGGAAGAAGAGTCACAAAGAACGCGACAAGAAGATGGCTTACGAATATCTGAACAAGGCTCTGTCGTTGCATAAGACTGCCCTAAACGCGCACTTGCTGATGGGAGAGCTGATGTTCTTGGACCACAACTACGAGGGGTCGTTACAGTTCTACCGCAATGCTTTGGCCATTGAGCCTGGCAACATGATCGCCTCCGAAAACATCACGAAGACCATCCAGGCCATGAAAGGTGACGAGCTGGACAAGTTCAATGTCATGATTGCGGAGGCGGAGCGCGACCGCTCGTCAGGCAACAGTCAGGAGGCCCTCAAAAAGCTGACCACCGTGCAGAACGAACTCAACAGGCGGTTGGCAGAAGATCCGAACGACATTGTCGCCTTGAACGTCATGGGCAATCTTATGGGTCGCGGCTTCGGTGACTTTGACAAGGCCATACAATATTTCAACAAAGTACTCTCCTTGGATGAGAATTTTGCCAGTGCCTGGGAGAACATGGGGATAGTATATGCCATTCAGCGCGACTTTGCCAATGCGGAGCGTTGCCTGAAAAATGCGGAGCGCATTGCCCCCGACAATGAGAATATCCGCACCAACCTACGCATTATGTACCAAGATATGGGAAAACCCGAGTTGGCCAAGCAATACGAATAGGCACTATCCAAAATAGGGATCCTCAAAATTGAGCAGATAGACCTGCTCCGTGCTTCTGGTGATTGCCGTATATAGCCAGCGCAAGTACTCCTTGTCAAAATGGTCATCGGGAATAAACCCCTTGTCTATGATTACTTGGCGCCATTGACCGCCCTGGGTCTTATGGCATGTGAGGGTATAGGCAAACTTCACCTGCACAGCATTGAGATACGGATCGTTTTTGATGCGCAAAAAACGCGCTTTGGGATTGTCGATTTCCTGATAGTCTTCGGCAACTGCCTGATAGAGTCGTTGGTTATCTTCATACGACAGTGAGGCACTCTCTACCTGCAGGCTCTCGAGAACAACCTTGATGTCCACATTAGGCGTATGTGGGTAGTCGCAAAGCCGCACCGTCACATCAGCGAAGTGGAAGCCATAGAGTTCTTGTTGGCGATGGATACTCATCACCTCCATGATGTCTCCATTGGCCAGAAAGCCCACTTCCGAGGCTTCATCTATCCAGTAGTAGTTATTTTTCACCGCCATGATATAGTCTCCCGTGGCGATACTGTTTTCCTTGAAATGGATGCGTTGCCTAATTTCCTGATTGAAGATATTGGCCCGTTTGTTTGACCTTGTAATGGTCACTATGTCATCGGTATCATATTTAGCATAAAGCGTGTTATAGAGTTCTTCCAGTTCATCGCCTTGGATGCGGGTCACATCGGCGACTGCAGGCAGTTGAAAGAGAGGCAACGTGAAATCCTCTTGGGCAATTTTGTTTCGCAAGTTCGTGGCCGTGCGCAAAACCTCCGACTCTTGGGCTTGGCGCACCACATCCGTGAGGCGGCAGGTGTATGGCACAATATCATAAGCATGTCGCATATAATCCAGCGACAAGGCGGGACTCTCATCGGCGTGCACTGGGGGGAGCTGCGCGTCATCCCCGATAAAGAGCATGCGGTTATGGGGTGAGGAATAGACATAGCCGGTCAAATCATCCAACAGACTGTCTAACCCCAGGCCGTCCATATTGTTTTCTGCAGAAATCATAGAAGCCTCATCCACGATAAAGAGTGTGTGCTGGAATTTGTTTTCCTTGCGTACGAAATAGTGTACGCCATGGCGTTGGGCAATTCTGTATATCCACTTATGGATTGTATAGGCCTTGCGACCAGTGTACTGCGACAACACTTTGGCGGCACGACCGGTGGGCGCCAGCAAGACCGTGCGCACCCCTATTTCCTCCAAAGATTCCACCAAGGCGCTCATCAGACTGGTTTTGCCCGTTCCTGCATAACCCTTCAGTACAAACAAGAACTGCTCGCCTTGATCGTAGATGAAATCCGAAAGCAAACGGATAGCCTCCTCTTGCGAAGGTGTGGGTGTAAAGGCAAAATGCTGATGTAACCGTTTCAGAAACTGCTCCCTCGTCGCCATGGTTTACTGCACAATTCCGGTGAATAGCAGGATATTATCGTCTTTATAGTAAATGTCGTTCCGATATTGCATTCTATCTCTGTCATCCACGAAACAGGTAAAATACTCAATATAGAGGGGCATTTGCTTTTTTAGATGTATGGATGTGGGCATCAGCTTGCGGTAGAACTGTTTGTCATATTCCGACAATTTCTCGTAACGGATGGAGTCTTGTTCCTGGAGTTTCTCGAGATATTTTTCCCCTTTTTTGGTAGTGGGTTCATTACCCATGATGATACTGATCTGTTCTTTACGGATAGTGTCGAAGCTATTGTAATCATAAAGCACCTCGGCCAGTTCAAAGGGGTTCTCCACGCGCACACATCCGTGCGAGAGGGCGCGCACGCTGCGTTTGAAAGCGCCTTTGTTGTTAGTGTCATGCAGATACACCGACTCTGGATTTGGAAAACTGAACTTCACCTGCCCAAGGGCATTGTATCGGCCTGAGGTCTGATACAAGCGATAGGGGATATTCTGCCGACTGACCTGGGTCCAGTCGATAGTTTCCGGCTTCACATAGGCACCAGTACGGGAGTCCTTGATATAAAGATGTTCCCTATTGACCACTGCGGTATTGCTCTTGCAGAGTTTTTGATAGTATTCGTTTTTGATAATATCGTAGGGTATATTCCATTCAGGGTTGAGGACGATATAATTGATTTTACTATACAGCAGTGGGGTTTCGCTTTTGGCGGCAAGAATCAGGCCGTTGGGTTTCTTGCGCCAGGAGGCCTTGCTGGGGTCGGCCGTGCGCCCACAGCACACGCGTGTATGGAAAGCCAGAGTGTCGTCAACAAACGTGTTGAGGGTAAAGTCGGGAATATTAACGGCGATATACGCACTACCCTTTTGGGGAATGACATGCCAGCGGAGTCGCTCCATATTGGCCGCCAAGCGTTTTATATAGAACTCTGTGGGCCGGTTGAGTTTCGTGATAGTCTCCTTATCGAGGCAACGTAGAATATTACCTGAAGAAGCGTGGGGATGGCGTTATCCGTTCGGAAGTCATTGACCGCTGCCAGCACTTTTGCTGTCAAGCAGTTAGTGTCAGGCACATTTTCAGAGAGGTTGCCCAGCCACTTCAGCCGTTGGCACAGTGTTTTGTAGGATGGGTCGGTGGCGTGCTTGTACCACATTGTAAGTGGAATAGTGTCAGGAGCCTGAGGCCGTTCCCGCCAAGAGGCAAGTTCCTCCTGATAGCGCTGATAGGCCTTATCCGTCACCTGCAGGTCTGCCATAGCCGCCTTCACATCCGAAAGCGCCTCCAACGCCTTCTTCACAAAGAGAGTATCGGGTTTTTCATAGTCATAGAGCCACTTGCCCCCATTCACGACCTTAGGGTCGGCAATGCCATAACGCAACGCCTTGGCATATTGCAGATAAGAACGGGTAAGCAACAATTCCATATCCATCAACGTGCCATGAAGAATGCTGTCATCGTTCTGCACCTTATGATTTTTTAAGGAATCCAGCAAGGCAACAATCTGGCCATAGTTGAACTTATCGGGATGGATACCGTGGCTGTGGGCGTCGGCAATATAGTATAGCAATTCGCTCACAATCCCTTCATCCACGCCTGTACGCGTCCAGAAAGGCTGATAGTCGCGTTGTGCGTAGAAAGCCTGCACCCCAAAAGCCACGTTGGGATCCTCCTCTGGACATTGGGGAATATGCCCCCGATAGTAGTCGTGTTGTTGTGAAGGCGAGTACTGGGTGTAGTACTTGAACCATGACGGCTTGTGGTGGAATGGTGTGCCATTCTGACACGATGTGAAATTCACCAGCATCAGCAGGAGGAACGTCACGCCCAAATTGCGGCGAGGACTTTTCATAAAATATTGCATCATTGTAATTGTCTTCATAGTGGTTGTATGTTCTATTTTGTTCTGTCTTGATAACTGAGAATAGCCCCGACATTGACTATAACAGCCATTACAGAGAGCACAATCGTCTCTCGTTGTACACTCACGAACTCACTGCCCTTGAGCACTACCTTTTTAATCACCTCCATATAGAACGACATGGGGTTCAAATAATTGATATAGCGCGCCCATTGCGGCATGCCTTCGGTAGGCGTAAACAGGCCGCTCAAAAGAACGAAGACGATAAAGAGGAAGAGTACAATGAACATGGCTTGGAGTTGGTTTTCGGAGACAGCGGAAATAAAGAAACCGAGACCGAGCATCACCAGCAGATAAATGGACGTTATACCCAGCAGCATAGGAATGCTTCCCTGCACATTGATACCGAACATGAGTTTCATGATCACCAATCCGAGAATAAATTCCGCCATACCCAGTATCCAGAACGGGATCATCTTGCCGATGAGGAACTGCCATCGCCGGATTGGGGTCACGTTCACCTGTTCGATGGTACCGATCTCCTTTTCACGTACCAGGTTGAGTGCGGTCACATAGCAGCCGATCAGTGTCACCAGAATCACCAAGATGCCTGGCACGATGAGGTTCTGGTAGTTCATCTGCTCATTGTACCAATATATATAGGAAAGATTCACAGAAGCAGGAATCTGATTAGGGTCAACGACAATATGCTGCATGGAGAAATCCTGCAGGCAGGTCCCTATAATCTCTTGGGTGTACCCCACCCCAATACCGGCTTTCGTAGTATTGATGGCGTTGGCCGTAATGGCAATGTTCGTCTTCTCGCGGTTAAGAAGTTGCTGTTCAAAATGGTTGGGGATTTCAATGACGATATCAATTTTGTCGTGCTTCATCATCTCCTCGGCTTCCTGTTTGTTGGCAAGATTGCCGTGGGAAACAAAGATGTCGGAGGCGTCAAAACTATGGATTATATCATGGGAAATCTTGGAATGATCGTTGTCGATAAAGGCAATGTCGAGCACCTTAATCTCATAATCGGCGCAGAACGGGAATATCATGAACTGCACCATTGGAGCCACAATCAGAATGCTAAGCAGCAATGGATTGCGGAAAACCTGCAAAAACTCTTTCTTTATCAATATCAGAATTGTCCTCATTGCTTAATTCCTTTTATCCAACATTTTAAGACTAATACTGATAAACACCACAGCCATGCCGAGCAGGACAAGCAGATACGCCCACACATCTGACAAGCCTGACCCTTTGATCATCACATCTTTGATTGCCAAGATGAACCATTTGGCGGGAAAAACATTGGCTATCAATTGGAAAATCATAGGCATACTGTTCAATGGGAAGAGGAAGCCCGACAATAGCACTGTGGGCAAGAAGAGACCCATCATAGTAATCATCATGGCATCGAGTTGTGTGGTGCTGACCGCTGAGATCAGCATACCGAAGGAGGCGGATGTAAGCATGAAGATGATGCATAGCAACAGGAGGAAGAATATACTCCCGTTGAGGGGCATCTTAAAGACAAAGACGCTGATGATGATAATGACGATCGTGCTGAAGAAAGAGATGATCATATAGGGAATCACCTTGCCGATAATGATGTAGATTTTTTTCACAGGGGTGATGAAGAGCATCCTCATGGTGCCGGTTTCCTTTTCACGCGCCAGGGTAATGGAGCTCATCAGGGCCGTAACCAGGATCATAATCAGGGTGATGATGCCTGGCACGAACATATACACGCTCTCCATATTGGGGTTGTACTGCATCTTGGTGACGATATTCACATCGCCCTCATCGCTGCGCTCACTATTGTACTCGTCTTGAAAATCCCGCACCACCGCCCGCACATAATTGTTGAGAATGGATGCCACGTTGAGGTCCGACACATCGTTAATCACCTGTAGAGTGACCACATGCTCCTTTTCTAATTGTTCCTCAAAGTTCTGAGGGATAATTAATGCCAGTTTGATATTATTCTCCTTGAATTGAAAGTCGATTTCCGCCTCCGTATTAGGGTAAGACACTATTTGGAAATAGTTGGAGGAGAACATCTTCTGTAGCAAACGTTGTGAGTGGGTGTCCTTAGAATAGTCCAGTACCGCCACTTTGGCATTATGTATATCGGTGCTGATAGTGAATCCGAAGAGCAGTACGAGTGCCACTGGCATGGCCAGTACCAGCAGTAAGGTAATCCTATCCCTCAGGATATGGATAAACTCTTTCTTCAATATCATGCGCAACTCATTCATCTACTCATTGGGTTAATGTTTCACATAAGCCACAAAGACGTCATTGATGGTATTGACCCCCACTTGGCGTTTCAATTCTTCGGGGGTGCCGAGCAGCCGTATCTTGCCATCGGCCATGATGGAGACACGGTGGCAATATTCGGCCTCGTCCATATAGTGGGTGGTCACTAAAATAGTCACACCCGTGGAGGCGGTCTGGTAGATCAGGTTCCAGAATTCGCGTCGCACGATAGGGTCCACGCCGGAGGTTGGCTCGTCAAGGAAGACAATCTTAGGCTTGTGGAGGATGGCCGTGGCAAAGGCCAGTTTTTGTTTCCAGCCCAATGGTATGGAACTCACCAACAAGTTGGCCTGCTTGGTCATGTCGAGTTGTTCCAGACTTTGCATGATGCGGTTTTTCAGTTCACGGCGGGGTATCTTGTAGATAGTGCCGAAGAGTTGCATGTTCTCGAACACGGTCAGGTCGTTGTACAAAGAGAAGCGCTGGCTCATATAGCCGATATTGCGCTTGATAAACTTAGATTGGGTGAGTACATCATAACCAGCCACGACAGCCGTGCCGGAGGTTGGCCGCAGCAATCCGCTCATCATCTTGATGGCCGTGGTCTTGCCAGCGCCATTAGCCCCCAAGAAGCCGAATATCTCGCCTTCCCGGACCTGGAAGCTAATATCGTCCACTGCGATAAAATCGCCAAACTTCTTAGTAAGATGTTCTACCTCTATGCTATTCATGCTGGTTCATTTTAACAATTTCAATAAAACAATCCTCTATGGAAGGCTGGATGGGAAGGATCTCCCCATGTTCTTGATGATGATCTTCCAGAAATTGCACAAAGAGGGGCATTGCTTCGGACATATCTTCATAGAAAGCGATATGGCAATACTCGCCGTATGGATAATAGTTGCATTGGAGCGGGCATTCCCGCAGGGCATTCAACAACGAGAAAATGTTGGCGCTCTTGAAGGTGTACAGAGATCCTTGGAAATGTTCCACAATATAGGAGGGGGTATTGACACCCAATATATTGCCGTCTTGGATTAAGGCAATACGGTCGCAGAGGGTCGCCTCGTCCATGTATGGAGTGGACACCAGTACGGTAATGCCTTGCGTGCGGATATTTTGCAGAATATCCCAAAATTCCTTACGTGACACGGGATCGACACCAGTGGTAGGCTCGTCGAGGAAGAGTATTTTAGGACGGTGGATGAGCGCACAGCAGAGGGCGAGTTTCTGCTTCATACCTCCCGACAACTTGCCGGCCTTGCGTTTGCTGAAGGGTTCTATCTGCTTCCAGATTGGCCGGATAAGGTCCATATTCGCCTCTATGTCACTCTTGTACATCACTGCGAAGAAGTCCAAATTTTCCCTTACAGAAAGGTCAGGGTATAAAGAGAATGTGCCAGGCAGGTAGCCAATCTCCTGCCGGATGAGCTTGTAGTCGGTGATAAGGTCCATGCCCAGCACCTTGATGTCGCCGGCATCAGGCAGCAGCAGTGTGGTGAGTATATTGAAGAGTGTGGACTTGCCTACGTTGGGAAGTCCGACTATGCCTAGTTTCATTTTATTTCCTCCATGCCCGAATTTACGAGCTTTTCTTGTATTTTATTTCGGAGGTTTACGCCAATTTTACGCCAACTGGCGCAAACCTATTGATTATTTTTTTACTTCCCAAATCATAAATTTCAGTTTCGTTCCTGCGTCATATTTCTTTGCTTCTGATAATTTATCAAAGTATTTCTCATGTCGCTTACCATCTGCACCTGTATATCTGGCGGAATATTTTCCGTCTTTCCTTTGCATGACCCCAGGTCCAAGTTCTTTACCTTTCAGGTCTCTACCCATACGATCAGCTCCTTTCCTTCTTCCGAAAAAGAGCCTAAGTGCAGGAATACATTAACACAAATAGGCTCTTTTTTCAATATATTGGCGTAAAGTCAAAAAGGCGAATCACACCTCTGTAGCGCGGTTTATGTACTCTTCGAAGGGCACTCTTTTGATTAAAGTTTTCTTCCCAACGTACAATACAAAATCACAAAACGGTGACTTGGTTAGCTC
>CALDIA010000026.1 GCA_937901455.1 uncultured Bacteroidales bacterium | reverse complement strand
CTCACACAGTCCTACAACCAGGACTACTGCCTAAGCAACCGTCTGGCCAGCTTCAACGACGGCATCATCCGCCGCGCCTTCATCTTTGACAACAAAGGCAAGGTGTGGGGATGCGCCAGCAAGAACGGGCAGGCTGGCTTCGAGACAACCATCTTCTGCACCACTGCGGACATCACGCAGCCCAGCGAGATTTCCGAGCCCAAGGTGGACTACACGTTCATCGTACCTGCGGAATTCTCTGCCAAGGAGGCCATCGACACCGACCTGAACGTCATCGAGCTTGAAGGTCTGGAAGACGTGGAGATGGTCGCCGTCAAGGGCGACACCGACACCGCTATCTCTTTCGTCTCCGTTTGCGGAGAGGCGGACATCACCACAGAACTGGCGGCAATCGCGGGCGAGCCCGACTGCTGGCTTGTCGATGGCGCCAACCCCGCGACCGCACCGCAGCTGAACGGCGGCAAGTTCACCATCCCCAACAGCCAGCTCACTGGCCACGAGATCACGCTTGCCCCGCCGAACGTGCTGTTCGAGAACGGCCTTGCGTTCAAGGAGTGCCTCAACACCGTCCAGCTCGGATAATGCCCAGCAATTGGACTTGTTTTGGCAACTATGGGGGCGACCGGCTCACAACCGGCCGCCCCTTGTCTTGAAAAAAAATTAGGTTTCCAGCGTATTCAACTGATTGAAATACAACATAAATTTGATAAGTTTGCACATCAACTATACCGACAAGACAATCAGGGAGATGAGGATGACAACTGAACAGTTACTTGCAATGCGGACAATCGACGGGTTCGGGGATGCGACTGTAATGAGACTTGCCCGGTATGCCGAACATTTGGATGCGAATGGTTGTGAGACTGAAAAAGACCTTACAGGCTTCATCAATATCTGCCTTGGAATCGGTATGGTGCCACGATGCAGGAGGAAGTCGGTGTCCATCAATGAGGTCAAATGGGCGTGCGAGACAGCCCGACAGATAATGGCTGAGTCGGAATGGCTCGGTATGGAAGTCATATCCTTTCAGGACAGTCGCTATCCCAAGCGGCTGCTCAACACCATTGACGAGAACGGCAGACGGGACGTGCCTGTCATAATCCATTGTAAAGGAAACATTGCAATAACTGATATGCCATGCGTGGCAATCATCGGCACACAACATCCGACACCCGAGGGAGTGGTAGCGGGAAGACATCTCGGACGGTTGTTCGCCGAAAACGGAATCGCAGTCATCAGCGGGCTTGCTGTTGGTTGCGACACGGCAGGACATAGAGGAGCGCTTGCCGCGGACAAAGGCAAAACCATAGCCGTCCTGCCAAATGGCCTTGACATCATATTTCCACCTTCAAACGCACTGTTGGCCAAAGAGATTCTTGACAACGGCGGTTTGCTCATCAGCGAACAGCCTGTTGGTGTTATAGCCGACAAAAGCCGCCTTGTCACGAGGGATAGGATACAGACGGCTTTGTCAGATGCTGTGGTTGTAATCCAGACCGGTGTCGGAGGAGGCACGTTCCACGCTGCGATGTCAACCTTGAAGTCTGGCAAACCACTCTTCTGCGTGAAATACACAGACAGGGCAGTGACGTTCGACGACAATGTTCGCGGGAATGAACTCTTGGTGAGGAGAGGGGGACGGTATTTGACCAGCATCGATGCCTTTGCGATGGTGAGGGGATGTGTAGGATGCTTAAAACACAATGGAGGAAACACACTATAAAAAACCATGAAAACGGTTGACATCGGAGAAAGGATAAACAGATTACGCTTAAGGATTGGGAAAACACCGTGCCTAGGGATTTTGGATTTCCCTGCTTTCCGTTGTATTGCTACTACCCTACAGATGTACCATACTTATCACAGGAATCCGTCAATATAAGGAGGATGATTTGGAATCTCAAGTACGACAGAAACCACATCACAGCTGCTGAACATTTGCGAGCTGTCAATTTCTTTGTACCCAAAGTGGTGGAAACGCTATCCCTGATACTCGGCGACGGACTGAAGGACTGCGTGCTGATGTGCATTCCGGCAAAGACAGTACACGGCAACGAACTGCGGTGGAAGGACTTCAGCCGTGCCGTCTGCAAGGAAAGCGGGATGGAGAACGGCTATGGCTATGTGTCGATATTGAGCGAGGGAACGCAGAAGCATCTGCACCTCGGTCGAGGGAAAGACGTGGAGCTGTCGTTCGACAGGGAAGAGATTGCCGGAAAGTACATCGTCATCTGCGACGACATCTGTTCATACGGCAAGACTATGAAAACTTTCTACCGAAAACTTCTGGAAAACGGGGCGAGGGATTGTGTAGGCATCACGTTGGGCATCACTACGCACTGCTTGCAGAGGGTGGAGCCAATTTGTATATACAAGTCATACAGGAAAAGCATTTGCCTTTGACTTTCCTGATGCCATAACAACAATTAGTCACAAACAGCCTGGCACGCAGTTTGAACGGATAGCGTGCCCGGTCGCCCTGAAAAATCTACCTGATAGCCATAATAGAATCTAACGTGTCCCTGTCTATACACATGACAAATGGTGCTGTATAGGTTAAAAATGCGGAACCACCTATTTCATCCTTATATGTGATTGGATATGCCAAGAAATTGACCGCAATTTTATTATCCATTAAATAGCGGCAAACAGGGAGGTACTTTTCGGGGAGAAACTCATTTTCCTTATACCAACAAGAATTTCCAAGAGAATCCACTGCTGAATAAGCAAAATGAATGGAAAAGATTTGTTTTTGTTTTTCCTCCTTGTTCCGACTGGGAATTTCTGTAATATATCCTATCGTAGAAAATAAAGATGGGCTTTCATGAACAGGATATTCCCAAAAAACATATAGGCCTTTTTGGGGATCATCAGAATAGAAGTAACATTTGTAAGCCAGCCCAGAATATCCTCGATAATCATTTGGAAAATAAGGGTGACAGACTGTTTCATAGCTTTTCCCGTCTTTCGTTTTAAGTAAAAACAAAGAATTATATCCTGACTTTAGCCTATGATTATGTTGATAAACGACAATACCTTCTTTTATTGATTGCTGTTTTTTTTTAGCACGTCTTAGGTAATTTTCTAAGGAAACGTTCTGAAACAACAATATGAAAACAAACGGTAGTAAGCAAGCTATTTGTATGCATATTACAGCAAGTACGTCTCTTTTACTGTTTTTTCTGTTTTTTTTCATGTTGGGAAACAAAATATTCTATCGAACATACTGCATTTTAATCAAGATAATGGGCCCTATTATAACATAGCCTTGATTTGAATTCACAATAGGAGAAGATGTGTTTTGACGGGGCAGTTGTCGCTCTTTATAAACATTAGGAAAGAATTCCTTTTCTATCAATCTCTGAGTTCCATGCGACAGGCCAGACAAAGAGCCTTTTAAAGAGCTTACGAACAAAAAACCACCAAACCAACCATCTGAAAAAGTTCTCAATTCTTTGGATAAATTGTCCAAACCACTGACCTTTCCCATAAGAGTTCCTGCAACATTTGTGGCTAAATCCATTCCTGTAGCAGCCCATGATTTATGATAATCACCTTTTCTGAAAGGAGAATACAATTTAAGATCACCTTCTTCTGTTCTTAAATCTACAGCTGCTTTTGCGGCATCACCAGCAAATTGTCCAATCAATTTCCCGGCTCCAGGTGCTAAGCCGTCTAAAGCACCTACAGCTGCAGAAATGCCAACATCTGCCCGTCCATATTGTCGCCCCATTCGTTGAAAAAGCCTTTCCCTTCAGATAGATTATTCATTCCATTAGCAATAGTTTGTGAAATAATTTCGGTAGTGGCGCCCACTAAGCTGCCAATTAGCGCACCGATAATATCCTCTCCATCTGGGTCCACTATATTAATCGGGTTATTCGCGCAATAGACATACGGGCTTAGCGGCGGATATTTGTCACTCATCGGGTCCACACTCAGCCATACACTCAAATCCGAAGAGTAGTACCTAACCCCGAAATACGAGTACCCCGTTTCGGTATCTTTCTCTTTTGCAGAAAACGTGTACATAGCGTTCCAGCTGGTACTCCGCTGATCCACAAAGTCTTCACCCCAAGGGAGGTAGTGCAGGTGCTGCACGGCAGAACCGTCAGAGTAGGTTATCCAGGAGGAAGAGCCCAAGTGGTCGGGGTGGTACCAGTAGGCTTCGCAGGTGTCCTTCTGACGGTTGGTAAGGGTAGTGAGGTAGGAAAGTTGCGCGGCGGTGTCCGTGATGGAAGGGTTGAGCGCCAGCACGAGGCTGTCGGCGCGGCGCACCTTGCGGTTGGCCGTGGCGGTGTCCGTTACGGGCGTGACCAGCGTGGAGAAGTTGCCGCGACCAATCTGGGAAGTGATGCGCTCACTCTCCGCATAGTAGTGTTTGGTATATCCCTGCGGCGTGGCCACCAAATAAGGAGAGGCGTACAAGGTGGCGTCGCTAGCCGCCAGTAATAGGAGATCCTGCCGCTGCGGTTGCTGATCGTCCTGTTGTAGGGCAGCTTGTAGGTTCGGTCGCCGCCGGCATCGTACTGATAGTAAACCCATACTCTCGCAGTTGGAGAAACACTTATAATGCTTTTTTTTCATCATCAGAAGAACTAAAACGAATAAAAAGTCATACCTACTTGTTATCATATTCAAAATCTTGTTGATAGTATATTTCTTTTAGTTCTCTGGCAGAAACTAAAAGATATATTTTTGCAGGTGGATAAATTTTCACATGAATGTTATCAACGATAACATCAGCTATTCGGTCATAACAACCACCAACGGTATTATTAGATTTTTTCTCAAGAGGGAATAATGTTAGATTGTAAAACATACCTATTTCGATTGGATCAGTACAAAATTCAAGTGCTTCATCGCAAAACGAAATTATAGTATAGGCGAATGTTTTTGTTGTATCAATCACTTCAATCAGATAATAATCCTTTAAGTTGTACATACTATATGCGCCAGTAGGCATAAATTCAATTCCCACCACTTGGTATGGCCACGAATAAATTGAATCATAAATAGATGGTGGGGGAGTTTTATCGTCTTCTTTTTGTTCAAACCTCACCACGTTACTATCAATAAACTGATAATAATCAACGATACTTTCCTTGAGATTTGGCGGCATACCAAAACTTTTACCATAAAAAGGTTGCAAAAGAGGCTTTAGTTTGTTATAATCAATACCTTTCTCAGCCCAGTAATTATATCTTTGCACCTCCTTTGTGAGAGGACACGTTATCGCTCGAGCGTGACTCAAATCATATATTTCATTTGCTTTATTATTTTTTGCAGGCAAAGCAGCCTCCCCCTTGTTTATAGAAATTAAACCACCATGGTAAGATTCGGTGATTTCGTGCCCTAATGCACCTCCTATGTCAGAAGAAAAGTAGACTTCTTGAAAAACATCTCTTGAAACAAATTGATATGTATTAACAGATTTGCCGTCCTCGGACAAAGCATTACCCATAAAAGCACCTCCTAAATCACTGTGTAGCAGTTCCCCAGTTAACGGATGAGAATATTTGTTCTCTTTATTTGCAGTCAAATGAACAGACACATCCGTTGATTTAATTGCTTTTAATAAGTGTTTTTCATCACTAGATAATTTTGTTTTCTCATCTATGGAAAATTGCAATTTTCCTGATCCATCAAGGCTAAGATTCAAGTTTTTATAAGTAGATGACAATTTTTCTAAAGCCCAATTCTTCTCATTCCCGTCTATATACACTTCTTCCCCGTTCGGATCCACCAACTTCACCGGGTTATTCGCACAGTAAACGTAAGGCGAAAGCGAAGGATATTTGTCACTCATCGGGTCCACACTCAACCAAATGCCCAAATCCGAGGAATAGTACCGCGCTCCAAAGTACGAGTACCCCGTCTCGGCATCTTTCTCTTTCGCCGAAAACGTGTACATGGCGTTCCAGGTCGTGCTTCGCTGGTCCACGAAGTCCTCGCCCCAGGGCAGGTAGTGCAGGTGCTGCACGGCGGAGCCGTCGGTGTAGGTTATCCAGGAGGAACTGCCCAGGTGGTCGGGGTGGTACCAGTAGCAGTCCTTTTCCTCTTCCCTTATTTCCTGCCATTCGTAAAGGTACTTCAGCAAGGATTCCGGCACTTCAGCCTGTGTTTCAAGGCACTCCATCACTCTAACGAAAAGCTTTGTGGAACGCTCCTTGTGCGCGACAAACATTTCAGGATTGTCATACTGGTCTATTTCATACAGACCTCCACCTCCTATTCTGCTGGCAACCCTCTCATTCTCCGCGTAATAATGCTTGGTGTAGCCTTTGGGGTTGGTTACCAGATACGGTGAGGCATATAGGGTCGGCCTCTTCATGTAATAGTAGTAATGCCACTCCCCGTTCCGGTTCTGCCGGGAAAAATCACCGGTCAGCTTATATGTCCTGTCGCCGTTGGCGTCGTACTGGTAATATGACAGAAACTTGTCGTCTTTAACCCCCAGCAGCCGGTTCTGCTCGTCCCAGCAGAGGAAACGTTTCATGGGTATGCCGTCATGCTTATGGTAAATCATGTTGCCCTTGGCATCCCAGCCGAATTCCTGTTGCGGGCCGTTGTCTATGTATGCCAGCGTGTTGGGCTGGCTGTTATTAGTGTAATGGTAGTCATTATAATAATGGACAGGGGACTGGTTACTGGAAAAGGGTGTTTGCGTGTAGGTGTCCGCATCGAGATATTTTTTCATGATGCGACCATTCGGCGTATATTCCATATTTAGTTTGTAACCCACAGGATGGTTCCCGTTCCATAAACCATTCGAGTAATCCAACCTGTACAGGTCATCGTATTGATACTCGTTCATGTATATGCCTCCCAGTCCGTTGGAGAGCATTCCGGCATTGTTGGCAATCCTGGTTATGTTGCTCACCGAATCGTAACTGTAGTCAATATTCTGCATGGGTTCATTTGCTGATGTCAGGGAATAAAGGTTTCTGAGCCGCCGCAGGATGTCATACTTGTAGAACGTCCTCGTCCCGTTCCCATAGAACATCGCAGCTTTCAGCTCGAACTCGTTGTAACGGACGCTGTCGAGATATTTGTACGGTAAACCGTTCTTGACACCCGTCATGCTGTTGAGCATCCCGCCCTTGTTGTAGCCATACGTTACCACCTCCCCGTCCGGGTAGGTCATGCTCTGTAAGCGGTTCCAGCTGTCGTATTCAAAATTCATCCTGAAGGTATAGATATGGTCGTCATACGGGAGCGCAAATGTACGGATATTTTCCGTAACCTCCCCGAGTTTCCCGTATTTGAATGTCTGCCAGCCGCTTCCGTCCTCCTGGAGAATGACTTTGCCAACAGCATTTATGCTGGCATCGGCTGCTGTACCATATTCATAATGGACATTGTTTTCGGGATATTGGGAACATGCGATGTCTGTCAACTGATTGTAATGGTAGGTGTAGTCCAAGTGCTCGCCCGCCGCATTGGTGTGCTTTGTGAGATTACCCGCTGGATCATACTCGTACCAGTCGTCCCCCGCGTCGGGGTGATGTCTGTGGGTCAGTTGTCCGAATTTGTCATACCCGTATTCTGTGCTGAAACCATCCGGGTCGATGCTCTTCTTGAGCCGGCCTATGGCATCGTACTCGAAACGGGTCACGGTGTTCATCGGAGCCGCTGTGAGAATCTGCAGACCGAGGCCGTCTTTCAAAACCGTCAAAGCGTTGTTTTTCGCATCAATGGTGGTGTTGCTGAAAAGACGTTGTCCATTGTTGTCGGCAAACCCATACGACATCCGCGTGACGTGGTTCATCGGGTCCTGAACACGTGTGGGCCTGTCCATAATGTCGTACCTTGTTTCCATGGCAGTACCTGTAACCGTCTGCGGATTGTACTGTGGTCTTGCCGCATCGGTGGCAGCCTCCGTGAACGGGTGATACTGCGCCACCGTACGCCCGAAGCAGTCATACTCCACCTTTCCCGTCACAACACTCATCTCCTGTCCGCCGATTTCAGCGTCCTTCTTGGTCTGCAGCATCCTGTCCCAGCCGTCGCTGATAACCGTGGTGAGAATGTCATTGCCGGGATGTTCGGAATCATAGTGGCTTGTGATGGCGTATGAGTAAGGTTTCTGCCAGTTCTGGCTTGTTTCAAAGTCGGAGTAGTTGTGCGGATGATACTCCATCTTGATAGTGTAGGGGTGCTGGTTTCCCTGCTCGTAAGGTGCCGTTATCTTTACTGTCCGGCCCAAGGCATCGTATTCGTACCACATCTCGTTGCCATTGATATCAGTGGTCTTGGTGGGCTTGCCATGCAGGTACTCGTATTCGGCAGAGGAGGAGAATCCCAAAGAAGTGTTGGTGACGGTCACGGGATAGGTGTGAACCACAGGATCGTAGCCGTAAGTGAACTCCAACCGCTGGCTGTTGGCATTGGCGGGCAGTTTCGCCCAGACCATGTTGCCGTAGTTGTCGTAGGAGAATTCCCATACGGCATTCTGTGCGCCGTTGTGCCTCGTCAAGCGTGTAAGATGCCCTTTGCTGTCATACTCCGCCGTCCGTGACTGAAAGATTTCGGAACTGTCGTGGTTGAAGACCACCACTGTTTCAGGAAGGGAGACCATATTATTCCCCGCGCTCTGTTTATAGGCTATGCGGGCGGTGAACTTCTGGGCGTTACCGTTCCCGACAATTCCCTCGTAGGCATAGCGGGTGATGTTACGGTAGCGGTCATAATCCTTGCTGACTGCCACCACTATGGAATCATGGGGCAGACCTTCGTAGTATATGGTGGTCTCGGCCTCGTGTCCTGCGTATGTGCCCTCCACGCTACAAGTGCTGCTGTCCACCACATTGCCCAGGAAGTCATAGAGCACAGCCCTGTAATTCTTCACCACATATTTCGTGCCGTTGCCATCCAAAACCGCCTCCATCACTTTGCGGCCGCGCTTGGCAAGATTCACGTTGTTATAGACTGTGACATTCTGCCTGTACGGAGCGTCTAAACTGTCGGTATTGTGGGCAATCGTCCTCACCGTGTCATAGCCGAACTCCATCCGCTCGTAGCGGTCGTAGTGAGGGTTGCCGTATGAGAACGTGGTGAGAGTCCGGTTGCCACCCACAGGACAGTTCGGCACATTGTTGTTGGTTTCAACACGACTGAGATTCCAACTGCGCTGAGGCTTCTCGTAGCAAGGCTCGGACAGCTCATAGTCCAACTCAATGGTGCTGCCCGTGAAGTTAGTCACTTTTCGCAGCAAATTGGTCTTTCCCGCCCTGTTGTAACGGATTGTCACACTCGTTTCATCCGTGGAGGTGATATAGTCAGGATAGCCGTCCCCGTTGATGTCAGTGAGTTGGGCCACATCGGTCGATAAAGAACGGTTGTATGGGGAGGTCTGCACGCCGATGTTGATTTTCAATATGGCGCAAGCGGTGAAACCTGCCGTAACACCGATATTGACATCCTCGCTGACAGACTGGCTTTCGCTGATGGAAACACCAGTTATATAGTCCGTGGCCGACCACTGCCCATTGCCGAGGTTGTATCTGACACTGATTCCGCTGTTTGACGCGGTCAGGAAAGTCTCAACCTTGTCGGGCAGGCCGTCACCGTTAAAATCCGTCATCTGTTTTGTCGTCCTGTTGTGTGAATTGCCATTGCCCGTGCCGCCGCTGATGCTGCACTGCGCAAGGCTGTAGGAGTTGCCCGACGCGGTTGTCCCCATATTTGCCCAGCCTCCGGACAGACCTGCATTGTCGGAATGGTTGCTGCTGCTCCCTTTTCGGATGAAATCAACATTCCAGGATTCGGCGTTAAGGAAGCCATAACCCGCGTTCAACATTACCGTCTTGTTCGATGTGTTCACCATGTCCGGCAGGCCGTCGCCGTTCACATCAAAGAGCATGTAGTCCGTGTAATCCCGGCTGCTGACATCGCTCTGGCTCACTGTACCGCTACCCGACAAGGTCATTTTGGCGAATTTCGGATTGTTGGAAGTGAGTTTGGTGGAGGTAGGGTAACAGCGTCCGCTGGTTTCGCCGTCAGAATTTGACACTGTTGCACTGAGATGCTTGTCGGGAAAGACGACAAGGGAAAGCGAGCCTATTCCGCCCCACGGCATCGAATATTGCACACCGTTGGTGGAAATGGGGTCGGGATAACGGTCTCCATTCAGATCCATATAGTCGCTTTGGATATAGGCTCCGCCTCCCGATTCGGACATGCCCACGGAGGCTATCATCATATCCATACCCATGGAGAAGTCGGCACTATTGTTCCTGTGACGCTTCCGGATGGTCTGCACCAGATAGCCCGTGACACTTACAGGCACCGGATAGTCGTAAATGGGAATGTTCTCCAAATCAACATCCGTGTTCTCGTATGACTGGCTTCCTTGGACGGAATCGGACACAGGGATGCTGAGCTGGGGTTCCGTATTGTCAATGAAAGTCGCTGAGACAGCCGTGTTAAGTCCCGAACCGCGATACACCCCCTGCTCGTTGTATGCTGTCATCTCAATCCAATCCCCATACGATGACAGGGGGTTGTTGACGGCATTCACGACCGATGTCAGCGAGTTCTCCAAATCCCCTGTGTCAATCGGGGTGGAGAACACGCTGGTGTCTATGTCGCTCAACGATGCTGCCGTGTACCACTCGGGCAGTTCAAGGCTGGAGATGTCTATACATGCATTCTGGGAATTCATATCCTTTCTGTTATAGGCAAACTGGCCCCACCCGCGGTAAAGGGTTCCGAAATACTTGTGGTAAAGTTTCCTTTCGGAAGACTCAGTCGGATGCAATATGTCCATCTGGATCTGGGGATAATAGCAGACGGTGTCCTTTATGTAGACAGTGTCAGCAGGGTAGTATTTCAACAATGGGATGAAGTGAATGTTTGGCCATTGCGGGTTGCCGGAATTGTTCTCCCGCCCTATTTTCACCGTTATGGTGTCAAGGGAATCAACGGCAAAGTTAGTTGTTACAAGAAATGAATCCCCAGGATTCAGGACACGCTGGTATTCGATGATATTTTTTCTTTTGATGATGAGTTTAGCAGGCTGTCCGGCCCCTTTGTGCTGCAGCAATCCCGAAATCCATACATGTCCGTTTTGGGGAGCCTGGTAGAGATTGCGTCCCGTCAGTACAAAGTCACTGTCGGAGTGGAACACAGCACAGTTCCTGCCATAAGTATCATTCCCTTGTCCTGAATGGTTCACGGCTACTATGCGCACTTTCCATTCGGCCTTGTCGAAAGACCTGTCAACATCGGACTGGACGCGGAAAAAGAGAATATCATCCTTGTGGACATAGAAGGGAACAGTGTCCCTATGAAACAAGGTGTCACATTTCCCAATATTGCCGACAAAAGAGCAGTCGGTACCTGTCGCGTGAAGTTTGTGGTTTGCATCCGCCGAACATCCTGAATTGTGTTCTATGGAGTAAATAATACCGTTTGCATAACGGCTCTGGTATTGAAGATCATACTGCTCGGGGGAAAGACGTATGGAGGAGAACACTTTCACTGAATCATCGTATGGGGCAACCCAAACTCTTACCGCGTCAAAGTCAGGAGAATGAAGTTCCGGTGAACAAGCCGACTTCGGACATACAATGCGTACAATCATTGAGTCTATCGCTATCGGTCCCGTACCTCCATTCCCAGGCCAGGACTTTGGCTGTTGGGCAATAAGAGAGTCTGGAATATGAGGGGGACGAGGCGAGAGATCCCAGCTCTTGTATCCCACAATCTGCGCAGTACATCCTTCACTGAGAATCCATGACGGTATTGTGTCGCTGCGCGGAATTGTTATCTCATGGTAGTCGGGGACACATCCGATGTCGGGGTCAACGGCTCCGTCAATAATCACACCTCCGCAGTTGCCAGTACCGAGTACGGAGGATGATATGTAGCCGTAGCTGGTGTCGCTTTGACCAGGTACGGAGGTCTGTATGGCGTTTATGGAGGAAAAAGACGGTGACTGTCCTTGGACGTGTTTCCCAAAGTAAGCCCCTCTGTCTGTTACTATGTCCATAAGTCCGTCACCATTGATGTCCGCCATATAGTTTGTGGTGGTTGACCATCCAAATGGAAATTCTCCGCTAAGGTTGGCGACACAAGAGGCTTGCAAACCGAGCGTGACATTGTTACCGCTTTCCTTAAGGAAATCGAACGTTCCTCCCTCTATTGGATAAGCCGTGGCATCAAAAGCGAACGGCTCGTTTGGCCGGAACAATTGTTTTCTGAAATAAAGCCTTCCGTTTTTCTTGAACACCTTGTCCGCCAACCCGTCCCCATCCAAATCCACAAGAGTCATCAGCCCCTCGCTTTGCGAGTTGGAATAGGCCGAGTTCGCCCCGAGGGTGGCAATGGTTGTGCAGACATCGGGGCCAAGACCAGCCGCCCCGGTCCCGCCAAGGCTCCAGCTTTTGGTCTTTGTGGCTCCAAGTGCCGTGGAGCGGAACGTACTCTTCACACCTTTGAGACAAATGGTGTCGTATGGGAGGTTGTTCACGGTTGTTGCCGCTGTAAAAAGGCTGTCGGCAACAGGGTATTCGTAATAATCCAAGTGGTAACGGGCGGCGTAAGAAGTATTTTTTCCATTCTCCTGGAAATTACACCACACCTCATAGTTCGTGTCCAGCACATTGAAGCAGTCAATGTCAATATTAACTGTCGGAGAGTCTATTCTGACAATATCTGTGAGGACGGTCTTGTACTTGGTGGCACTGTCGTTTTTTGTAACAAATACATATTGGCGAAAAAGGGTGTCGCTGTATTTCACGTCAAGATGGCACAGCACGTCGGCGGTAACCTCTTTCAGACCACGATTCAAGGAAGTGATGATATCCGTTCTGTTTGTCCCTTTTCTTTGGAATACCAAGCTGTATTTGCCAGGTTCTTCCAATGTCGGATTTGTTGAACTCATACAGGTGTAACTGATACTGTCGGCGTAAATCTGCTTGCCCCAACTCCCGTTGCTGACGCCCTTGCTGTAGGCGATATCATAGTAATACCGCACGCTGTTTCCGTCGGGATCCACGCTCTCCGCCAACGCCCAGTATGCGATTGCACCCGTGCTGTTTGTCTTGATGTTGTCTGTCTTACGAAGCACGCAGCTGTTGTTTACCCCACCGTCAGAGGAATATTTTCCATAATAGTCCGTGACACCATTCTTGTGGGTCACTGTCCACCAATAGTTGTCGGGGCCATTTCCATGCCGCACGATGCTGTCGAAAATCTCATCTTTTCTCGGATAAAAACGAACATTTCCGTTCAGTCTGCCAATGCTTGCTGTGTCGTTGGTACGATGGGCCATTTTACGAAACTCACCTGCACCGTCTTTGGTCACAAGCTGCTCGCCCTCATATACATACACTTCGCTTTCCCATGCTGTACGGTATCTCGGCACACCCCACCGTGTCTCCACGGTGATAGAGGGGATGGAAATGTCCCAGCCCACGCCGAGCCAGCCGTTGCCGCCACTACTACTATATGTCAGTACAAGGTTGGGCTGCATTCCCTGCCGACCGGCGGGGATCTCAATCGGGTAGCTCAGGTTGGCGGTGCCGCTGTTGTTGGCCGTGGGCGGCTGCATCAGCGTCAGACCCTCCAGCGGGTCGGCGGCCTTCAGCTCCTTGATGCTCGTGGGCGTGTAGGCCGAGGTCTCCGGCATTTCCGGAGTCTTCAGCACCGCATTGATGAAGTCTAACGGGGAATCGTCTTCAATTAGGAATGAGAAATTAGGAATCAGGAATTGTTCGGGTACGGTGATGTCTTGCGTGAAACGTGAGTACACCAGCAGGTCGGATTCGTTGATGGAATCCCGCTCGATGGCAATCCATCGGTGGTACTGCCGGTCATAGACGTAGGTCTGTATGTCGTCCTCGGTGAAGCCCTGCGGCAGCAATGACGGGTCGTAAGGGAGTGCGATTAGAAATGAGGAATGGGCTATGGGCAATGAAAGGCGATAACCGCCTGCATGCCTCGCCGTTGCATCTCCCTCTTCTAATTCCTCATTTCTAATTCCTAATTCCTCATTGAATGTCACATTGACCATGCCCGCGTCCAGGGGCGGCAGCTGCACAGGGGTGAGCTCCGTCATTGCGCTCGTTACCAGCATGGCGGGCGGTGCGCCCAATGGAGAGCCTGCTTCAGGCAATGTAAGGAAACTCTCGGTCGTTGCATTCGCCTCTGTCAGAGGGGCAACGGTACTCCCCGTATTGTCTTTCTGAAGCAAGGACGGCGTTCCGTCCCCAGCACCGTTCCAAGCATTTGGGGCAGGATTGTAGCTGTATGTCCTGTAGGAACGGGTTGAATACTGGTTGTTCGCCGTTTCGATGGAAAACAGGGCGAGGATGATGGCGGCCAGCACCGCGATGATGGTGAGCAGGTATTGTTTCATATTCTCTATGTTCTATGTTATTTTCTTTTTTCTGTTCGGTTCCCACACTGCGCCTTCGGCTTGTGCGGGGTTATTTCCACTTCGTGCGTTTTGCCTCTTCGAGGCTGCTTAAGGAATATGTTTTTTTTAATTGACGATCATTTTGAGGGTCTTCCGTTCCGTGGGAGATGAAATGTCAATAAGGTAGTGTCCGGCGGTTGGTACTGAGTTCTTAAAACGGTATGCGTTCTGTCCCTTGCCGTTCATGGTGAGCAAGAGTTTTCCGTCAGAGTCGTAAACCGTGACGGTTACGTCCTGCGCTTCGGGATAGGCGATTTCCACGGTGAAGTTCCCATGGTTGGGATTGGGTGATAATTTGTAATGGGCAATGGGCAATGTGGAATTTTCAATTTGGAATTTGGAATGGGTAATGGAGGATGATTCCGAATCGTAACTGTCTTTCGCGATTTTTTCATTACCCATTTCCAATTGCCCATTGCGCATTGATTTGGTGTCCGGCATCGTCACGGCGAAACAGAAGAAATCGCGCCCGCTTTGGTCGGCATCCCAATGTACATTATTGTATATGTAGTGTCCGAGGCTGTCCAAGCCGGTGGACTGCACTTGTTCGGTCTCCCCTGCGGGGAACTCGCCCGTGCCGCTGCGGTCAATCAAGAGGACAGGCGCGGTGCTGTCCTGCACGGCGGCGGTGTCCAAAAGGATGAACGTGCCGTAGATGTGGGCATTGCCCGTCACCTGCACCATGCTGCGCCCGATGACCTCGTAGGTCTCGCCGCTCTGCGTGTAGATTTCGGAAGCGGCTGGCAAAACACCTTCCATGCCGAAGACGATGAAATCGCCGTCAGCGATAGCGGAGACATTCTCTTCGTTGGTTTGTTCCAACTGGTTGACACCGAGAACTATCTGACCGTCTGCATAATACGTCTGTTTTTGGAACAACCCTACTGAATCGTCCCTGCCAAGACCCGCGATGGAGGCGCAGTAGTCGGGATAATGGGTGTAGTCCCATATCATGTTGCGGCGGCAGTCAAGGTAGTCGGTCTGCGCGAGGGTCACGCCATATTTCACGGCCAAGTAGCTGATCCACTGAATGACAGCGGTGTCGCTGATCCGGCGGTCGAAGTACATGGCCTCGGCAATGCGCCCGTACAGCGGCAGCGAGTCCGACGTGCAGAGGGTTAGCGTGGGTGCGCACACCTCGGGTGTCCGCCACGACTGCGCGAGGTAGTTGATGACGGGTTTCAAACGGTTGGCCGTGTCGTAGGTGATTTGTCCGTTGTCGTTGAGGATGCGCTGCGTGGTCTGCCCGATGCGCTTGGCGGTGTCAAGCTGTACCTGCCACAGGGCGTTCTCATTGGCGGTGTCGTAGGTCTCATAGACCACAATCACGTCCGACTGCCGGGAGTCGTTGATTCCCAACGGCAGAGTGAAGGTCTCCGCCCCGCCAACCTCGAAGCACTTGTTGAAATTCATGCGGGAGAATGCGGCGGGCATCGTTCCCGAAGACGGTACGGCACTATATCCGTTGCCGGACACGTCCATCCACGATGACGCATTCAGCACTGCACTGTCGGCGCGAAGCCACGCGGTTGGGTGCTGGATTTGGGCTTGGACTGTTGCGGCAATCCAGATGATCATACCGATTATCAAATAGTTCTTCCGTTTCATATTGTAATTGTGTTTATTAAATTTGCACTATGTTGTCTAATTGTTACTGTATGCCGCTGTTTCGCTGAAGAATAGTCCTGTGAATGTGAACTGCAGGGTTGTGGTGTCCCGATAGACCATTTGCTCCGGTATGTTCAGGAAAATGTGGTTCTCTTTTTCGTCCACGTACTCTAACTATAGATTCAACTGGCAAAGTTATAAAAAATATAGGCAGGGGAATTGAAAAAAAG
>CALDIA010000025.1 GCA_937901455.1 uncultured Bacteroidales bacterium | reverse complement strand
ATTGGCTGCCTACCAAGGCAAGAGAGCACAATATATGGTGGAGAACCGTATCTACGATCATTTCCTTTTGGGCGGGAGCTCCAACTTTAACGCCACGCTGACCGAGCACGTCAAATTGTATGGCGGCATCGATGTCAGAGGTGTGAAGCAAAAGAACTACAAGACCATCAACGACCTGCTCGGCGGTGCCTACTGGCTTGATGTGGACAACTTCTCAGAGGGTGATTCTCCGGAAGACCAGAACGTGCAGTATAACGACCTGCTGCACATGGATGACACCTTGTATGAGGATGATACTTTCGGTTACAGCTATGATTATCATATTTATACCCAGAAAGCCTGGGCGTTGGCTGCCTTTACCTACAATCATGTCGATTTCCACTTGGGTGGCGAAATTGGTGGCACAGAGTTCTGGCGCGTGGGTAATATGCAGAATGGCCGTTTCCAGAACGAGTCTTATGGCAAGTCTGAAGTGAGACGTTTCCTGGAAGGTGCCGGCAAGGCAGGTGTTACCTATAAGATCAATGGTCGCAACTACCTTGTGTTGAACGGTATGGTCAGTTCCCACGCCCCCAGTGTGCTCAACGCTTTCGTGTCTCCGCGTATTCGTAACAAGTATGCCGAAAATCTCAAAAATGAGAAAGTGTATGCCGGTGATTTCTCCTATGTTATCAACTATCCGGCTATCAAGATGCGTTTGACCGCCTATTGTGCCCAGATCGTGGATGCTACCCGTCTTATCAGTTTCTACCACGATGACTATGCGAGCATGGTCAATTACTCCATTTCCGGTATTGACCAGCGCCACATCGGTGCTGAACTCGGCATGGAAATCAAGCTGGGCAGCATGTTCTCCCTGATCCTCGCCGGCAACTACGGTGACTATCGCTACTCCGATCGTGCTCAAGTGACGATGAATGCTGATAATGGCACTGACTTTGAAGGCGATATGGAGAGAACGGTCTATTGGAAGAATTTCCACGTGTCAGGTACCCCGCAAGTGGCTGCCACTGCCGGACTCAAATTCAACTATAACTACTGGTGGGTCAACATCAACTGCAACTATTTCGATAAGATCTATTGCGACCTTAACCCCGAGCGTCGTACCTCTACCGCCCGTGGTTCTTTGGATGAAAACTCCGAACTTTACCACCAAGTGGTGGACCAGGAGCGCCTCAAAGGGCAATTCACTATGGACGTTTCCGTAAGCAAATCCTGGCGTATCAAGAGCGGCTACATCATCGGATTCAATGCCAGCGTGACAAACCTGCTCAACAATAAGAACCTCGTGACTACGGCATGGGAGCAGTACCGTTTTGACTACTCCTCCTATAATGTCAACAAGTTTGGCAACAAGTACTATTATGCCTTTGGCACCACGTTCTATTTGGGTATAAATTTCACCTTTAATTAACAGAAAATCCAACAGCAATGAGTATAAAGAGACATATTCCATTCGTGGCGCTGATATGCGGCGCCCTCTTCTTTCTCAACTCCTGTAATTTGGAACCGGATGTGGCTCCGGTGCAAACCTTTGACGGGGTGGCCAACATGACCATTGCCGAGTTGCTGGAGTATCATACCATAGGGTCCACCAATTCGTTTGACTCCATTCCTGCTGGTACCATCATCTCGGGTATTGTGGTTAGCTCCGATGAGCATGGCAACTGCTACAAGTATATTAATATTGAAGATGGCACCGCAGGCATCCAAATCAAGATTGACAATTCAACCCTCTATTACAAATATCCCGTGGGTCAGCGTATCTTTGTGAAGTGCGACGGCTTGGTGCTGGGTGACTATTACAAGCTGCCCCAGTTGGGGATGTGGGAGAACGGCTCTATGCAGGGCATCCCTTCAGCCAAAACCTCTAAGTATCTCTTCTGTGACGGTCTTCCCATTGATCTCGATGACGCCTTTTCCCCCATCGTGCTTACCACCATACCGGCTGCAGACAATATTCCTGCCACATGGTACAACCGTTTGGTTAAATTGGAAAATGCCACTTTCATCGAGGGCGGTGCGGCCACCTATTGCGAGCCGAATGCGTCCACCAGCCATGATATACGCATGGCTGATGGTTCTACTATTACGATGCGGACCAGTAACTATGCGGACTTTATCTCCGAAACGCTTCCCGTTGGTACTGGCACTGTGTATGGCATCCTGACCCGCTATAACAACTATGTACAGATCGTTATCCGCAGTCTGGACGATGTGCAGGGCTTTGTCGCCCCTCCACAAACTACCACCATCTTCACCGTCAACTATGCCAATGCTTTTGATGATGGCTGGCTTCATGGTCCCGACTGGACGGTAATGTCCAATAGCAGTTTCACAGGTTTCTACTACAATGGTTCCTCCGCAAATGGTAGCTGGCTGATTTCTCCAGCTATTGACCTTAGCCAAGTGCAAGACCCAGTGCTTACCTTCACACACCGCGCTCCCGGTGGCTACGATGCTGTCAAGTTGATGTGCTTCTATACCGACCATTATACGGGCAGTGGGAGCACCACACTTTGGATTCCGCTTACCCTCAGTGCCACGGAAGGGACCAATACCTTCGTGAATGAAAATTTCAATCTGCCCATAGGCGCCCAGTCTCCCGAATTCCGCATCGCCTTCAAAGTGATGGGCGAAAATGTGCAGTGGGCCATAAATAACATCTCCATCACAGGTCTCACCTCTAAATAACCGAAAGTATGAAAAGTACGAACCTATACATTATTGTCCTGACCGCACTCGTGGCGGGCATATTCGCCTCCTGTAACCGTTGGGAGACCCCGGAATTCCAAGTTCCCGTGTATGATGGCCCCGCCGCCAATCACACTATTGCCGATATCAAGGCCATGCATCCCGTGATGGGCACCGGAGCCCAAGATTCCATATGCAGCTACGATGAGATCTTCATCGTCAAGGCTACCGTGGTGAGCTCCGATCAGGGCGGTAATTGCTACAAATATCTGACCGTTCAAGACGAGACCGGTGGCATTGAAATCTCCATCGACCGCTCAGGCCTCTATAATGAGTATCCCGTGGGACAAACCATCTACCTCGATTGTCGCGGACTCATTGTTGGCGACTATCACAACAAACACCAGATAGGCTGGAAATACAGCGGTTCCGTGGGACGCATTAACCAAAGTGCTTTGGGACAATACCTGCACAAGGATGGACTCCCAGACCTCAACAATCCTTTAGTCGCACATCCCATAGAGGTGACCGGATCGGCAGAACTGGTGCCTGAAAATGTGAACTGCCTGGTACGCATAAATGGTTGCACTTTTGATTCCCAATATCATGGTCAACCATTAGCCTCCAATGATTTTACCTGCGACCGTACCATCTATATCAATGGTACTCCCATCACGGTGCGGACCTCTAACTATGCCTATTTCCGAAATATTTTGATTGACGCTACCAAGCAGTACTGTCTCTACGGCATTCTGTCGGTCTATAACTCCTCATATCAGCTTACCCTGCGCACCAAGGAAGATGTACAGGAAATGCAACAGGATGAAGTATTGGTGGAAAACTATGTGAACGCCAACAGCTTGACCAATGGCACATGGTGTCGTTATCCTATGACCGATGCTTGGCAATATCGCAATTTCCAAGGCTCAGACATTATTTTCCATAATGCCTCCAACGAGGAGTGCGATGACTGGCTTATCTCCCCGGTGATCTCCCTTGTTAGTTTGAATTCCTTGGAGAATGTGATTCTGGAGATCAAACACCAGAACAATGTGGGCGGCAGTCTTGCCAACTACTATCAGGTATATTACTCTACCACTTATACCGACGGTGATGTGTGTGATGGAAGCAATTGGACCGCCTTCAGCCCGAACCTGAATGTCTTTCCCTCAGCTTTTGGGTGGAGTAATGCCTTGGATTTGAGTGCGGTGCCAGCACCTACCTTCCGTATTGCATTACGCTATCATAAGGATGGAACACCTGCGGGAACACCATGGGCGGTACAAGGCTACAGAATTACCAAACTGGCGAGCGCTGCAAAGTAGATACACCACATAACTATATCGTTTTGAAATTTACTGGTTGAATAACTAAATCATAAAGAAGATAAGAAGAGAATGAGAGAACTTAGTTCCATTGAAGAGGCTTTAGAAGATTTGAAAGCTGGAAAGTTCATCATTATGGTGGACGATGAAGATAGAGAAAATGAAGGAGATTTTATTATAGCGGCGGAGAAGATAACGCCTGAGAAGGTGAACTTCATGTTGCAGTATGGCCGGGGTGTCTTGTGTGTGCCTTTGACGAAGGAACGTTGCGAGCAGCTGGATCTTCCCATGCAGGTTAACGACAATACATCGATGCATGGCACGCCATTCACGGTGACGGTTGACCTGTTGGGATATGGTTGCACCACGGGTGTTTCCATGTCTGATCGTGCGGCTACTATTAAGGCGTTGGCCGACCCTACAATGAAGCCGGGAAACTTCGGGCGTCCGGGGCACGTGAACCCCTTGCGGGCACGGGATGGCGGAGTGCTGGTGCGCGCCGGACATACGGAGGCGACAGTCGATATGTGCCGTCTCGCTGGCCTGCAGCCCGTCGGCTCCCTGATAGAGGTCATCAACCCTGACGGCACCATGGCCCGGCTGCCCCAGCTGCTGGAAATTGCCGAGAAACACGATGTCAAGGTGACCAGTATTGAGAAATTGATTGCCTACCGTCTCCAGCGCGAGACCCTTATTCGTAAAGAAGAAGGGATGAACCTGCCCACACGCTGGGGTACCTTCCGGCTGATAGCCTATACGCAACTGAACAACGGCGCCACCCATCTGGCCCTCAAGAAGGGCGAATGGGAAGCCGGTGAGCCAGTGATGGTTCGCGTACACTCCTCTTGCGCTACCGGCGATATCTTCGGCTCCTGCAAATGCGACTGCGGCGACCAACTGCATAACGCCATGCAGATGGTGGACAAAGAAGGCAAAGGTCTCATCCTCTATATGAGCCAGGAAGGCAGAGGCATCGGCCTTATCAATAAACTGCGCGCTTACCATTTGCAAGAACTGGGCCGCGACACGGTGGAGGCCAATCTGGAACTCGGCTTCAAGGCCGACGAACGCGATTATGGCATCGGAGCCCAGATACTGCGCGATTTGCAGGCCACCAACGTGCGCCTTATCACAAACAACCCCGCCAAACGCGTCGGCCTTGATGCCCACGGCATCAATATCGCTGAAACCATACCTATCATAATTGCTCCTAACAAAGAAAATGCCCGCTATCTGAAGACCAAACAGGATAAAATGGGACATGATTTGCATCTTGATTAGTTTTTCAGCTCACTGCCATGGCAAAAAAGAAAAAGAAAACTCCTAAAAAACGTTCTTTCTGGCGTGTGTTCGGCAAGGTGGTGCTGGCCATCTTTATCCTTAGTATCCTGTTTCCCATTGCCTATCGCTGGATTAACCCGCCTGTTACCTACCTGATGCTTAAACGCAAGGTGCAGGGATATCCCATCGAAAAGAAATGGAAGCCGATAGAAGAAATTTCCCCTTATATGTATAGGGCGGCCATTGCCTCGGAAGACAACTACTTTATGGGCCATCGGGGTTTTGATGTCATTGCCATCGACCAGGCAGTCAAGGAACGCGAGACCCGTGGCCGTAAGCGTGGCGCGAGCACCATCTCCCAGCAGACCGCCAAAAATGTTTTCCTTTGGCCTAAAAGCTCTTGGATACGCAAGGGCTTTGAGGTGTACTATACCTTTCTTATCGAGACCTTCTGGGGAAAGGAACGTATTATGGAGGTCTATCTAAACGTCATCGAGATGGGCCCCGGTATCTATGGTGCCGAGGCTGCCGCACAGCATTATTTCCATTGTAGCGCCAAGAGTTTGAACGCCCACCAAGCTGCCCTTATCACGGCCTGCTACCCTTCGCCGCTGAAACGCAATCCTGCCAAACCTTCCGGCTACGTGTCACATCAGGCCTCTGTCATACAAGGGCGCATGGCCAAGTACGGAACCCCCAAGTTCACCGACGAGTACATCAAAGGTTGCCGCGAACGCTATAAGAAAGCCGTGAAGAAATGGGAAGCAAAAAAGAAAAAACAGCGTTAGGAGTTCTCAGTTTCAGGTCTAAGGTTCTTGTGCATGATGACACAGACATCCCTGTGTGTCCAATAGGTATGGCTCGATAGCATAGGGTCTGTCACAGCGCCATTCCTCAACGCCTCGGAGAGGCGTGATCTTAATAACCCCAGACTAAGCGCAGCGCAGTCTGGAGAGGGACAGCGCTATCTGTCCTCATCGCACTGCGGAAATCGCTTGCCACTGGTCCCTGCACGAACCCGGTGCGAAAGGGAGGCACTCTTCAAAATCAAAGTTAATAGATAACAGTTGTTTGTTCAAGGCTAACGGTCAAAGCCAACAGCTAATAGCTAACGGCCATCTTCCTACCTCTTCATCAGCTTCCGGACCGTCTCGGTGCCGTTGTCACGAATGATCTTCAAGAGATAGGAACCCGCCGGAAGGCTGGGCAAAGACAGTCGCGAAAGATCTTGTGCGCGAGTACGAGGATGGCCACCGCAGAAGAGTAGGGTTAGGCGAAGAAAAATAATGAAATTTTCACATGTTTGCAAAGCGAAAAAATGATATATTTGCCGCTTGTTAAGAAAATTAACACAAGCAAGATACTATGTTTTTCTGCTAACTTAGTTGGTGAATCCGTGTAAATTTCGGATTTATTAAGATACAACTCTGAAAAGCAAAGTTTTCCTTGATGAAACTCTATTCCTTCATGTTTGCTGTTAAGACTATCTCCCATTGGCGAGCTGCCCATCGTAATATCAAACACATCTTTTAATTTGCAGAGACACCAAGATTCTGGCAAGTTCCCATAATGCGAGAAATGGGCAACTCTATCATGAGTTCAGCAACCAGTCAATTACATTGGTTTTCATTATGCCGTCAATGTCACTGTTGTCAAAATCCATTGTAAGCAGGTATTTGGGGTATGAATCACGAATCTTCCTTAATGACGAAAGTTCTCTGTTTAAGGTCTTTTCGTCACTAACGCTGTAGGCAACTTGATAGTATTCCTTTTGACCATCGTATTTTTGAACCACGAAATCCACTTCGCCATTGTCTGTCCGCCCCGCGAACACTTCACCACCCCGCGACAAGAGTTCCAAATAAACCACATTCTCCAATTTGTGCCCCAAATCAGCATCATACGCATTGCTTTGCAATATGCTTTTCAGTCCCAGATCCACCACATAATATTTGTAATTGCTTTGTAGAAGTCGTTTGCCCTTTATATTGTACAACCTCACAGGGTATATCAAATACGATTCGGTGAAGTACTGCAGATATTTCAGTACCGTATTGTGCGACAGTTTTTCTGTGACGTTCTTTCGAAGCACGTCTGTGATATTGTTGGGAGATACTACACTTCCCACACTATCAAACAAGAAGTTCAACACTTGTTTTAATGTGTCGAACTTCCTTAAATTGTTTCGTTTCACAATGTCCTTTACCACAACCGTTTCGTAGAGCGATTTAAGATATTCATTTGCCATTTCGGGAGAATTCAATGATAAATTTACCGCTTCGGGAAAGGAGGAAGAATTTATATATTGGCGGAACAAACGGTCTGAGTTTGTATCTTCCGGGAAAGCACATACGTATTCCGAAAACGAAAAAGGCTGCAAATGGATGGCTATGTACCGTCCGGAAAGCAGTGTTCCTAATTCGCTTGATAGCATATAGGCATTAGATCCTGTGATATACAAATCCACATTTGGCTTGACAAACAATGCGTCCACAAGCCTTTCAAAATGCGGTATCATTTGCACCTCATCCAAAAAGACGTAGTTCATCTTGTCTGCGTGGATATCTTGTATGATAAAATCATAAACATCCTCCCAGGTTGCGAACCTTTGGCTTTCGCGCTCTTCAAAGTTGAGTGACACTATGTTTTCATCTGCCACCCCATTATCTCCAAGCCAACCACGGAACATTTGCAATAGCGTTGATTTTCCACAACGTCGTATGCCGGTTACAACTTTAATAATGTGTTGGTCTCGCAATGCGATGAGTTTTGACAAATATTTCCCCCGTTCAACCATATAAGTAATTTTTTTGCAAAGATACAAATAATATATTGACGAAAATCGCTAAAAGTAATAAATTTCGTCAGTAGAAAATATGGATAAATTATAAGATGTTGAAATACAATGAAATATTATAAATCCGTAATTGTCGTACTTATTATATTTTCTATTTCTTGAATCTTTTGAACAATTCTGTCTTGTTCTTTGATTGGTGGAACTGGAATTGGTATTTTTGAATATTCCGATATCCAATATCGTTTGTGCGTGTCTCCCACCAAACGAGTAATGCTCATAAAATATGCTACATATTTAATGTTTATATCTTTCTTGACTTGCAATATTTTCATTGCTGAAGATTTTACCTTAAAAGGAAAATCAACAAATCTTGAATCAGTGGTAAAATCATCAAATATAATTGTTGGAATATTAGTGTAAACACCCTTTGTTTCGTTAGTATATCCAAGGATAAAAGATTTACCAGGTGTTAATACCGGTGTTTTGTATTCATCAGAATAATCAGTTGATTCAACAATATATTGTGAAGGCTGTTCATACTCAACAATATCTTCTAACCGACAAACAGCCCATCCTTTCGGCAAGTTCCCATAATGCGAGGTATCACAAATTGTAGCGTTTGGATTGATCCTTTTCAACAACTCTGCCGCTTGCTCGTCATTCGGGTCTTGAGACTCTAATTTGTCATGAATTGCTAAATCCAATACTTTCGTTTTACATCGGTTAACGGCCTCTTGCAAGTCATTTTTGCTTGCATCTATTGAATCAATCAGCAAAAACAAGTGTTTTATTGTTAATACAATGCGTTTTTGCTCAGCGATTGGAGGTAGTGGAATCATCCCTTTTCGTGCATCATCTGTACTTAATCGTGGCATTTTACAGCCATAACAGCATAAAGTTGTATAGTCGATAAAATATTGACTGCGTAAAACACTGGCAATATAATAATGACTTATTTCTCCAAAGCAATAAAAAGGAATAATTTCTGTAGTGCAAAAACCTTTTTTGGGGCAATCAATACTTTGTTTAAATACGTCCTTAATTTTGAATATAGGATATGTCCGCATTCTATCTCACATCTCACACCAGATATTTTTCGGTCTTTACGAGACAATGTCTGAATCAAACGACCAGAATCCTTTTC
The DNA here is from genome assembly GCA_937901455.1 of uncultured Bacteroidales bacterium. GTDB lineage: Bacteria > Bacteroidota > Bacteroidia > Bacteroidales > WCHB1-69 > F23-D06. Next base: position 1,700 of record CALDIA010000025.1, on the reverse strand, counting down.
AACGTCTTCTAATTCAAGCACCCAATCTTCTTCTGGGATTTTAAATACATCAGTATGTTTCGTTTGGCCATAAGTACTTATATCACCTAAAGTTACCCATTCCCAACTTTCCGGTATCTCAAACGGCACGTTCTCATAATGCGGCTTACGAGAAGTCGCTTATATTACCATATCACTTAAAATTTAAAAATTATGGTAACAAAGTTCGAATCATTTCTTCAGAGATCAGACCTTTCGAAGAACACCGTCAGTTCGTATGTTTGGACGGTACGCTATTTTGAAAAAACATACGGGGAGTTCAACAAAAAGAATCTGTTGGCCTACAAGGGCTACCTTGTGGAGCATTTCAAACCGCAAACGGTAAATCTGCGGCTTCAGGCCGTCAACAAGTATCTGGAGTTTACCCGTCACGACAAAATGAAAATGAAGTTTGTGAAGGTGCAGCAGAAAAACTTCCTTGAAAACGTAATCAGCAATGCCGATTACAAGTTTTTGAAATCCAGTCTGTTGAAGGATGGACAAAAGGATTGGCACTTCGTGATTTGGTTCATGGCCGCCACGGGTGCGTGTGTGAGCGAGCTACTGCAAATCAAGGCGGAGCATGTGCAGGCCGGACACATTGACCTTTACACCAAAGGCGGTAAAGTTCGGCGCATCTACATTCCGAGAACATTACAGAAGAAGGCCCTGCAATGGTTGTCCGAGCGGCAAATATTTTCGGGTTATATCTTTCTGAACCGTTTTGGCAAGCGTATCACCATAAATCGTCCAGTATTTCTTTTTGGGAATCCATGGTTTTATCCACATTCCAATAGCGTAATGTGATAACCGCCGCTTCGTATCCCATATTTTTGCCTCCCTTGATGGCTAATTCAACTATCATTTTGTCAACATCAGCATCACCCCAGATGGAATAGTATTCGCATTGCCCTTCCTTGACGGAATATAATTTTAGATATGAACTAGACGTAGAGGCATCTTTTGAAAAACCCTCGTTTTTTTCCGTGGGTTCACCATACTTCTGGGTTAAAAGATCTTTTAAATCGTTGTAGTCGTTGAGAAGTTTGTCCTAAGATTCATAGGTGTAAACTTTGTAATCGGAAAGTTTTAACCCAATCATCACGATGACTGAAGCAATATCCTTAGAATTCACGACAGGGGCTAGCACTACAAGACAATCACTCATGCCAGCAAAACTGCCCAGATAAGCAGAACCATAGTCTTCCTTCCCCAAGAATGTGAATCCTTGGCTGGTGAGTTTGCTGCCAAATTGGTCCACCGTCCCAGTGATTTCAATGCCTTTGAACTTTGGAACGCTTAAGGCTGGATTCTGAGCATTGAGTAGTGCGACAAACAAAAAAAGGACCAAAAATATTGCTGTTTTCTTCATCTCTGAATGTTTTAAATTACGTGGCAAAAATATAAAAAAAAGGAACAATATACCTGATGGTACTTTGCCGGCATGTGGGATCGTTTTTTGTGCTTTCTCCCGCGCCTCCCTCCCGCAACGTTTCCTTTGCCTAGCATCGCAAGCGCGCCCCGCACTGCGGGTTGGCCGGGAATGGCGACGTTCACCCCAAGCTCGGCACACTTTTTTAGTTGGAAGGTTGGAATTAGGAGTTAAAAAACTAAGAAATTAAGAGGGCGAGAGTCAAAGTCTGATATAAGTTCAACTTGGAAAGTTATAAAAGCGGGTAAAC
>CALDIA010000024.1 GCA_937901455.1 uncultured Bacteroidales bacterium | reverse complement strand
TTTTCTCAACAAAATTATCAACAGGGTTAATAGGGTGATTTTTACTATTTTTGCAGAAGTGTTGAAAATTGAGTTTGGGATGAGAAAACTTATACATTTCACCAAGATTTGGGTGACGGTGTTGTTGTTGCTGGCAGTGATAATGGCTTGCAACCCTTCTGAAGAGAAGGCTGTGGAGTCGATGGGAAAACCAATTTCTGAATTGGCTGCCATCGACAGCCTGATGTGGCGGCAGCCTGACAGCGCTTTTGCGATGCTGCAGGAGTTTGCAGTAAGCCCCGAAGCGGACAGTCTGAATGTGTTTGAAGGGCATTATTGCCAGCTGCTGGTTTCGGAGCTGCTGTATAAGAATTATAAACCTCAAAGCAATCGGGATGAGCTTCTGCGGGCTGTGGATTATTTTGATTCATTGTGTGGTCGTAAAGACGTTGCGTTCAATGTCTCTACCATTTTCCTGGATGCCCGCGTCCATTATATTAATGGTGCAGGCTTTTATGAGCAGGGCGACGTGGTGAACGCCTGTGCGGAATACTTGAAGGCATTGGAGGTGATGGAGAGGCATTTTGAAGAGAAAGTGTTAACTGGCAAGAGGGCCCAGTTTATGGCCAATACCTATAATCGTCTGGGAGACCTGTTTTCGGAACAGTTCATGATGGAATCCTCCATCTCTTGTTATGAGAAAGCATTATTATATTGTAGAATTGAACCTACATCACCTAATGGCATTTCTAATATATTATATAGGATAGGAAAGCAATATGACAAGAAGAATGAAATAGAGAAAGCCATTTCGTATTATTGTGAAGCCTTAGAGAATATGACGGTAACTGACAATATGGTTTATAGGGATATTGTTGCAAGTAAGGCATTTTGTGACTACAAAGTGGAAGGAGATGCAAAATATGCTTTAGACGAATTAAGCACTATTCTCACGCAAGCACATACTGAAAATGAACGGCTGAACCGCTATTTCACCATTGGCTGTGTTTATTTCTTCGATTGTAATTACGATTCAGCATTGTTTTATTTTGAACCTGTTTTTGCTAATAAAGAGGATGTTGGGTTACAGACACAGGCAGCAGGTTATTTGCGTATTGTTTACGACAGTATAGGAGATGTCGAAAGATCAAATAACTATATGCGATTCTTAACAAATCAGAAGAAATCAGATGGAGATAATAAGGCTTTGGTCTCGAAACTCGAGGATTTATACAAGAACTATTCGAACCAAAAATTAGAGAAACAAGCTGAAGCTGAACGAAAAATAGCCGAAAAGCGGGTGACGAACACTATTATTCCTATCGCTATCGCAGTTGCTTTGACTATTTTCTGTGTATTGATATGGAGAAACAGGAGAGAGATGAAGTTTCAGCAAGAAAAAGCGGATAGGGCTTTGGGCGAGGTGGAGCAAGAACACGAAAAGGAGCTGAGGCTATGGCAAGCGGAGGCCGACAAGACATTGGAAGAAACCGAGAAAAAACATGAGAAGGAATTGGAAGCGGAGCGTTTGGCCTATCAGAAGAAACAGGAGGCTTTGCAGCAGAACCTACAGGAAAAAGAAGCGCAGGTGTTTGTGTTGGAAAAGGCCTTGATTCAGCAACGCGAAGAGGTGGAGCGGCGGCGCGAGGCTTTCTTGAAGGAGCCGATATGCCAACACATCAACGAGCTGCTGCACGGCAGACACATCACCACGCGCGACACGTCGTTCAAGCATGAAGCCATCGCCCTTAAGGAAGAGGATTACAAGCAACTCAAAGAGGCCGTGGAGCGGCATTACGCAGGCTTTGACAATGCGCTTTTGAGCCGTTGCCCGAGTTTGAGGCATAGCGACTTGGCGCTTTGCCACCTGCATCTGATGGGGTTGGGAGAAGGCGAGATAGCGGCCTTGAGAAGCCGGACTTATTCGGCCATCAAGAAGCAGAATGAGACCCTTCAGGAGAAGATTGGGGTGGAAGGAAGCGTGGCAGAGCTGGTTTTGAGGGTGACGGAAGGCCTTGTGGGCCCTCCAGACGGAGTTTTGAGTGAAGTTGCATGGAACGAAACGCAGCGTTATTTACAGAAAAGTTCACAGAAAAATTCACAGAAAATTGTGGATTTGATTAAGGAGAGACCCGAAATAACCACTGCTGAAATGGCAGAGAGAATTGGCATTTCGAGGCGGTCTATCGTAAACATCACCAATAGGTTACAGGAAGAGGGTGTTATTCGTCGTGTTGGGCCCGACAAGGGAGGATATTGGGAAGTGACTATGTAGACTATAGAGAAATTCCAACATTTTTCCAGCATAGTTTTGTGCGCCATGATTTTTAGATAGCCTACTTTTGCCATCGAAAAACTTAAGCGAAAAAACAAACTTTAAAATCACAAAACTATGATCAAATTAAAACAATTCATGCTGGTCTTTGCCCTACTTTTCGGAACAAAGACTTTTGCACAGGAATCCGACCTTATCCCGTTTCATCAGATAATGGGTTACGACAATTCGTATGTGCTAAGTGCCTTGAAAAGCAGCGATGGCGGGATTTTGACCAGGGCACACATCCGCACCGACGACACCCCCACTGCCGAGAACCTTGGGGTCATGTTCTACAGGATATCACCAACCCAGGGGGAGATTTTGGATTCCTTGTTTGTGCCCAGCAACGCCTCCTACCGATGCAACTTATTCGAAAAAGATCCAAGTGGCGAAGGCTTCTTGGAAGTTGACATAGACACAATAGCATCTGGCAGCTTCGGCATGCGCATCTCCCGTTTCCATGAGAGCATTTTCCCCGTCGTTCCGGTGGAGGAGGTGTTTGTACCTTTGTTTGAGGGAGAAAACACCACCACATCCCTGATTGACGATCCTTTCTTCCTGAAAAGTTGCATGATAGATTCCCAAGGCGACATTATTGTGCGTTATCCCGTTTTCCTGTCCGACTCAATATTTGACGACCACATTGCACGCTTCGACCTCCATGGCACGCTTAAACATGAAGCCGTGCTGGAGCATAACCAAAATTACATGTTATACGAAATAACCCAATGCGGATTCGGCGTTTTCAACGAGCATCCCCTGCAATATTACCGTTGTAGCGCTCGCGAAAACCTGTTCCTATATCTTTACGATAGTCTTTTCCAAAGAGAGAACTACTATGTGGTCGGACAGTATTATCTTCCCGACCAGCCCAGCTCTTTTTATGAGTTTCTCAGTTATGGAGGCCCGGTCATGATTCACGACGGAGAAGATGTTTTGATTGCGACAAACTATATTGATACCCCAGAGCAGGGATTGGCCGTGGCAAGGTACAATTTGCGTACCATGCAACAAAAAAGACTCACTTTGATTAACGATATTCCTGGGCCCTATTCCTGTACGGTTGCAAAATGTCTACTGAAGTCGTCCAATGGTTTTCTCTATTTAGTGTATAGAGAAACCGATTGGGACGAGGTGAACGAAACCGAAGTCTCCACACCCTTGGCTGTCGCGAAGATGGATTCCGACCTGAACATACTTTGGAAACGTTACGTTGAAATGCCAAAAGACTATTATGTGTCTTACCTCAGGCAATCCATACTGAGCGAAGAGCAACACGAGGCTCAGCTTACAGTTGTTGGACGGAGTCGCTTCGAAAGAAGAGTAGGCAATGTGCTTATGCACAAAAAGGGTCAATGCTATCTGTTTCTTACTGATGACGATTTGTTGGGCGTGGAAGGATGCGAAGCCATCATCCGCCCCTACACCTTCTATCCCAACCCCGCACAAGACCGGCTCCGCCTGCAATACTCGCCCGACGTGCAGCCCAAGCAAATCGAACTCTACGACCTGCAAGGCCGCCTCGTGCGCTCGCAAGGAAGTGCCTTCGAGAGCGTCGATGTAAGCCAGCTGCCCACGGGCACCTACACGATGCGCGTCACCATGGACGACGGACAGGTGTTCACGGACAAGGTGGTGAAGGAATGAAGGTGGGGAACTGCAAATCCCAAGGTACAGCTTCCAGCGGATTGCAAATCCGCTGGAACGGGGAACGGGAGACTTTCTGACATCATCACTAGGCATAATGACGACACAATTCAATTTTATACCTACAATTACGATAAAATTGCTAATTTAGCGGCGCGAACCGACCATGTTCACGATATGAGAGAGGACTTCGTATATGACAGATTGAACCGCTTGACGGGCATTGTCGAGGACAACGATACCACTGCCCGTTTCGATTACGATGCCTATGGACGCATGTTGCGCAAATACATGCACTCCGCTTTGGTTTTCGACAGCGCTGCCTACAACGCAGGCAATCGCCCCCATGCCATAGCCCAAGCCCAAACGCCTTTGGATTTGCCCTTGCATCGTATGCGCTATACGCATTTCGACAAGTTGGCATTCCTTATGCAGGATACATTAGCAGTAGATTATTTCTATGGTTATGAACACCAACGGCTGCACATGACGGAAGCAAGCGTATATGGTGATACGCTCGTAGAGAAAGAATATGTCGGTAACTGCGAATATATTGACAACGGTCTTTACACAACCACTTGGACCTATTTAAGTGGCCCATTGGGCGTGTTTGGCGTGCAGGAGCAACGTGATGATCATCGTCCTAATCGTTATTTCATTCACCCAGACCACTTGGGCAGCTGGACATTGGTAACCGACAGCTATGCCAACATACGGCAGGATGTGATGTATGACGCTTGGGGAACGCCTTACGGGTTCGATGAGACTGATACAACCGCACTTGTGCCCGTCCAGTCCCTCCTCTTCGACCGAGGCTTTACTGGACATGAGCACCTGCTCTATTTCGGCCTCATCAACATGAACGGCCGCATGTACGACCCCGTGATGAGCAGTTTCCTCTCTGTGGACAACTATGTGCAAGCCCCCGACTTCTCACAAAGCTTCAACAGGTATGCTTATTGTTTGAACAACCCGCTGAGGTACACTGACCCTGATGGGGAATGGGTACAATATGTGATTGGAGGACTGTTGGGCGCATGGAATGGCTACAGTATAGGCAAAGCCGCAGGTCTAGATGGCTGGGGGTTGGTGTGGTCGACCGTTGGTGGAGCCGCTGTGGGAGCTGCCACTGCTGGAATAGGGAACGTCGTATCTTCAGCATACGGGGCTACTTTGGGAGGCGCTGCAGCAGGTGCTTTTGCTGGCGCTGGTAATGGCTTGATACAAGGCTTGGCGGCAGATAGTAAAACTCTCGGCACTGATGTATTAAATGGCTTATGGAAAGGATGCATAAGTGGCGCGGTTGGCGGTTATGTCGGTGGAGGTTGTGGGCTGTATGGCGGAAAAGCTGCATTTTTAAGTGGCTGCGCTGCCAACTTGACAGGTCAAGTGTGCAATTATGTTACCAATGAAAATAATTCCATTAATTGGTTGAACGTTGGCTTGTCTGGACTTACCTCTTTTGCGGGATATCATGCCATGTTGTATCAAGGTTATTGCAAAGGCGGCTTCAAGGGCCTTGGTGTGAAATATGGAGAGTTTTCTGAGATGATGGAATCAATTCAGCAATCGATGCGCTCAGGTCGCGAGGCTAAATATATTGCATATAAAGACCCAAATATAAAGGCATACAATAACATTTCTAATGAAGATAATAGTGTGGCCACTGTTGTTGGCGATTATCGGTATGCAAAGTATGACATGCACACACATGACAAATTTGGTTGCGATGGTTTTTCGGATTACACAAGAACTGTTATGGCAGGAACTCCGCCTAATATGTGTGATTGGCATTCCGCTGGTGAACTTTATATGATGACTGGCTATTCTGGGCCAAAGCTTTTGGCTACTGCGGAAGGTCATTTTTGGATGATGAATAATTGTACCCCCATCCCAATCGCCATTCCCAATGGAACAGGGTTCAATATTAGTTTCTCCTATTCCTGGAATCCACAAATGGTCACGAATTATAATTATTCTCATCTGTTTCATAGTTATCAATACAATTTTATCCTTAAATATTAATTCTCAAATTGTATTATTATGAAAGCAAAACATCTTATTTTGTTTTTTATGACACTCGGTCTATGCATTCCAATGCAGGCACAATATGAAGGGTTAGTTGTCAAGATAGATTATTTTGACCCCGCATCTCCAAAGTACAGACAGCATGTAGAAATGATGTACGACATATTCACGCATGGTTATTGGCTGACTGTTTCCACTGAGAAAACCTTGTTTAGCAAAGGTTCGACTAAAGTCCGAGATCATGTCACCAATACAAGTCACTATTATCGTTCGAAAACTATTACCGATACAATTATCAACCTTACCAAAGAAGATTTCAATAAACTGGCTGGTGATTGTTATCGGTCGGCATTAAAACTTGTTGCAGAAAAGATGAGGACATCCGCTTCTGAATTTGTTGGTTGGTCGGGGCCAACACTTGAACTATCAGTGGAAAATGGAACAGTAGCGATGCAGTTTTCATTTGAGTGTCCGATCTGTCCCAAAGACAATTGTTATGAGGAACAATTTCGGGATATTCTTGCAAAGATTCTTTCTCAAGGCGGTCTTGATGATAAGATAATTTTGGGTAAGTGCGAAAACGAAAAGGACAAACATTAACTAAAGGGGACTTCTAAAAATATATAAAATATTGATTATCAAATAATAAATCAGGC
>CALDIA010000023.1 GCA_937901455.1 uncultured Bacteroidales bacterium | reverse complement strand
GCTTCTGGATCTCATAAAGAAGCATGGGAAAGATTTCAAGGTCACCTTCTCGATCACGGGTTCCGCCCTCGAGCAGTTTGACAGGTATGAGCCGGACGTTGTCAGGAGCTTCAAGGAACTGGCCGACACGGGTCAGGTCGAGTTTCTGGCGGAGACCTATTACCACTCTCTCGCCTCCCTTGCCAACGAGGGTGAGTTCAAACATCAGGTCGAGAAGCATGTCAAGGCGATCGAGGACCATTTCGGAGTGACTCCCAAAGCTTTCAGGAACACTGAGCTGATCTATTCCGACAACATCGGCAAGCAGGTCTACAAGCTCGGGTTCAAGACTATGCTGACCGAGGGAGCCCGCCATATTCTGGGTTGGAAGAACACCTCCTATCTCTACTGCAATCCTTACCAGACCGATGTGAGACTGTTGCTGAGAAGTTACAAGTTGTGCGATGACATCACCCTGCGCTTTCAAGACCACACTTGGGACCAGTATCCGCTAACTGCTGTCAAATACATGCAGTTCATCCAAAACGTCATGGGCGATAGTGACGGTCCGCTACTTAACTTCTTCTGGGATTATGAGACTATGGGCGAGCACTACCCAGCCGAAACGGGCATCTTCGCATTCTTCGAAGACCTCATTGAACGCCTCACACAGGATGTCACCTACGGATTCCAGTTCATCACCCCTTCAGATGTACTGACCATGGACACTCCCGTCTCCACCCTCCATGCCCCTTGGCCCATTTCATGTTCTGGCGAAGAAAAGGACACCAACGAATGGATCGGCAACTCCCTGCAACAGGAAGCCTTCAGCCAACTCTTCAAACTAGAAGACTTGTATAAGAACTCCAAAAACAAAGAAGCAAAACTGGCTTGGTTGAGACTGCAAGGTGCCGACCATTTCAACTTTATGAGCGACAAATGGCTGGAGCACCGCTTCGTAAAACGGAACTTTGAGGTTTACACATCCCCCTATCAGGCTTTCATCAACTACATGAATGTTTTGAACGATGTCAAGATTCAATTAGAAAAATAAAAAAAACATGGTCTTTCCCCTATCATTCAACTTTGGCAAGCGGCTACTCGCCCTACTCACTTGGATAACACTCACTTTTTCTGTCTCGGCACAGGTATTGACGGGTAGGGTAATCGATGTTACAGGTGGTGACACCACGGCCGTCTCCATGGCTATGGTACAGTGGATGCATACTAACGTGGGCACCTACACGGATGAAAACGGCTATTTTTCCATTTCTCGATCAAAGAGCGACACATTGGTGGTAAACTACCCCCTCATGCCTACCCATACGGTTGTGGTACCCAAAGAACTCAAGGAGGTTACCATCTGTATGAATCGCAGCAACGACATTCCAGAAGTCACCATCGTGGCCAACGACGGGTCGTACGTTTCGGTGCAACCTATCCTGACCACAGTCATCACCCAGGAGGGCCTTCGGCGGGCCGCTTGCTGCAATCTGGCAGAGAGCTTTGAGGGCACCATCGCGGTGGACATGGACTTCACTGATGCCGTAACGGGGGTCAAACAGATCTCTATGTTAGGTTTGGCAGGCACCTATAGCCAAATCATGATCGAGAACGTGCCCTACATCCGACTACTCACCCAACAGTTTGGCCTTGGATTTGTACCTGGCAGCTGGATGGAGTCGATACACGTTTCCAAAGGAATCACATCTGTCACCAACGGTTACGAGGCCATTAGTGGGCAAATAGATGTGGAATACAAAAAGCCGGAGAGCAACCGCGAGCGGCTCTTCCTGAATCTCTACGGAAACAGTATGGGACGAGGCGAACTCAGTCTCAACACCCGTTTTCGGGTTGACAAGAAAGAGCGCGCATCCACCATGCTATTTTTGAATGCCACCGACCAGTTTGCCAAACTTGACATGAACAAGGATGGCTTTATGGATGCCCCCCGCGACCGTCAAATCTCCATCATGAACCGCTGGGATTTTAACATTCCCAACCAATATGACAATCGTTCGATTTTGAGCTTTGTATGGGACAACCGCTTCGGTGGGCAGATGGGTTTCAAACCCTCCGTCAGTGCCACGCAACCCGACGTATATGGCATAGCCATTGATCATAAGAAATGGAACTTTATCACCAAAAACGGATTCTTGCTCAAAGGTCCCGAAGAGAGCATCGGCACCATTCTGCATTACACTGGCCATAATATGACCGGACAGTTTGGCAGGAACCATTATACCGGGAAACAACAGTCTGCCTACTTAAACATCCTATACAGCAGAAAGTTCGGGGAAACGCTACGGCACAAGTTCACCGCTGGTGGCAGTTTCCAGTTCGACTATCTGCACGACTGGCTATATAATGATGACGACCTATTACCAGCGGGATCTCCCTCCCAGCTGTTACGTTGGGGTGACGAGAAGATTGAAATGGTGCCTGGAATATTTGCCGAGTATGCCTACATTATTAAAGATAAATTAGTGGTGATGCCTGGAATACGGTTCGACTATAATATAATGTATAATCGTTTGTTCTGGACACCGAGGTTGCACATCAAATGGCAGGCGACACCCACATTATCCGTTCGCATATCGGCGGGCAAAGGCTACCGCACTTCTTTCACCATGGCTGAGAACGTAGCCTTGCTAAGTTCTAACAGAAGAGTTTATCAACGCGACGAAGTGCAACCCGAGGAGGCTTACAACACAGGTATCAGCATCTTGAAGCAATGGCGTATGCGGGGTGGCACCGCCTCGTTCTCCATCGACTACTTCTATACACACTTCATCAATCAAACAATCATCGACTTAGACGAAAGCCCGCACGAGATCATCTTCTACAACCTGAACGGCCAATACAACGGCACGGGCAACCGTTCGCGGTCGCACGCAGTACAGGCAGAGCTAATCCTCAAGCCCCTACCTCGCTTTGAGTTGCTGTTTGCCTACCGCTTCAACGATGTGCGCTACAGCGTTCACGGCATCATGCGAGAAAAAGACCTGATGAGCCCCCACAAAGGCATTGTCAGTATCAGCTACAACACGAAATACGACAAGTGGAAGTTCAACATAACCGGGCACGTCAATAGTCCTGCACGACTCCCTGACACCCACAGCAACCCAGATCCGTATCAACGCCCCGAATACTCTAAAACCTACGTGTTGCTCAATGCCCAGATCACCAAGAAATTTAGAAGATGGGAAATCTATGCTGGCGCCGAAAACATCTTGAATTACAAGCAAAAAGACCCTATTGTGGCCGCTGACAATCCTTTTGGCGACTTCTTTGACGCCACCATGATCTGGGCCCCTGTCACGGGTATTATGGGGTATGCCGGGATTAGAGTAATCCTACAATAAAACTACCTTCATTCCGTTATCATAATATCGTTAATTCAGAAAAACATGAAAAAGATCATCATCATTCTGCTCTGGTTGCTCCCTGCCTGTGCGCTTCAAGCTCAGAGTTGCGGCCTTCATGAAATGGGCATCGACACCATCACCATCCAAACTAACGGCGTTTGCCAACAATGCGCTGACCGCTTCATGAGCAATGCACCCTATTTCAAGGGAGTTACGAACTGCGAGTATGACATGCAGACCTCCAAACTTTTCATCAGTTATCAATGGAAAAAGACCAATCCTGACAAGCTACGCAAGCAGATCAGCAATCTGGGTTACCAAGCCGATGATGTTCCAGCCAACGAAAAGGTGCGTGCCAAACTGCCAGCTTGTTGCAGGATGGAAAAAAGGCACTGAAAGGGTGATGTCATCGCGCACATGTTGCAGGCCGTAGGTCTGCAGGGCTCGGTAGCGAAGGAGCCGCACGGGCCCAATCGCACGCCGTAGGTGTGCGGGGACGTGGAGAACGGGCGATATGTTCGGCGGTGGATCATAAGAGATTATTGACGGCGCGAAAGTGTATGATTTTTGTTTATTGTGTAGTCTTGATTAACGATCACATTCGTAACCATCCCGCCATTTCCTCTTCAGATACCTCAAACTTTTTTCTTTTGTTGGTGAAATCTCGGAAAACATATATCCCATTTCGGTAATACAAATATTTGTACCTGATTCTTCCATCCCACATATAGAAAGTTCCGTCCAACAATATATTATCTTGAAAATCACAGACAAAGCCAATTCTGCCATCGCTATAATAACCTTTCCAAGAGCCTTCTTTATGGCCATTTTTGTAATATTGTTCCACTTTGACAGAGATGTCGAAAGGAAGATAAAAAGAGGATGCAGACTTTCTGATGTGATTGTCGATTTCGTATACTATCCATCGTCCTTCTTTCTTTCCGGAAGAATTATATCGGTTGAATGTGTCTCCTTCGTATAAAACACAATCCGGCTTAATCTCCAATAATGGTTTAGCCATCAATGCAGAATCATACGATGTCCCATTCCAGCGATTCTGCAACCACTGCAAATAAATGCAGCTCTGAGGATCTGGACTGTGAATTTTATATTCGCCCGGCCTCAGGGAATCCACAGGTATCGAAAAATATGGATATCTTGGATTTATGCTTGAAAGAATGTTTATGGTGTGTAACAAGAAATAAGTGTCATCAGAAAATGTGAAGACTAACATGTCAACGTCGTGGGATAATACAGGGAGACATTTGGAATTTTTCAACTGCAAAATATGCTCTCCCGTAATGGATAAAGTATTTTTATCAAACACACAAACAGTGTCACACTTCCTCTCTTGGTTCCATTTCAACAGAAAAGCCTGAGGTTGCGCATCAGAACCAACAAAAAGCAGGAGCAGAACAAATGATATTATGGAAGTTCTCATTATTACGTTTTTAATGGCCATAATTATAGGGGACATCTATTTTTACCATTTTCGCGCCATACCTCCAGACCATGCGAGGTCCGTTGAACA
>CALDIA010000022.1 GCA_937901455.1 uncultured Bacteroidales bacterium | reverse complement strand
TGCCCGTTGAAGAAGTACCGATAACCCCCCATAGCGGGAAGAGAGAATTTTGGCGAGTATGTGATGGTGTGGTTCATGGCGCGAAGATAAGAATATTTCCAGAATTATTAGACTTTCGGAATTTGAATTACAAATTAATTGCCAAAATTAAAATAACCCATATAATAACGAAAAAAACAGAACCTAAAAGGTCTATTCGTTGTCGTAAAAACAATCTTTTCACATCGTCTGAGAGTTTTTCACGATCGTTTTTGGTAAACCAGATGGAATTAAGAACAAGTCGCTTTTTCTTGAACAAACTATATGGACCTCTATATCGTTCATATAAGTCTTTATTTTCGTTTTGCATTAAATCAGTCACTTTATAGCACACTATTAGATTGTCTAATTGCATAATAACTATAGTCAAGACGGTTGATATAGTTATTACTGTGTCTATTTTCAAACAGAGTGGCAATAAAGAGACGATGGTTAAAACATAAACTCCAATAATCATAATAAAATGTCTCATATTCCTATTTCGAATCTATTGTTTTAATTCCTTGATCTATTGATTCTATTATACTGTTCAGTTTTATTTTGTTTTTGTTTAATTTGTCAATCTCATTTTTGTTTTTGTCAATCCTTTTACTGATATTCTTCTTTTCGTTGTCGGACATTTTGCTATTTGTCAAACTATTATCCAATTCTTTGTTTGTTCTTGTGAGTGCGTTAATTTGATTGTCTATATCGTTAATTTGTCCAACTATTTGTCGTCGTGATTCTTTCAATATTTTGTCATAATCTCGGGCTGCTTCATCAGATATTGGAGTAGCTTTAGTGTATGTTGCATATGCGGCTCCAGATATAGGGAGAAGCCCTCCTCCAATGCCAAAGGATATATTTAAACCGTAATACCCATCAGAATAAGCTAAGTTCGCAGTTATTGTCGCTAATTCACCTCCCGTAAATCCAGCAATCCAACCCCAACCTTCTGCATTTTTAAGTGAAGGCATTGTGGGGAAATATGTAATTGAAATTTGCGTGGCTACTGAGATGTTCGTCTCAAGGCCAATAGACCCCGATCCATATCCGTAAATGCCATTAGGAGTGATGGCGATGCCCGCTTGCCCCGATCCTGATAGAACAAATGATGCATCTTCCTGTTTACCTATTAAGAGTACCTCTTTCCCCTCCAGTTCCCTTCCGTCCACAACCCGATTCTCCGCAAACGCATACGTGCTGTTCCACGGGAACTTCCCCGCTAATGGGTCCACGCTCCAGAACCGCCCGATGCGGGTGTCGTGCATGCGGTACTCGAAGGCGTGCAAAGTCCCCTCTCCAAGCACCTCATTGTCAGCCTCCTGCCCGTTGAAGAAGTACCGATAACCCCCCATAGTAAAACTTCGGTCTGGCATAGGATAGCCGAAGGGGTAGTAGTCGGTATAGGTGACCGTGAAAGGGATGAACTGATGTTGCCCATAGCTGTCTTGCACAAGCCACTTTCTGTCTTGTGCCGTGTAGGTCACATTGCCTAAATGGTCAGTAAACTCGTAAACACGCACCCCAATTGTATTGGAATCCTGCAACACGATACTGTTTGCCGTTATCCAGACCTGCTGTTCCAACATACCTAAGCGTTTGCTGCCGTAAATGTAACGTTCCGAAGCCGTCAACGTGTCGTTTTTCAATCTATAGACGCACATCACGTTGCCCGTGGCGTCGTGGATGTAGAAGGTCGTGCCCGAGGAGTCCGTCTTCACCTGCCGCTGCCCCGTCGGACTATATCGGAACGTGGACAAAATGTTACCGTTCCTGCGGATGGTATCCACCTTGCCCATAGCGTTCCAGCCCACGGTCAAGCCTTCCGCGTTATCGCGCACCAAGTTACCCAGAGCATCGTACTGATAGGCACTTGATACAATGCCCGTGGAAGCTATACTCCCCAGGCGATTGTTGCCATTCGGGTATGTATATCTGATATCGTGCATCTCCAAACCAAATTGGTTTTTACGCTGCAAAGATAGCAAATTCCCGTTCCAGTCGTATGAATAATCCGTGGCAAAATTGTCGGAAACAGATTCCCAGCCTGGATTGTTGTAATGATGTGACGCGGTACGCATCCTTTTAATCCTGTTCAACTTGTCGTAACGGAAAAGTTTCAGAAGCCCTCTATCTCCAAGGTTATAGATACTTTCGGAAAGGGCAGAAATATTTCCGTTGTAAAGAGAAACGGCGTCAAACGAAAGATCGTTGTAATAATCACTACCCACCACAGGTGAATAGTCGCCTTGAAAATATTGAATGGAGGAAGCATAGCCGTCATGGGCAAACAATCGGTTAACATTGTCAGTTTGGATGACACCGTCATTCCCGATGTCATAACTGTCGTAGTTGTCAAACATCTCTGTTCCCGCCCCCCTGTAGCCATTGATGTCTTTCAACCACCCTTGTAAGGTGTAGGCATAGTCGATTCCTTGTATCTGCTTGTGTCCCAGCTCGATTCTTGACAATGCGCCCGTGGGCAGGTAGAAGTAGCGGGCTTCGAGACGCTCCTGGGAGACAGCGGAATCCCGTTTGACCTTGAAAATGTTGGAAGTATAGGTATGTGTAATCCGGTTGTCTGCATCGTAGCGGTAACGATGGGAGAATTGTTCCAACTTTCCCTTTTGAAACCACACGCGGTTCACGTTGCCGCTGATGAGATCATACTCATATTCCAGTGAAGTGAATCGGCGGTCAAACGAGCTGAGAGCTGGAATATCCTGTATAAGTCGCTTCACATTGCCGTGGATGTCATAGCTGTAGTGCGTGACCGACTGGTAGTTGTTGTCATCCGCAGGCAAAAATGACACAGCGGCGATACGGTTGCGCAGATGGGTTTGGTTCAGGTTCAACGAGGCTGTCATCGGCTCATCGTACCATGTTTTAGTGATTTCGCTTTTTGTGCCATTGTTCAGGAACTGGGCGACAAATGTCGGATTTGCTGCATCGTTGCGCGTAACCGATGTGCTGTTTCTCACTTGTCCGACTTCCACAATGCGTCCCAAATCATCATAAACGGTATAACTGTATTTTTCCCCCTGTCTTTGTTTCCCATCTTGACTCAATACAGGACGCGACAGAATATCGTAATACACGTACGATACGCTGTCATAATCAGGCTGATAGCTTTGTATTACTTGATTCAGGGTGTTGTAACGGTAATTGGTGACCATCGTGTGATTTGGATGGACAAATCCCGGCAGAATCGTGTCGTAGCGGGCAACATTGTTCCGATATGCGGCAACAGCATTTAAAGTAGTTTGGTTGTCAATGACATGAACACCTTCAGGTGGAACTGTTTTTATAAGATTGTCAGCTTGGTCGTAATAATACAAGGTGTAAAGGAACTCTGAAGAAGAATATATTATCGTCAGAGATTCCTGCAAATTTCTCATACAATGCGAAGCATACATTGCCCGATGTTCGGCCACGAGACTGTCCAAAGCGCGATAGAACGAGATGGTGTCTTGTGCTGCGGCTGCCAGAATGGCTTGTTGGTGGCAGAGGACACTGTCTGGCAAATCCGGATAACATCGGAATTGTTCCGGAAAACCGTATGAGTAGAGCGTGGTTGTATCGTCAATGCCATTCAACATGTTGTCGTATCTTGTCCAGATGCAAAAATGGTTCCATTGCTCAACGTCGTTTTCATTCGCTGTGATACCTTCCAAAACCAAGCTGTCCGCTATATATGAAGGTCCGTCCCAAAATGTTAGCCCGTAGGTGTGCAACACATTCTGATAGTTGTCGCAACCGCAATCAACATACATATTTTGAGGGCGAGGGTAGATAACACGAGGATAGTTGTAGTTGTCGAGAAAACAGCTGTCCCCCAAAAGTTGTGCGAGGGAATCCAAATCTATTCTTTGCGTGATACTGAAATCACGATGGACACGTGAAGAGTCACAACTCTCTACACACAAACTGACCAATTTTTGTCGGAAAGCCAACCTTTTGGTGGTGTCGGATATAAATTCCGGACAGTGTGTAATAAAATAGTCGTTAAGTTCGTCCATCCATGAGTTGGCATAGGTCTCACAATCCTCACAGCAGTTTTGGTAAACAACATGCAGAGAGCTGTCAGATGCCTCTTGAAGGTTCTCCAAATCCATACCGTAAACAGGGTTGCAGAGGAAACGGATTTGGAAACCGCCCTTTTCAAAATCCGAGCAACCACCTGTAGTCAGCGGCATCGCCCGACAGTCACTATTGGCGGCGAGATAGTATTGGCAAGCAGAGATGGAACATGTGCCATAATAGTCGATCCACCAATCGCCTTGTCCCCATTGGAAATCAGGTTCGTAGCAGCAATTGTCCTCACTCCTTTTTCTTTCAATAGAACAATCAAGGAGGCAACCCGGCAACACTGTCCTCCGAATTTCGTCCTTCAAATAGGTGTAGATGCTTTTAAACAACAGCCATCTGGCATCAGTGTCAGAGCAATGATAATTCTCCGCCCATTGTCCGACAATGTTCCTCTGGAAATCAACCATCATGTCTTCTATCTCTTCACTATACTCTATATGCTGTCCTTCAGCAATCCCTGCGGGGTCGAACAACAGCCACCAGAGGCTCGCATAGTGGTCCTCCCAAGAAAGGTAGGAAAAGAGTCTTCCGACCATACTATTGTACATTTCATTGAAACTCTTTTTGCAACACGCTGTCTCTTCACTAAAAAACGGATCGGTCATTACAGCATCGAAGGGCTGGAAACCCGTTTCATTAGAATTTTGGATTTCTTTCTCAGTATTGACAGCCATTCCCAAGGGGTTGAGCAATCCCAATTCCAAAGCCGACTCGTATGTGTAAGTGTTCATGAAAACGCTGTCGTAATAATGTTGTGCCTCAGCATCCCCACAGTCACACAGTGCCATGTACAAGTGATATTCGGGATGATATTTAAGCATAACTTCTGCATATCCGGGGTTCCAATTCTCACGCATATAGTTCCAGAAAACATCACCAAAGGAGTAATCGCCAGACAGTTCCTGAAGATGTTCCAACACCGCGTCCCCATCAAATCTTTTAGCACATATTGTTTTGAGGAAATCATTCGGTTTAGTCTCGCAAAGGCAGTCTGTGTCGCCAGGACAGCATGTACGGATGTTGTCGAAATATTGTCCCCCAGGACTCATGTCGGCCAACATGGCCGCCCGCTTTGCCTCACACTCTGTATTGAAACTTTGCGGTGGATTTTCACATTCTGTCAAGGTCTGGACATACGTCGGGTTTGTCGGGTCTGGTTTGTCAATGCCGGCTACTTCCATGGCATATTCCTCACATGGCGTGTAGCAAGGATGTATTGGAGCAGGCGTATAGTGAACGCATCGCCGCTGTCTTTCCCGATATTGGTAAAAAGCCGCTTCAGCGATGTCATCATCGCTGACAAAGGCTACACTTTTGTAAAGCAGGTAACTGCCGGGCATGAGGTGCACATTGTGTGACAACGTTGTACCTGAAGAAACAACAAGCGAGTCTTTGAAAATATAACTTAGCGTTTCGGGATCCCAAAGACTGAAAACAACTGTGTATCGACAATCTATGCATCCAGTATTTTCTTGACAGGTGTCACAGAAAGCGTCAGGAGGAAGTATTTCATAATCAATAGAATAATATGCCGATTCGCCAACAACAATGTTTTGGACATACTGGCGGCTGCTATCATCAAAGATGATTGTGCTGTACAAGTCGTGGGCAGGTGGTGTATTGTCAACAGCCAGCAACAGGGATGTGTCAGCGGATGGGACGATGGCGGAGGCGATTAGGCGCTCTTTCATGTCGTAGTAGGATACCGTTACTTCACCGTTGGCATCAACGGCCAATACTTTCTGATAATGGGAAGCATCCCCAACCTCGTTGCCAAAGAGACGGTCAAGTTCCGCTTGGGAAGGATTGCCGTAAAAGTATCTGGTTTCACGTCCCTTGCCCATTTTAAAGGTGTTTCCAACGGTGCTTTGAGAATGAATCCTATCGGTTCCGTCGTTGAGGTATCGCACATGGGTGTAGGTATATCCGCTGTCCCAAGGTGTTTGGTTGACATTTGGCCAGTGCGGATGATTTGCGAATGGGTTGTTTGACGAATAATACAACGCACTGCCTGCATTTGCCGGAAACATCTGGTTAAGGGTAAGTGTAACGTCATAGTCGTATTGTGATTTTGGGAAATACCCGTTGAACAGCCCGACATCTGTGCCATTGGTACCATAATATCGGATTCCTCTGCTTGGCGTCGGAGAGGGAAGGGCTTGCAAGGCCTGCCGCCCGATGTGGTCATAGAACGTCTCGCCAACAATGGCAACGCTGTCTGTATTCAACACCGTAACTTCTTGACGGTCACGGAGAGTCCTGTCATAGAATGTGATCACCTCCTTGCGCTTACCATCCTCCGCATACACTGCAGTGTATTGCCACGTGAGGCTGTCCTCCAAACCAGCAAAGTCATAGCGGCAAATGTGATTGGAATCAGGGATGATGCTGTCCGATGAAGTGGTGAAACTCCATAGTCCGAAGACAGGATAATGCTCACCGTTTACATAGGTGCCCCGGCCCCGTACCCTGCACAAGACGTTTCCTTTTGGGTATGCCAGCGGAATCTTGTAATAGTTGTTGGAAGTAGTGATCCGCGTCGCATTGGCAAAATCATACGAAACGTTATTTGACATCGTGGGATTGTCAACAAACAGCCATTCCAAATCATATTCGTCAGCACCGTCAAGATAGCCCCAAGTGAGCAGGAGTTCGTTGGTGTTTTCCAAATATTTCCGTCTCAAGTCAAAAGGGGTGCCAACCGAGTCTGTTTTTGTAAATCGAGGGTAGCATAGTTGCAGCTCAAAGACAATGTCTTCCGTAATGTTGGTTGGATCGGAAGTTATTCTCAAGGAAGCGGCTTTATAGTTTTGGTATTCGTTTATGTCCAAGTCACGGTACGGAGAGTTTTGACGATAACCTACGTTTAAGGTGTCTGTCAAGGTGATTGATGGAATATTATCGCCTGTCAAGGTAATGTCGTAAATGACCGAGAAGTCCTCGTTGTTGGAATGTGTCACATAACGGTCTTCGGCAAGGTACAGTCGTACTCTCACGAACGGATTAGAAACGTTCCAATTTGTTCGGTTATAATGTTGTGAATTGATGGCCAGCTGAGCGTTGTAACGAATATCCGATCCACGCAGACACTTGCTGTAGGTTTCATTCGAAGCTTCGGAACCCATCAGCAGTCCAAACAGCATCAAAATAAATAGCATTAACCTTTTCATAATCAGTTGATTTTGTTGGCTTTTTGAACTAATCTTGGCATAGAATGAATACATCGGAAGCGCAGGAAACTTTTCTCCCCTTTGCTGTCCCAAACTTCAAGGTAGTAATCATCAGGATAATCATGTGAAAAGCTGTCGTAATAAGAGCATAATCCAACAGAAAAACTGAGCCAGTTCTCGCCCGTTTTAATAGTCGGGGATGTCATTGAATATCCAGCAGGTTCCACTATATGTCCCTCATCATCGGTTCGAAGGACGATGTTCCTGTGAGAGTCATAAATGCAAAACCGCAACTTTTGGTCTGCATTCACCTCGTAAGGCTCGGTGTAATGTATGCGCAGCACCCCATCGTATGCGATGTGATAGCTTCCGTCCAGCTGCTCTTTGGTGTACATCCACACATTCTCTGGTGAGATAATTTCGTAACCAGACGAATTCACTTCGCCTATAATGAAATCGGTTGTCAGCAGGGTCTTTCCTTCGACGTTTTTAATCTGCCACGCGTACTCACCAAACGCTAAAGGAGGTGCGTCGCATGGATATTGGACGTAATAGCTTTTAATATCATTTTCCTGCACTATTGGTTTGTTATCCGACAATGCTTCCTCCACCGTCTGACCTTTGTTGACTGCCACCAAAACAAATGACAAGCTGGATTTTGCCGACCACTTTTCCGGCCATAAAAAAGTGAAAAAGTCATTCGGAACAAAAGTCACGGATACGCCGTCTCCCGGGAAATAAGACGGTGTTTTGGACACGTTCACACCTCCTTGCCCGTCACAAGGATTGGTTGCCTTGGAAGCCAATCCTGACAACAGCAATAAAATGGTTGTCAAAAAAGTTATTTTATTCATACGGATGGTTTCTATGGATTTTGGGATTGAGATAAGTTGGTTTTAATATGCTGGCGTGTGGTTTTTACCGTCATAATTCCTCTTTCGGTCTCCTTTTTTATTTGGACCAAGGTCCCTTCCTCGTCATAATTGTAGTATGTGGCAAAATGGTTTTCATCCAGCTCTTCCAACAACCTGTAATTCAGAGGGCTATAGACATAGCATTTGGCGATGGCATCGGCGGGCATGATTCGAATGTCGTCCACATAGAAGATTCCTCCTGAAATAGGTTGTATTTCAAGCGTGTTACTGCCGTTGTAAACGAATTCTTTCTCGATCCGTTGCCAGCATTCCACTTTCGGTTCTTTGACAACGCCTGCTGTCGTATTGTCGTATGTGAAATTGTAATCATCGCCCAAGTTGCCCAAGGTGGGGCAGTCGGGTTTGCGCACCCAGCAGGTGAACAGGTATTTCTTGCCTGCTTGAAGTTCCAGATTGGAATGGCTTTTGTCCAAATAGATTTTCAGTCTCCGAGTCCGCAACGAATGTTTGCCCGTGTGTGCGAAATCGATAGAGATTGTCGTATTGTCAGATGTTGCGCAGACTATATGTCCTCTTTTGTTTCCAATGAGGATGTCAGGGTCGTTTTCGAAGCTGTCGAACCCGATTTCATCATATCGGGCGTTGTTCGCTACGACTGTCACCAAAGAGTTCTTGTATCCATACAGGGCGGAAGAATAGATGCCGAGCGCGTTCACATTTTCAATTTCAAAGTTGAAGGGGCTGTATTTGGTGATTTCGGCCGTCCATGTCCAGGGTTTTTGCATGTTGTTTGCGTTGCCGCGCCCGTGATAGAACGGTGAGAAAGTCGCGAATGTGCCATCGTAAGCCGTGTTGGTCGCATACTGGCTGTGCGTTCCCGTTTGGTTTCGTTCCGTTACATACAAATTTGCCCGGAGGCTTCGATAAATATTGGGAATACCCAAATATTCTTGGCTGCTTGCCAAAATGACATTAGCATCACCATAATCGTATGGCCATCCATCGGATTTGTATTCCATTGCTGAGGCCTGCAAAACGCCGTCCATACATTCAGGGAAATAGCCCATCGGGTCATTCCATTCAAAAGATGTAATCGGATAATCTCCAAAATCTCTTTGATAAACAATAATTTGGGATCCGTTTTTGCGGAAGAGGCACTGGGATAAGGAAAGGTTGTCAGGCAGGCGTACGGGTTTGCATAGGACATATTTGTAGTGTATCATCAATTCCCTCAATTCCATTCCACAGAACTTTTCATAATCATCGCCAACAAAGAAATAAAGCTCCCCACTCGCAGGTTGATAAATAATTCGAGCATATCGAATATTACCTTGACAATCATGAAATGGGAAGCATTCGTCCTTTTGTGCGTTAAAATCGTCCAGTACAGGAAGCCGACGATTGGAAAGGGAGACTGGATTTTGTAACGATGCAATAGATGCAGCCATTTCATTCAAGCGGTTTGCATTCCGAGATTGACTTATTTCCTTGTTGGAAAGATTAATCGATGTGTTGCCAACATTAGTCCAGCATTGTGCATAAGAGCCAGATAATGAATTTATTCGATAATCTTGGCCATCTACACCAACCATATCGTATTGGGAGAAAACAGGCTGTCCGTTTGGCAGGGACAGATTTCCATAAAAGGCAGCCCGATAATTGTCGGCCGCGCTGCCCATATTGGGGTAATACCAATAGGCGGGCATGTTATAATGATAAACAGGTTGATCAAATTCATTGGTCACGGTGGTCAACAAAGGCTGTCCCGTGTAGGGGTCGTACTGCAGGTTTGTTGTGGTGATGATAGATCCATTATTGTATGCTTTGGTTGATTCAACAATCCCAGTCTTATATATGATTTTCGTTGTTGCGACAGATTTGACATCCTCCTCAAAACAATCGAATGACGGTAATGCTGACACTCCCACCAAAGGCGGCGTCACATTCCCCATCATGAACTGGGCGTTCGCACCACCGCCAATGCTTTTGGAATGGTTTCGCCGCTGGTCAATGACAAAATCATACGTCTGACCCAGTATTTTTGTTTCCGATTTGCCGTCATCAAGCAGCACTTCCACTTGGTTGTCCAGTTTCTGTACCCCGTTTTCCATTTTGGTCCTGTAATGATACTCTATTCGTGAGGTATAGCCGGCCTGTTCGACATTGGCAATCAAAGAATCGTTTATCGAGCCTTTCACAAAAGGACAAGTGCTGATGGTTTTTTGCTTTCCGTGCATATCGTTCAATTCTATTTGATAACCTTGGGAATAGCAGGAGGAACTGGTTTGTTTGAATCCTGCGGTAATCAGTTCAAATACATTTGGAACGGGATCCACTTTGCATTCGAGGTCAGTTTGAGATACAGAGACGGGAAAATCCTTGGCCGTATAGAACTCAAACCGTTGGATTCCGCCTGTGGAGAGAGTGGCATAGCTTGGAGTATATGTTTTCACAATGACTTGGCTGTACCCCACATTTGCTCCAGGAAAATAGGATTCACCATAGGGTTCTTCACAATACATTTCGTCCTCAATGAAAAACTGTTTTTTCACCTCATCGTAAATAGGATAGCGCATTGCATTTTCTTCTGCCCCAACTGTTGGCTCATATTCAGCAACGCCACTGCTAATCAGTTTCCCATTTTCTATTGTTCTATAGAAGTATTCCTGTTTATAGGAGCTGCTATCTGATTTTGTCCAATTGTCGTGCAAGGTGATAGATTTCACCCTGCTGCCACCACCATATTTGATTTTGTCAGGCACATTCAATCTGACGTATGAGGGCATTCCTGCCTCTCCAATAGCCAAATGCTTGTAATCCCCGCTAAACATACAGTGGCGATAAAATTCAGCATTTCCATTCATGGCGTTAACTTTGTCGATGACACCACCCGAAACCAGAGCTCTGAAAAAAGCCGCCGCATCGCTGCTGTTCTCCATTTCGTCTGCACCATTGAAAAGCAGGTCTGGACGGTTGTTTTTCAAATACTGCAATGCAAAGAGATAAACTGGGTGAATGTCAAAGACAGGGAAAGGCTCCACTTCTATTTTGCCAATGTCAGAAGAAAAATCAGTTGCGGATTTTACTTTCGCATAACCTTGTATATAGTCAGGATCATTTCCATTTCCAACTTTATATCTTACGGCTATCTTGAAAAACATTAGATTGTGCTTGAATCCAGCCACATAATCGGAAGCATTAGTGTTGGGGCGTTTCTTGAAATAGATGTAATATTTCCCATCTTCTTTCTGGAACGAAGTATGGTTGTCCACTTCGGCCATATACATTGCTTGCTGATTTTGCACATACGCATAATCATCGCTTTCATATTCGATCTTGATGTGGCCTCCTTCCGGCAGATCAATATCTGTCAACAGCCATGAACTTGCCCATTCATTTGCAGAATCCGGATTTTGGGTCGCGTAATGTTCAAAGTAATTGGCATCGCCTTTGTAGTTACCCCATCGGTCCATTTTTTCTGGCGCATAGTGGGGGTTGCAGCCTTTGTATTGGAAAACATACGGATTTTGTGTTCCCTTGATATTATCGGCATACTTGAAATACACTTTTTTCAACGTCAGTTTTCCATGTCCTGGGTTTGTGTTGTTGGGCACACCCTGACAAAGTGAGTAGTCATATTCGAACACGGCAGTCTTGATGGCGACCGACGGATCTTCTTTGCTAAACAGTTTTATGCTGTCTAATTTGTAAAGAATCTGTGATTGAGAACAGCCTCCCATTTGTTCATTGCTAACCCCGAGGGCATCTTCTCTGGGCGAAGTATAGAAAACAGCATAGTGGGTTTTGGTGCTGATGGTACCCACGTATGCAATTTCTTTTTCCCCATAATAATAGCTGCCGATGTCGTCGTTTTTGTTCGATCTGTCCCCCATAAAGTAGTTGGCACCCTGATACGGGAAACGCCAACAATAGGCATTGTTGGAAGAACATTTGAAAGAATAGTCCAACTTGACCCAATAACCCAAGTCATCATCGGACGGGCCGTCCCCTGTGAGGTCAACATAATCAGGAGACGTGATGGAAGTAAGCAAGTAAGAGTACGGATAGGCTGGTGTTGAAGTGCTAGAATAAAGCTTTTCTTTGCCAACCCTTTGGTTGGGCGAGGTGTTGGGAGATGCCATTGCCAGAGTGTAGTCTCGGATCACAGTGCTGTCTATCCTATTCGCCCCATGTGAAATGGAGAAAGAGACCTCTTTTTCAAGATAATTATACAAAGTTTTTCCGTACGTAAACCGTTCACCATCAGCATTTAATATGGAGAATTGGGCAATATGATGACTCGCCCGATGCTCTCCTGTTCCATTGGTCTTGTATTCAATGGAATTGGTTCTCACGGTACGCGCCGACTGCTCAAAGTGAGATATTGTATTCCCGCTTGAAAGCTGATTGTTCGTATAATAACGATAATCTCTACCACCCCAGAATGTTGTTTTGAAATCACGTTGGATGGGGAAACGCACTGCTTTTTCAAAACCAATGTCCGACAACAGACCGACGCTGGCAGCTGTTTGTTCCCCGGCCATTTTAAAATAGAAAGGTTCAAACAATGACTTGTGGATACTTTGGGGCGTTTGACTTGAATACTGTGTCTTGTTCCTGAATACTAGTTTCGGATTATAATCTCCATCTTCCCAGTCTCCTGTTGTAGAATTACCATTTGAGAATGAGAGGTTCGTTCCAAGTTGGACGCCGTTCCCAAATGCCAAATCAACTCCTATATCATCGGCTGTAGTGTTGTTTGTAATGCAGTTGTCGTAAAAATGCCCGTAATCAGACCTGTAAGCCCGGAAAGTTCCACCCTGCAGTTCGCCCGTGATGTTGTACAAGTCATTGGTCATAACTGGCAACGGCAGATTTTTGGAATCGTGGTCCACACAAATTTCCTTTTCTCTGTTGAAATCCTGTAGTGTGTTCACTCCTGCTTTATCGGCATATAGAATACCGCAAGCGGGATTTCTAATCACGTTAGGAGGTGTTGTTTGGGAAACGATGTTGCAGTTGACGGTTCCATATCCTTCCAAGTAGGCTCCTGCACCCCCGACTTGAAAGGAAACACCCCAACTGTTGGAAACCATCGGAATACGAATTGGAGGAAGATTGGCTGCCGTGGAAAAGGACTGCCCAACACCGCCACAACTCGTTGTTTTTGTCTTTGTCTCCGTGGATTTATCCTCCTTCGTTACCTCCATAGGCTTGGAGATACTGAGCGATATTTGATTCCCATACGTATAGGTGCCGCTTTTGCTGTTGTATCCATAGTTAAATCCTGCCTTGAGGTTTTTCCCGCCGTTCATAGAAAACGAGGTGGTGACACCGTTGTCGGAATCTTGGGTAATGCTTGCACTTGCGGAGAAACTCAGCTTGTTTTTATGGTCTTGCACGGTTCTGTCCCTGACATACGAAGCAGAAATACCGAACCTCCTGCAAAGCGATATTCCGTTGTAAGTGTTATAAATAAACGAATTTGTTCTGCTTAACCCGATGCCAAAATCAGCTCCAAAGACTTCACCGCCACCGCCAAGGGAAAAGAGAAATGTGTTGTTGTCGCGGCGGTGATAGACTTTCTCGACGATGTCGTCTAGGAAATCATCGGGAATCCCTCTCACCTGCCGATTGATGGCCCCAGGGTTAAGATTCCAACCGAGTCCGACCCACGAGGCTTCGTGTTCCATGCCCACGCCCGATGCGTAGTTTAGATTGATTGGAAATCCACCATTAGGTCCAGGAACTGTCATAATCGGAATGGTATAATGGAAGTCCCCGCTGAACAAATCCACCATATTGTCTGTGCTTGTCGGGGTGAATCCAGCCATCTCAGGTTGGCTTGGGCCACCTGTGATGGCATATAGACTTGTGGGGGTGATTATCTCCGCAAACATCAATATCACCAAAAAACAAGCGACTACTTTAGACCATCTGCTATTTCTAATTCGTTGTAACATAACGACTTATTAATTGTTAAGTAAACTTCCTTCAATTTTTAAAGAGTTGATCCCATGCGTAATGATGGCGGTTCTTCTTTCAGTGGATTTCTCATACCTAATTATTGCTGTAAGCTGCTGTTTCGCTGAAGAACAGTCCCGTAAAGTTGAACTGTAGGGTTGTCGTGTCCCGATAAGCCATCTGTTCAGGAATGTTCAGGTAAATGTCGTTGCCCTTCTCATCCTTTCCATAGTAGAGCGAGCGATCCGGCATAAGGAAGAAGTCCTCCGATGTCAAATCGAACGTGTCAGTTGTGGTGGCGGTGATATCGGTGCCGATTTGCTGAAGTTGGACGGCAGCAGCAAAGGCACAATAGTGACCGTCTCCCATACAGTTCTCATGAACCATTTTCCCGCCATCCCAAACGCATCCGTTACAGGTTTTTGCATCATGTCCTATTTGAGATAGGAGATAAGTGATAGATGCTGTTTTGCTGTCAGATAGGATGACAACGACCCTATTGGGTGAGGGTTGGTACATCGCTGCATCCCCGTTTTCTTTTTCGCAGGAGCCAAGTAGGAGTATGGCTACCAAGGCTGTCAATGTTAGTACTTTTTTCATAGCATTCTGTTTGGATACATATTACTAAGGTTGTTATTTCGGCAGCAAAGATACTGCCTGTTCCCATTCTATTTTATACCCCAAACCATAAATATGTTCCTCCACGGCAAGAATATGACTATGTGCCATTTGACTGATGTTTTACAGGGGGGGGTAAGCATCATATAATCAGAGTGTTGTAATTTTACAATTATTTAATCCTCCAAAGTGCTGTTTTGGAGGATTAAATAATGTTTAGAGGAATAACGGTGGAATAAAATGAATATCTTTGCAGATGTATTCAAATTATAAAGTTATGAAATACTCGCACTCGGTTGTCGCCATTATATTGAACATCCTGTTTTGTGCCATTCTGTTATGGTTTTTCTCATACAATGCTTTTCTTCGTCCGTATTTAGGTAGCACAGTCAAAGAGTTTATTTCTGGTTTGTTATTGCTGGTCACATTATACGCCAACTATTATATCCTATACCCTAAACTGTATCTAAACCACACTTCGCTATATTGGCTTTCGGTTGTCATAGCCTGCCTTGTGATAGGATGTGTTGAATTAGCTTCTGGCTACTCATTTATTATGAAGTGTAATGCAGTGAGAATCAGTGAATGTGGATCATTTTATTATTTTTCTAAACATTTCATTTTCATTTTCTGCCGTAACCTTGCATTCAACTTTTTCCCTTATATGTTGAGAGATAGAAAACATTTGCGCCAGTCTTTGGATACGGAGGTTCGGGTAGTTTACCAATACGCCAGAATGATTGATGTATGTGATGAAAAAAACAACTGTATGCACATACCCATTGACGACATATTCTATTGCAAAAAGAACGGAAATGAGGCAAAGGTCTATACGGTGGATGGTGCCAAATACACACGCTACAGCACCATCAAATACTTGACTCAGCTTCTTGATAATAAAGAATTTATCAGAATATCCCCATCCATTATAGTCCCTTTCCAGTTCATCGCCTCATGTGTCGGAGAGGCTGTAGTTATGAAGACTATGCCTTGGATGAAATCTCCTCTCGCTTTCAAACTTGACTCCAATAGATATCCCCATGCACCACACAAGATTCAAGATTATCTAAAAGCGACTATAGGAGGAATGGAGAGCGGACAACTGTATTCCGAAGAAGAACAGAGTATAAAAAGCCCGTCTGCTCCACCGAAGGAGAAGCTCGATACTGTGCTCGATTACATCAAGGGGCATCCTGGTTGCCGTTCCACAGAACTCATGTCTCACACGTCCTATCCGAGAACCACAATGGAACGATACCTGTCATACCTTAAGAAGCAGGGACTCATTGAATACACAGGCAGCAAGAAGAAAGGCGGGTACCATTTGGTCAATGCCGCATCAGAAATGCTGGACATCGAGCATGTTCAACAAGAAGGAATGCTTGCTGGAGAATTGGCTGACGAATCAGGCTCTTCATAATAGTTTATAAACAGCAGTCTCTTATAATTATCCAACATTGAATTTAATAGAAAATAATAAAGCGCAAAATTATCTTATTCTCCAATATATCAAATACTAATAAAAACTTTCAACAATATTCCGATATGTGTTTTTGGTCAGAACCTACATAAGTATATTGTACATGTTTTTTTATCAGTAAAAGAATGAACAAGGAAAAATTTGAAATCTACTTACGGAAAAAGAATTTGTCTAAACGAACCGTAAAAATGTATTCCACTTCAGTCAAAAGGTATTTTGATTATTACACTAATATGGATAAAAACAGCTTGTTGAATTACAAAGAACATTGTGAAACGCATTACAAGCCATCTTCAGCTAACATTCAGATAAATGCGTTGAACCACTATCTGGACTTTATCGGCAAGGGAAATCTGAAATTGAAGCTGGTGCAAACTCAACAAAAACATTACTTGGAGAATGTCATCAGTCAAGAGGACTATCAATATTTCAAAAACAAATTGAAGACGAATGGGCAGATGAAGTGGTATTTCACAGTATGGTTTCTTGCTGCCACAGGAGCGCGAATCAGTGAGGCGTTGCAGGTTAAAGTCGAACATTTGAAGGTAGGTCACATTGACCTGCGGTCTAAAGGAGGGAAAATCCGCCGAATTTACATTCCCAGAAAACTGGCAGACTCTGCTTTGGATTGGCTGAAGACACAGCAGATTGAAAGCGGTTTTGTCTTTTTGAATCGATTTGGTCGGCAAATCACAAGGGAAGGGATATGCAAGGGGTTGCGTAAATACGCTGTTCAATATGGGATATCACCAGAAGTGGTCTATCCCCACTCGTTCAGACATAGGTTCGCCAAGAATTTTTTGGATAAATACAAAGATATAGCATTGTTGGCTGATTTGATGGGCCACGAGAGCATTGAAACAACACGCATATATTTGCGAATGACTGCGGGAGAACAGTATTCAATCGTAAACAAAGTGGTAACATGGTGATTGAAAAAAATGTATCTTTGCATTGTTGAAGAAAAGCATCGGACACTAATAGTATAGTTTCAGAATAATATACACTAAGAGATAACGGTTTATGCAAAACATTGGATTTCAGAGTTTTAACAAAAGTTCCGCTATGGGGGGTTATCGGTACTTCTTCAACGGGCAGGAGGCTGACAATGAGGTGCTTGGAGAGGGGACTTTGCACGCCTTCGAGTACCGCATGCACGACACCCGCATCGGGCGGTTCTGGAGCGTGGACCCATTAGCGGGGAAGTTCCCGTGGAACAGCACGTACGCGTTTGCAGAGAATAGAGTCGTGGACGGAAGAGAGTTAGAAGGGCTGGAAGCCTTACTCTTTGTCGAAAACGAGGGGGTAGGCCATGTTTTTGTTGGTGTTTTCACGAAGAACGACATTAGAATTTACACCTACGGTAGATATATGGGTTCATATTTCCCTTCATCAGGTCAATTTGGACCAATCGGAGACGCTGTATTAATCAAATATGATGGGGCCAAGGCACAAGAATATATTCGAGACCATTTTAATAAGGGGAACTCTGCAAAAGCGTATTTGATACCATCTGCTAAACCCGACAAGATTATTGTTTACTACGAGACACTGCTAAACGATGGAGATCCTTTACCCAAATACGTTGAGAAGGACGGGAAAACACAAGCCAATCCATATTATGGATACGGAAAATATGTTGGCACTTATTCTCTTGTAGGTAGAAGTTGCGTGACCATATCCACTAATAGCCTAAAGGAGGGCGACTTTGATATCACCAGAGAAGCTTTTCCTCAAATGCCACCTGCTGGAATCATTGCACCATCAAATGTGCAATTGATGATTGATGCTATAATGGCCAAAGATGCATCCACTGATGGCAACCCACGCATCTATGATTGCACTAAAGACATAAAAGAAAATGCGGAGAAAAGTAAATAGCAGGATTTTCCACATAGTATTAAATGTGGTTCTCGTTGTTTTAATCGTATTGTTTCTAATAGAATTCAATGCGTATTTGAGTCTATTGGTAACAGAAAAATACGAGGTTGAGAGCAATATCTTGTCTTGTCCTGAACTGTATGCCAAAGAGAAGCAGGTAATCCATCAGAAGCAGAATGTTAGATTATTAATTATGGGCATATCCGCCATTTTGTGGATAATAACCTGTATTATCAAGTCGTTCGTTAAAAAGAAAAAGTTAGAATTAACATCTGATATATAACACATAAGAGATCTTTTTCCAATTGCCATCCATTAATCCAAATTTTACAACCTCCAACAACCTTATCTTCGCGCCATGAACCGCACCACCACATACCCGCCAAAATCCTCCCGTCCCGCTATGGGGGGTTATCGGTACTTCTT
>CALDIA010000021.1 GCA_937901455.1 uncultured Bacteroidales bacterium | reverse complement strand
ATCGGCGGGCTTGTTTGTTTACCCGCTTTTATAACTTTCCAAGTTGAACTTATAACCGACCGTTACTACCGCGGTTACCACTCTCTTCCCGAAAGTGTGCCTTCTTTTGGCGATAGGCTTTATCAATTTGGGAGCCACGGGATTGATGAAGTTGGTAATGATGAAGTCAGAATCGGTGATGTTTTTTTTGTACTTTTGCACCGATACTTTTGTTTTTTATCAATGGAAAATAGGGCTACTAAGATTAAATACAGTGATGCCATTTACCTCGCATGTGACTTTGGCGGTGGCAGCGGCCGTGTGATAGCCGGATGGCTGGAAGACGGGAAGGTCTGTCTCAAAGAGATCCACCGTTTCCAGAATCGGCAGGTGCGCCTTGGTGGCACCCTTTATTGGGATTTTCCCGCGTTGTTTCAGGACATGAAAGACGGGTTGCGCAAGGCTACCGCTCGGTATGGTGACCGTATCGTCTCCATTGGCATTGATACATGGGGCGTCGATTTCGGCCTCATAGACCGGCACGGGTACCTGCTCGGTCTGCCTGTCTGCTATCGCGATGCGCGCACGAAAGGCCTCCCCGAACGCTATTTCGCCACCCGCGACCGCTACGCGCATTATCGTCGCAACGGCACGCAGGTGATGGAAATCAACACGCTGTTCCAGCTGTTGGCCATGAAAGAGGCGGGTACGCTACCTGTCGATGAGGGTGCAAAGCTGCTCTTTATGCCCGACCTTTTCCGCTATTACCTAACTGGTGAGGCCTCCAACGAATACACCATCGCCTCCACGAGCGAACTCCTCAACGCCCGCCTCCACGAGTGGGATTGGGAACTTATTGAGGATGCAGGACTCCCGAAATCGCTGTTTCAGGAGATTGTGATGCCCGGAACGGTCTGCGGTGCCCTTTTGCCCGATATCATCGAGGATACGGGCCTCTCCCCGACTGTTCAGGTCGTTGCTGTGGCCAGTCACGACACGGCTTCGGCCGTCATAAGCATTCCGCCGATGAAGGAGCCCGCAGCGTGGCTCTCCTCAGGCACCTGGAGCCTGCTGGGAGTCTCCTTGCGGGAACCCATACTGACCCCGCAGGCTTGTGATGCGGGCTTCACCAACGAGGGTGGCGCCAACGGCAACATCACCTTCTTGAGCAACATCACTGGACTCTGGATTCTGCAGCAGCTCGCTCAGGAATGGCAAACCAGCGACTGGTTGTGGATGACCGCCGAGGCCCGTAAGGTGGAAAAAATACCGCAAATTGATGTGGACGCCCCCGCCTTCACCGCCCCAGATTCTATGCAACAAGCCATTAACCAGGCTGTTGGAAAGGAATTGTCGCGCGGTGAAACCATACGTTGCGTGCTGGAAAGCTTAGCTCAACGCTATGCTACAGCCATCCGCGACCTCAACTCAATGCTTGATGAACCCGTACGGCGACTGCACATTATCGGTGGCGGCTCGCAGAACACCTTGCTGAACGAACTCACGGCCCAGGCAACTAGCTTGAAAGTCACCACAGGAGATGTGGAAGCCACGGCCGTGGGGAATGTTATGGCGCAGATGGAATTGATGTAGGGAAGAATGTGTATGCCTGTGCGGGCGAATGATTGCTCCTTATTTCAGTGTGATGCTGTAGCTGTAGTGGTTTGACGTTTTTGAAGATGAGGTCAGGGTGTAGGAGATGGTCTTGCCCGTTGGAGCGGGAGCGAGACGGAAATTTATATTCAGCTTGCTGTTCATCTTAAGACGTATTCCTCGGTTTCGGGCCTTGTTGTAGTGAAGCAACTGTACGATGCGTAGTGCCTCTTCATCGCAGGATGGACAAAGGCTCTTTACCACAGTAGGACTCTCAACCTCTCCGTCATCGTTTACCTGATAGGCAATGGTAACAACACCTTCAATGCGTTGATCTATGGCATCCTGTGGGTACTGGAGGTGGGCATTTACGAATTCGCGCAACGCTCTTGATCCGCCTGGATAAAGCGGTTTTTCCAAGAATTTCTTTCTCTTTTTCTTCTTATCAAATTCTTCCATCTTGGTCCCTATTTTTGGAAGGGCGAAATTACAATTTTTCTGTTCACATCTAACATGTATAACGAAGCAATTTGTGTACCTTTGCCGCCAAATTCATCATTATGAGAAATCATCTCCAGCTGTCCCTTTTGTGTTTGTTTTTTAGTGTGACGACTATGATGCTTTATGGACAAGATCGTCCTATTGACGGCCTCGCACACCGTATTCTCGGTGACAGAGACACCAGCTTTGTGTTTGTCTATCGTTTAGATACAACAGATTATTTCCAAATAGAGCCTGTTGTGTCGAAATCATATTCTGAGGCTGAAACAGGCAAAATCAAAATCACCGGCAATAACGACAACTCATTAGCTACAGGGTTGAACTATTACCTGAAGCACATTGCGGGCGTGCACGTTTCCTGGTTAGCGTGTGAGCCGGTGACGTTGCCGCTGCACTTTTGGCTGCCTGCGGGAACCATCCGCAAGGAGGCGCTCGTGAAAGACCGTTTCTTCCTCAACTATTGCACCTACGGCTATACGATGCCGTGGTGGGAGTGGCCGCAGTGGGAACGCTTTATCGACTGGATGGCGCTCAACGGTATCAACATGCCACTCGCCATCACCGGGCAGGAGGCCGTTTGGTACGATGTGTGGAAGGAGTTTGGGATGACCGATGAGGAGATCCGCAGCTACTTTTCCGGGCCGGCGCACCTGCCGTGGCATCGCATGGCCAACCTCGACAGCTTTGGCGGACCGCTGCCGATGTCGTGGATTAACGGGCAAAGAGAGCTGCAACAACAGATTGTCGCCCGCGAACGCGAGTTCAACATGACACCGGTGCTGCCCGCTTTCGCCGGACATGTGCCGAAACGATTCTCCGAGATACACCCCGAGGCTGACATCCAGCAACTGAGCGCGTGGTGCGGGTTCGATCCGACCTATTTTCTCAATTCCACCGACCCGCTCTTCCCGATAATTCAGAAGTCCTTCATGGAGAAAGAGATAGAACTTTTCGGAACCGATCACATCTACGGGGTGGATCCCTTCAACGAGATGGACCCGCCCAGCTGGGACCCCAACTACCTCGCCAAGGTCTCCGAAAACATTTACGCTTCGTTGCAGCAGACCGACCCTGCCGCCCGCTGGCTGCAGATGACGTGGGTGTTCTACTACAAGCGCAAGTCGTGGACTCCAGAACGGCTTCGCGCCTATCTCACCGCTGTGCCGCAGGACAGGCTCGTACTGCTCGACTACTTCTGCGAGAAGACTGAGGTATGGCGCACCACCGACGGCTTCTACGGACAACCCTTCATCTGGTGCTACCTCGGCAACTTCGGTGGCAACACGATGCTCGTGGGCAACATCAACGAACTGGAGAAAAAGCTCTCCGCAGCCATGGAGGAAGCAGGATCCAACATGACCGGCATCGGCTCCACCCTGGAATCCTTCGATGTGAGTCCGCAGATCT
Source organism: uncultured Bacteroidales bacterium (assembly GCA_937901455.1). Lineage (GTDB taxonomy): Bacteria > Bacteroidota > Bacteroidia > Bacteroidales > WCHB1-69 > F23-D06. Next base: position 3,865 of record CALDIA010000021.1, on the reverse strand, counting down.
ACGAGTATCTCTTCGACCGTGTGTGGAATCCGCAATCCAATGTGCATCAGTGGGTTGATGACTGGTGCGTGGCGCGTATGGGGTCGGGCCTGCATCAAGACAAATGGCGGTTGTTGATCGACAGTGTGTATAAGGACTGGTCATTCTACGGTTTGGGTACGCAGTTGGTGGCCCGTCCCTCGCTGGAGGGGCACGGCACCTATTACACCAAACCCTACTATTCCTATAGCAACGACACGCTCAAAAGCATTTGCAAGGCTTTTGTGAGGCAATACTCCTACATTCAGTCCGATATGGCCAATACCCTTTGGCGAAACGGCTACGAATACGATTTGGTGAATTTCTTCTCCCAGTGGATGGGAAACCACTTCATGGATATTCGAAACGAGTTTACAGATGCGTATAAAAACCGTGATATTAAGGAGATGAAGCGACAAGTAAAGATTGCCAACCAACTCTTCGATGACGTAGATGCGTTGCTGAACACCCATCTTGCTTTCATGTTGGGACCGTGGATAGAGGCGGCCCGCAATTGGGGCAGCAATAGTGAGGAGAAGGACTATTACGAGCAACAGGCGCGCACGCTGCTCACCGTCTGGGGCGGCCCGATCCTCAACGATTACGCCAACCGGATGTGGGGCGGGCTGGTCAAAGATTACTATGCCAAACGATGGAATATATTTTTCGAAGCCGTTATCAAGGCAGTAAAGCAGGGAAAGGAATTTGATGAGAAAGCCTTTGGGGATGAATTGTCCAAGTTCGAGTACGCCTGGACCGAGAGCCATACAAAATATCCTGTGAAACGGCAACCTGTGAAGCAGAAATGGTTCCCTTGGTATAAAGATTTCCCGACTTTTCCGGCCGCATACTTGATTTACAAGCGGTGGATGGAATAACATTTTATGTACTTTTGCCCCATCATTTTTACGAATTAACATATCTTTATGAGTGAAAATAATTTTTTGAAAACCAATGAGTTGAAGCTTGTAGAGCGGCAGTACCTTTTACCGTTTATCCTTATAACCTCCTTATTTGCACTGTGGGGGTTCGCCAACGACATTACAAACCCGATGGTGGCGGCCTTCCAGACGGTAATGGAGCTGAGTGCGGCGAAGGCTTCTCTCGTGCAGTTTGCTTTCTACGGAGGCTACGCCACTATGGCTATCCCAGCGGCGCTCTTCATCCGCAAATTCTCCTACAAGAAGGGTATCTTGCTCGGTCTTGCCCTCTACGCCGTGGGGGCCTTCCTTTTTATTCCGGCGGCTAACCAGCAGAAGTTCTCTTTCTTTTGTTTCTCACTTTACATTCTCACTTTCGGCTTGGCGTTCCTCGAAACTACCGCAAGTCCTTTCATCCTTTCGCTCGGGCACAAGGAGAACGCCACGCGCCGGCTGAACCTCGCGCAGTCGTTCAACCCGATGGGCTCTCTCTGTGGTATGGCGGTGGCCTCCCTGATTGTGCTGCCGAACCTGATTTCCGACCAGCGCGATGCGGCTGGCAATATTATCTTCCCCACACTTTCTGAAGCCGAAAAAGCCTCCATCCGGCTCCACGACCTCGCCGTCATCCGCGACCCATACGTGGCTATCGGCCTGGTGGTGCTGGTCATGTTCATCGTCATTGCCTTGGTGAAGATGCCCGACACCACTTCGTCCGGGGAGGAACGCAATAACGTCCGGCAGACGCTCTCCAACCTATGGCACAACAAAATCTATCGCGAAGGTGTGCTCACGCAGATGTTCTACGTGGCCGCCCAAATCATGACATGGACCTTCATTATCCAATATGCTGATAATTTAGGAATTAACAAAGCCATGGCCCAAAACTACAATATTGTGGCGATGATCATGTTCCTGTGCGGCCGCTTTATTTCCACCTTCCTGATGAAGTACGTGAACAGTCGTAAGTTGTTGGCCATATTTGGGATCGGCGCGGGCCTCTGTTCGTTGGGTGCGGTGCTCATTGTCGGGATGCCTGGCCTTTATTGCTTGATGGGCATCAGTATCTTCATGAGCCTGATGTTTCCGACCATTTATGGGATAGCGTTGGAGAAGGTTTCTCTACAAGACGCCTCGCTGGGTGCGGCTTTCCTCGTGATGGCTATCGTCGGCGGTGCGCTGATGCCTCCGTTGCAGGGCATGATCATTGATCAGGGTACCATTTTCGGTCACCCCGCCGTCAACGTCAGCTATACGCTTCCGTTGCTTTGCTTTGTGGTGGTATCCCTCTACGGAATCCGTTCTTACAGAAGAATGCAAAAGGAGGGCGCGCATCTATCGTAAACAGAAGAGTATGAAAATTATAGCCAGAGCATATGGTGAGTTTCCCACCAAATTTGGAATTCCGCGGCAGAGCGGCTTGGTGCCATTGTTGCGTACGCGTATCGTGTTTGAGCCAGAATACCGCAATGCGGAGGCCTTACGTGGTGTAGAAGAGTTTTCCCACTTGTGGCTGATTTGGGATTTTTCGGAGGCACATCAGGAAAAATGGTCGCCTACAGTGCGTCCCCCGAGGCTCGGAGGCAATCGGCGTATGGGCGTCTTTGCCACAAGATCGCCCTTTCGCCCCAACCCGATTGGACTCTCCTGCGTGGAGCTTATTAAGGTTGACCTTTCCCCCAAGAATCCTACACTCTTGGTGGGTGGCGCCGACTTGATGGATGGCACCCCTATCTACGACATCAAGCCTTATCTGCTCACTACCGACTGTCACCCAGAGGCAACCAAAGGATTTACCCATGAGCATGAGGACTACACCTTATCCGTGGAGATACCTGATAAGCTGGCTTTCCAATGGCCGGTCGTTAGGGTAGAGAAATTGCGACAAGTGCTGGCTCAAGACCCTCGTCCCGCCTATCACCACGATGAAACCCGCATCTATGGATTTCTGTTTGAGGGTTACGAAGTTCACTTCAGGGTAAAAGACCGTATCCTGACAGTGGTGGAGATTAAAAAAGAACCTCGCCCTTGACAGTTAGATGCCCTCAATATTTTTTTATTTCTTTTTTCCGAATGTTTAACTTTTAAATTACCAGACCTAATGAAAAGTAGCATTCAAAAAACAGTTCTTGTTCTTCTTCGCTGGCCGCGTCCAGAGGGGGTAGCAATGCGCGCCCGCCACAAACAGACAATTGCCGTGCACTACAACGGGATCGGAAATTGTGGTCACTTTTTTCACGGCGTAAAAATTCAATAGTAAAAAATATATCTTTGCCGTATCAAATCCAATTGCAAACTATTATGCGAAAAGTGTGGGTGTTTTTTTGCTTTTTGATTACCATGACGCAGCTATGCACAGCACAAGTGTGCGGTTGCACTGATTCGCTGGCCTCCAACTACAATCCCGATGCAACCATCAACGACGGCAGTTGCGAATATGAGTCCGTTGTCCTTGAATCCATCCCTGTAGGTTTGCTGGATTCGTCTTTAAATGGAACTTCCACGCTTTTTTTTTGGAATAATGGCTATTGGACTTTCAATGACCACAATGACAACTGCCTTTACCGAATTGACCCCGCCGATGCTACAATTATGGAAACCCTCTGTATCAGCGGTATAACTAATAAGGATATAGAGGAAATATCTCAAGACAGCCTCTATCTGTACTTCGGTGATATAGGCAATAACAGTGGGAATAGGCATGATCTCCAGATTTTGCGAATCAGCAATGAATCTGTTCAGAATCAAATATTTACTATAGATACCATAGCTTTTTCTTACGAGGATCAAACTGATTTCAACACACAACCGCACGCTACCGATTTCGACTGTGAGGCCTTTGTCGTCACTATCGACAGCATTTACCTTTTCACAAAGCAGTGGGTATCCTCACAAACCACGGTTTACAGCCTTCCCAAAACGCCCGG
>CALDIA010000020.1 GCA_937901455.1 uncultured Bacteroidales bacterium | reverse complement strand
TAATCTGGAGGATGAGGACAACCTGAATTTTGTAAAGCTTTAAGTGATAAATCTATCATTGTTTGAATTGCATGTTCTTTTTCTTGTTGAATATTTTGTACACTAAAAACTGAAGTGATTATTTTTTCTAAATTGCTACTTGATGATGAAGTCATTACTAAATCTTCTCCATTTGCTGATTGTCTTGTTTCAAGTCCTATAATCATATATACTTTATTTGGTGGTATTATTTTTTCGCGATAAAAATCTATGTAAAAATTTTTTCCTCCCATCTTTACATTAATTTGCTCAACAATATTGAACATTATTGAACCTGCTCTTTTTGGATCTTGGAGTTTTTTGGAAATAATAAATTGAGAAGCAAATTGTGTATCATTAGTAAAAAATGATTTTAAATTTCCATAATATTTTTCTAATGTAGGAGACAAGAAAACTATTGCCATTTTAATAGTATTTGCATGTTCTTTGACTATTTTTAAATTTTTATAAATATCATCCCAATTACGAAAATCTTTTAAAGCAACTCCATGTATTTCATTAAGTTGTATATCAATATTAATTCCTTTATTTCTTGCTTTATCTACAAATAATTTTAGGCAACTTTTAATATCAGATTTATCTCTTGAATCATATATGTAGACAAAATTATTTACATTAAATTTAACAGGATCTAAAGCTTGTCCACTCATGAATTTACCATTTCTTGGAGTTATATTTTGATTTTTAAATATTAAACGTGGTTGACTAAAAACTCTTCCTTTTATTCTTAAATTATCTCCTAAAGATATTCCCCATTCTTTTGATACTTCTAATGGAGATTTACTAGCAAGGTCAAGGACGAGCCCATTCTGGCGATCTATTCCCATGCCATCATCGATCCGCTATACCTACCCGCCTACCCTATCGGTCATATCATCGACTTCCAGTTGGAAGAGTACCTTAAAGACAAGAGCCTCGGTACTGAAGTCCCTAAGATATACAGGCTTGGCCGCCTCACACCCAACGTCTGGATGCGCAAGGCTTTAAATACAGACCTTTCCGTGCAACCATTGATCCTGCGTGCGGAAGAAGCTCTGAAAGAAGTTAAATAAAATGGGTGTTAGCTGATGGCTAATAGCACATGCTAACAACTGATGTCTATTTTGCGTTGCGGGCGCGAATGAGAGCACCGGTTTTGTTCTTGCCGACTCGGATAAAATCAAGCAACGGACGGTTGGAGGGGCAAGTGAAGGAGCAGGAACCGCACTCTATGCAGTTCATGATGCCCAAGGGCTCACATTTTTCATACTTTTGTTGTTCAGCGAGAGTGCAGAGCAGGTAGGGTTCCAATCCCATAGGACAGCCACGCACACATTTACCACAGCGCAGACAGGGTGCCTCTGGGGCGCGCTTGCTCTCCTTGTCGGTAATGAAGAGAAGGCTTGACATACCCTTCACCACATAAGAGTTAAGGTTGGCAATAGCCTTGCCCATCATAGGGCCGCCGGAGATAATCTTCCCCGTATCTTCGGGAATGCCCACGCTATTGATGACATCCATAATGGGTGTGCCGATACGAAGACGATAATTCTTGCACTTGTCCTCAGGAATTGAGAGGCCAGAAACAGTGGTATAGGCTTGCACAATGGGTTTGTTTTTCTGTACGGCCAGATAGATGGCATACATGGTCGTAATGTTATTTACGATGCATCCTACAGAGATCGGAAGGGCACCGTTGGGCACGCTACGGCCAGTGACAGCTTTGATAAGTTGTTTCTCTGCGCCTTGTGGATATTTGAGTTTCAGAGGCTGAACCTCTATATTAGTGTAGTTTTTGGTCATTTCCACCAGTTTCTTGATAGCGCGGGGCTTGTTCTCCTCAATGCCGATGATGGCCTTGGGTGCACCAGAGGCGATGAGAGCCAATTCGATTCCGATGAGGCACTGTTCAGTGCGTTCCAAGATAACACGGTTATCGGTGGAAATATAGGGTTCGCATTCCACTGCATTCACGATCAGATATTCGCATTTCTGGTCGGGCTTGAGCATATACTTGATATGGGTCGGGAAGCAGGCACCGCCCAGTCCCACTATGCCTCTGTCTTTCATACGGGCGATAATCTCGTCCTTAGTTTGCAGTTTGAGGTCACGGATGATATCCAAGGATGTGTCGATGGATTCGTCCCACACATCATCTTCGCGTTGGATGACGACAGCTGGTTTCTTGTAGCCTGTGATGTCGGCCACCATGTCCACCTTGGTGACCGTACCAGAAATAGGGGCGTGGATATTGGCGCTTACGAAAGAGGAGGCCTCGCCGATAAGCTGTCCAACCTTAACCTTATCTCCCTTTTGGACTACAGGGTTGGCGGGTGCGCCGAGGTGCTGTGTCATGAAGACGACGGCCTCATCGGGAAGCGGGAAAGTCTCCACAGGGGCTGAGTGGGCAATCTTGTTAGCTGCCGGGTGGACGCCGCCCATGGGGAAGGTCTTGCGTTTGAGGCTGCGGATGGCACGGATGCTTTGTTTGATATCTTCAGAAATGACTTGGGGTATATTTTCTGTATTCATAATCGCCTTATATTAAGAATGGATAGCTTAAAGGATTTACGCCTCGACAGTGGGTTCAGCCACGGCAACAGGTTCTTTCTTCTCGGGGAAGTTTACCGCATGAATGGCACCTGTTGGGCATTCGGCCACGCATTTACGGCAGGCCTTGCATTTGGCATAGTCGATATAGGCCAGATTGTCGGTCACGATGATGGCCTCGAAGGGGCAGACCTTGGCGCACTTGCCACAGCCAATGCAGGCGGCGGTGCAGTTCTTGCGGGCCACGGCGCCTTTCTCCTTGTTGTTGCAGGCCACAAACACGCGGCGGCCGTTGCGCCCCTTGTCGCGAATCTCCAGCACCCCGCGCGGACAGGCCTTGGCGCAAGCCTTGCAACCCACACAAAGCGACTCGTTCACTGCGGGCAAATGGGTTTCTGGATTAATATGGATGGCATCGAAGGCACAGGCTTTCACACAGTCGCCACAGCCCAGACAGCCAAAGGGACAGGAGCTCTCGCCGGCGAACAGACTGTTGGCGAAGGCACAGGTTAGAGCAGAATCGTAGAACACTTTGGAGGGTGCGTTCTCGCACGTGCCGTTGCAGCGAACCACACATACCTGCGGGTCGCGTGCCTCAGCCTTGATGCCCAGAATCTCCCCAATCTTGTCATAGTCACCGCCAGGGCAATAGGCAATGCTCAAGTCGAGGGAGTTCACCATCGCCTCGGCCATGGCACGACAGCCAGCAAAACCGCAACCGCCGCAGTTGGCTCCAGGCAGACAGGCCTGCACCTCGTCAATACGCGGATCCTCCTCCACCTTAAAAAATTTCGACACAAAATACAAAATCACCGCAGCTATCAGACCTGTCAACCCGATGGTCATTGCTGCATAAAGGATAGTTGAAGTCGTCATTTGTCCAGTTGTTTTTTAAGCAACCGCAAAAATACAAAATATATCTATACATCATACACAAAGAGTAAAAAAATGGGGATTGTATGTTGGATATTAACCATTAGCCTGTGGCTTTTAGTTATGGATAACAGATATAGGCTAATAGCCTACGCCTAACCAATGTTATCAAAAAAACTTGTTTACAATTAAAATAGAAGTAAAAAAAAGACATATACTAATTTTCTATTTTTGTCCGTTTTAAATTTTACATTCTGAAAAAAGAGAAAAATATGAAACTATTGAGATCCAGTGTCTTGATTTTACTCGCGTGCTTTTGCGCTTTGCCATACCTATATGCGCAGCGAACCGAAGACTACAAATCGCCGATGTATGAATTCAAGACAGCCCTTGACCTTTTCAACAAAGAAAAATACGGCTCCGCCCAGCAATATTTCAAATATGTGTACGAAAACACAGAGGACAAGCAACAGGACCTGAAGACCAACTCTTTCTTCTACATGGGTGTTTGTGCCGCCAAGTTGGACAACCAGGATGCGGCCTACTACCTGCAGTCGTTCATCGACAACTATCCTGTGCACTCATACGTGCCGGAAGCGCATTTCTACTTGGGCAAATACTATTTCAGCCGCAAACAATGGAAAAAGGTCATCACCCAGTTTGACCAGATTATGGAAACGGAGATACAGCCTGAGAACATGGCTGAATACAACTTCAAATTGGGTTATTCCTACTTGATGATCAATGAGTATGACTTGGCGAAGTCCTATTTCAAGAAAGCCCGTGAGCAAGCCGGTCCCTACAAGAAAAAGGCCATCTACTATTCAGCTGTGTTAGCTTACCAGAATGGACAATACGAAGCTGCTATGGAAGATTTCCTTCTGTTAAAAGATGATTCTGAATACCGCAAGGATGTAGCCAACTATCTGACGCAAATATACTTCAAGCAGGGGGAATACGACAAGGTGCTACATGTGGCGCCGGCAGTCACCGACATGCGCGACACTACACAGTTGCACACGCTCCGCTGCGTGGCCGTATCGCACTATGCCCTCAATGACTATGAGAAGGCTACGGAGGATTTTGACAAGCTGACAGACGCCAACCGCATCAAGTTCAGTCGTGAGGACAACTTTGCCGCAGGTTTTTCCTACTATCGGGAGGCCAAGTATGAGAAAGCCATCCAGGGGTTTTCCAAGGCCATTCAGACCACCCCTGCCGATGCCATGACCCAGAACTGTTACTACCTTGTCGGCGATTGTTACCGTCGCTTGGGTCAATATGCTTTAGCCATCCAAAGCTTCAAAGAGGCAGCCAAGTATGATTTCAATGAGGACATCAAGGAGGATGCGCTCTTCAACTATGCGAAATTACAGTGCCAGACATCCACCAGCCCATTCAACAACGGCATAGACGCCTTGCAGGAATACATCAACACCTATCCGCACTCCGCCCGCAGCGAGGAGGCTTCCTCCTACTTGTCGAAGCTATACATGTCCACCAAAAACTATCAGGCGGCCATCAGCTCCATTGAGAAACTCAGCAGCAAGTCGCCAGCCATCCTGCAGGCCTACCAACGCTGCACCTATTTCCGCGGTTTGGAGTTGCTCAACAATAGCAACAACAAGGATGCTATCAAGATGTTTGACAAATCGCTTTCGGCACCCCGAGACCCTGTCTTCACCATGAACGCCATGTATTGGAAAGGGGAAGCTCAGTATCGAAACGAACAATATCAAGATGCCTACTACACCCTGCAGTCGTTCCAGAAACGCGATGGTGCCACGTATAACGAGAACTACAACGATTCATACTATTCACTGGGCTATGCAGCGCTGAAGATCAAACGCTACAAAGATGCAGGCAGCGCTTTCAAGTCGTACATTGGCAAGACCAACGATAACGACCCGAAGGTGAAGGCTGATGCCTTGGCCCGTTTAGGCGACTGTTATTTCATGCAGCAAGACTTGAAGAATGCCATCAAGTATTATGAACAGTGCGAGCAGATGAACGAGTTCAACTGCGATTATGCCATATACCAGCAATCGAAGTGCTACGGCTACCAGAAGAACAACACCAAGAAGATTGCCGCCTTGGAGCGTCTCATCAGCACGAACCCGCGCACCTCATACCGGGACGATGCCGACTATGACTTGGCGGTGACCTACCACACCCAGAACGACTATGTACGTGCCATTGCTGCATACAAAGAATTCATCAAGAACCACCCCAAGAGCAAGTATATCCGCCAGGCGCATACCCGTTTGGCGCAGGCATACCTCAACAATGGCAACACCGACATGGCCATTTCCACCTACAAATACGTAGTGGAAACCTACCCGGGGTCCCACGAGGCAAAAGATGCCATGGCCAACTTGGAGAACATCTACACCGAAGAGGGAAGCACCAGCGAATTTTTCGACTATGTGCGCAGCAAGAACATGAACATCTCTGCCGACCGCCAGGACTCCATCGCATTCAAGGCTGCGGAAACCAAGTATCAGCGGGGAGACTGCGAGGCTTCCATCAAGGCTTGTGCCGACTACCTGCGCCAGTTCCCGAGTGGCTCTTTCGTAGCCAAGGCACTGTTTTACAAGGCCGAATGCGAATATGGTCAGAAATCTTACAACGAGGCACTGGCCGATTATGAGCAGATTATCAAGAAGTACAAAACCGAATACAACGTCACTGCCCTGCACAAAGCGGCTTCCATCTTGTACAACAACAAGCAATACGCCAAGGCACTGACCTACTTCAACAAGCTGTCGGAGACCACCACAGAGGAGGATGAACTGATTTACGCCAACAACGGTGCCATGCGCAGTGCCTATTTCCTCAACGACTACGCCAAAGCGCTCAAGGCTTCCGAGTACATCATCCAATCCAATGCCTCCGACCTTCTCAACGAGGCATTGCTGATTGCCGGCAACTCGGCGCTCAACCTGAATGATATCAGTAAGGCCAAGACTTACTACACGCAGTTAGAGCGAAGGGGCAGCAACGACCTTTGCGCCGAAGCCGCCTATCACCTGGCTGACATCGCGCTCAACAAGGACAAGGACTTAGATGCCTGTGAAAAGAAGATCCAAGACATCTTGGGCAGAGACTACTCTTCAGAGTACTGGTATGCCAAAACCTTCATCCTCTATGGTGACCTCTACCTAACCAAGGGCAACACTTTCCAAGCCCGCCATACGTACCAGAGTATCGTGGACAATTACGACGGCGAAGAGTTGGTCAACATCGCCCGCGCACGCATCGCTGAGGTAGATGCCATTGAAGCAGCAGATCCATCCAAACAATAACCGACAATTTTTGATTATGAAAAAATTCACTATAAATAATATTATTGTCATGGCGGCCCTCCTACTTTTTGTGGGTTC
>CALDIA010000019.1 GCA_937901455.1 uncultured Bacteroidales bacterium | reverse complement strand
GTGCAAAATTAAGTTTTAATTCGTTATGTTGGGCAACTATCGCGGAATTATTGTACTTTTGCAATCAGAAACCAACGCAATGTATTTGTCATGTGTACAATAAGTATCGATATCGATGATGCCACCGTGCGCCGCATCAACCCGCTTTTGACTTCCCGCGAAAGTATCAGTCAGTGGCTTCAACGTCAGGTGGACGAGATGATAGAAAGAATGGACGTTCAACCTCGTACAATTTCGCCCAACGCCCATACCGCCGATGAAATGAAGGTCATTGTCACCGACCGCATACGAAAGATGGAATCGGGGGAAGCCGCCTATATCGACGGCGAGGAAGGATTTGCACAAATACGAAAACGTTATGGCTTATAAATACAGATGGCTCTCCCAAGCACTTGACGACATGTCGAAAGAAATCGAGTATGTTGCCAAGGAGTTCGGCTTGAAAGCTGCGAGACGAGTGGAAAGCAGAGTTCATGAAGGGGTTCTCCAATTGTGTCAGTTTCCATATTCGGGTATCCATTACGAGAATGTGCTTTATAACGGTCAAGAAGTGCGAGTGTTGCACATGAAGCAGATTTCTTTGATTTATAGTTTTGATAATGAAATGATTACTTTGATTGCGCTCTGGAACAATTATCAGAACCCAGACAGACTTAGTGAAGTTATAGAATCAAGATAGTATGCTATAAAGCGTTTTTGTATAGCGATACAAACGGATTGAAACTTCAAATTAGTCAACGGCTCGCCGATTGTCAGTGTGGCGAAGTTGAGGCGATATGGGATTTGTGTCGGGGAGTGAAAAACAGCTTATTAACTCGATAGAGAAGCGGATTGCAAATCCGCAGGTTCGATACGGTCGGATTGCAAATCCGCCCGAAAGGCCCACTAGCAATACTTGTCAACAAACATTTTTATCTCATCGAAACCTATTCCATCCATCAAATCGGTTAGCTTTTGCAAACGTCCAAGAGTGATGGTTTTATGATTTCCACAAACGTGATTAATAGTTTCGGTAGGTACGACCCAAAATCGCCAGTTTTCCAAATGAAGTGGATTAGAGGATTCTTTGGTTTCGCCAATATTGAGGCAAAACACGTAAATATCGTTCTGGCGCTTAAACTCAGAGGTCGAATCTTTGTAACGCGAATAGGCTTTGGTGATGCTGAAAGTCCGCTGTGTAGAAACTTTTCCATCTTTGCGCTACGAATGATAGTAAGCCGTTTCTTTCACTTCGATACGCCGACCTCTATAATTGATATCCCATAGGGTCCAACCATTCTTGTTATAAGGTTCTGTTTGGCCCAAGGCGCGTGCTACGATAAACTCTGCAATTTGATCCTGCATATCCCAAATATTAGAAAACTGAAATCGCCAAAAATCAATCACAGAGAAGCCAATAGGTTGATTGACCAATGTAAATGGTTCGGTTCCAAAGAAGGACGTACAAAGATGCTGAGACATAAAACAAAGATTTATGGTGCAAAAATAGCCACTTTTTTGAATTTCAGGCGCGTTTGGAGAAAAATGTATATTTTTGCACTCGTAAACGGATTCAGTTATGAGTACAACCACACAGATAATCACGAACATGATTGCCGAGTACTTCAAGACGCAGCCTATCTTAAAGGCTTGGCTTTTCGGCTCGTTTGCCCGAGGCGAGGAAACGCCCGAAAGCGACATAGACCTACTTGTTGTTTATGACGACGAAGCAAGAGTTAGTCTGTTGAAACATACAGCAATGATTGTCGACTTAGAAACGATATTGAATCGTCCCGTTGATATCGTTGAGGACGGCACTTTGCTGCCTTTTGCCATTGAAAGTGCCAATCGTGACAAACAATTGATTTATGAGAGAGCCAATTAGAGATAAGGAACGATTAGAGCACATGCTTGAAGCCATTAATCGTCTTCTCTCCAATACGAATGGGATGGATTGGAAACATATCCATGAAAACGAGGTTTTCTACTATGGCCTTGTAAAAAGTATTGAGATTATCGGGGAAGCGGCTTACCATCTTACGAAGGAGTTCCGTGAAGCCCATTCTGAAATACCTTGGAATTTGATTATCAGGATGCGCCATGTATTGGTGCATGATTATTACCAGATTGACGAGAAGGAAGTTCAATATGTCATTGAGGACAACCTTGTGCCACTCCATAAACAAATTGTTTCGTGTATTGCCGAAACCGATTGGGAAACATGGGAGAAACAGGATATTGCACCCACCGAATCTGCCGTTCACAAGAACATGGTGCAATCGGCTCGCCGAATGATGAGCAAAGGATATAGTGCAAAAGAAATATCAGAGATTACAGGACTCAGCATAGAGGAAATATCGATGCTTTAGGTTAATCTTCACTTCACCACCTCCACAATCTTTTCCCCCAAGGCCAACTGGATTATGGCAATCGTTTTGCATGTGAAGTTGGGGCTATATTATTTCTATTCGCTTTTCGGGTACAACGCCCTGAACATCCGCAAAGTCTCCTTGTTGGGCTTCTTGAACTCGCAAGGTTCGAATTGGCACTTGTAATAAAAAGGTACCGCCGAGTAACCTTCTTCGATATAGGCTTCTACGGTCAAAAACATACAGCCTGCTGTCTTCTGCCGTTGCGCCATGTCGGCAATGGCATTGACGATGGCTTTCCCAATGCCTTTTGAACGATGCTTCTCCTCAACAGCCAAATAAGCAATTTCCAAAGCCGGATAATGATGCTTGCTCAAAAAGGTATCGACATAGTTTTTCGACAATTCGGGCTTATTGGCGGTATTAATGCCTTCCGCCATTTCTTCAAGCGAATCGGAATCGAGTTCCAACGCATCGAAACTAAGCGCAAACATGGCAACCAATTCTGAGCCAAGATAGACCGAATAAGAATTGCAATAGTGGTTGCGAATACTATCATCTAGACTTGAATGGATGAAATCATCCATAGCTTGTATGCCACAATGAAAATTGGCCAATGAAGCTGCATCTTCAATCTGTCGGATGACCAAATTGCTCATACCCATTCCACTTCATATTTAGGAGCTGCTTCCTCTGAATCGGTATCTTTCTCTCTTTGCCAAATGGCCAGCACTTCGCTCCAGATTTTTCTGGCGAATTCCCCCGTGATAACTTCCCTTTTTGAATCGATGCCTAACATATTCTTGTGTTTTTATGGTGCAAAAATAGACACTTTTCCGTTCCGTCGCAACTGTTTATGAACTTTTGTTTCACGAAATCTCACTTCACCACCTCCACAATCTTCTCTCCCAAGGCCAACTGGATCAAGGCGATGGTTTTGCAGGTGAAGTGGTGATGAAAC
>CALDIA010000018.1 GCA_937901455.1 uncultured Bacteroidales bacterium | reverse complement strand
GTCGACAAGGGGAACACATTTTTCGCCTTCAACTCCTTCAACACGGACACCCTTTCTTCATAGTAATTGTCGCAAACATAGGCAATGATCGAAATCACTGTTTGGGCTATCATCCCTTCAAACCATCTTTTATCCGTAACCGTCCTCATTTGTTCTTGCAAAGAGTCAATCAAAAGGAGCTTATCACCCAACACTTTCCTTTTCTTCCTTTCGTCCACGCTTTGTGTGATGGAGCCTTCGCGGAACAAATAGTTGTAAACCAACATATTGGTTGAAGCAGCCCTTTTGGCCTTAACGAGCATTCGTGGCGTCCATTCGGTATCTTCAAAATAAACGCCTTCCTTGAAGGGACAGTCGACCAACAATTCGCGGCGAATCATAAATTGGCAGGCGTAACAAGCCGGACCTAATCGCTCGTTCAGGAATGTCAGCCCATCACAAACCTCATTGGAATAGCTCACCCAGCGTTTGGGGTCTTTGTTGGGTTCAATCTCCTCATATTGCTCGTTCACGTTGCGATAGTTGAAACGAAGCACATCCAATTGGTCGGTCTCCATCTTTTCCACCATCGTATTCAGAACATTGGCTTCCAAATAGTCGTCGGAATCGACGAATTGGATATACTTGCCCTGGGCCACCTCGAGCCCTGAATTGCGAGCTGCACTCAAGCCTCCGTTTTCGCAATGAATGACTCTAATGTTGGCATGGCTTGCAGCATATTGGTCGCAAATCATGCCACAACCATCGGGGGAGCCGTCGTCGACAAGGACAATCTCATACTCTTCCTTTGGCAAATCCTGCTCCAAAAGGCTGTCGACACATTTGTGGAGATAGCTTTCCACATTATACACCGGAACAATGATACTCAGCAACATATATTCATCAACTATTTCAACTTCTTGAAAGCCGTTCTCACCAAAACGAAATTGATGGGTACCACAATGCAATACACCGGAAGTGGTGCCCATTGTTCGGACATCCCTATCCATAAGAACAAATTGAGGAAAAGCATGTGCAGCAAATAATTCACGCCGTGACTGGCCAAAAAACCACCTATGCGCATCGCCGTAGCCTTTTCTTTGAATGTAAAACGAGAAGTGAGCCACAAATTACAACACAAACTGACCGCATAACCAATAGTATAGGCCACATTAACTGCAATCCACCGATCAAGCAACAAATATATACCATAATGAATGATTGTGGCAATTACACCTACGACACAGAATTTGAAAAACTCCTTCAGCCTCTGATTATGAACATATTTGTCAATTATGGAATTCATCGCCAACAACAGTTTCTCAAAAAAAAATGGAAACAGGCACGGCCAAAAAACGCATCTTTATCTACTTATTATCTCTTATGGCCCTGTTTTGATTCAACAAGATTTCGTAAAACTGTCGGTGCTTTTTCACCACCACATCAAGTATCACTCCACAAATCCACAATAACATACCCATAATCGCCATCACTCCGCTAACAATTACCGTTGGAAAACGAGGCACCAAGCCTGTATGCAAATACTCATTAAACACAGGTATGAAAAGGATGAATGCCACCAGCCATAACAGGACGCTGATGATGCTGAAAAACACGAACGGCTTATACTGCCTGAATAGTCTTGCAATGGTTCGTAGTACCTTGAAACCGTCTGAAAAAGTATTCAATTTCGACTCGCTGCCTACTGGCCTGTCGCGATACAACACAGGAACTTCCTTTATCACAAAATTCTTGTCAAGCGCATGGATGGTCATCTCCGTTTCGATTTCGAACCCTCCCGAAAGGACAGGGAAACCCTTCACAAAACCTTCGCTGAAAGCACGTTGTCCCGACATAATATCATGAACATCACTTTTATATAATTTATTGATCAGGAAACGCACCAACTTGTTACCCATACCATGGAATCGGCGCTTGTTTTCCGTGAAATAAGTCGACGAAAGTCTATCACCGACCACCATATCCACCCCCTGCTTTAAAACAAGATCGCACATCTCTCTTGCGCTATCAGCAGGATAAGTATCATCACCGTCAATCATGAGGTAGCAATCGGCTTCGATGTCGCGAAACATGCTGCGAATCACGTTGCCCTTGCCCTGTCTCGGTTCGTGCCTTACAATTGCGCCAGCCTTTGCAGCCAAATCGGCTGTACCATCGGTCGAATTGTTGTCATAGACATAAATGGCCGCCTCGGGAAGCGCCTTCTTGTAGTCACTAACGACCTTTTCGATGGTCTGGCTTTCGTTATAACATGGTATCAATACTGCAATTTTATCCATAAGGGATTATTTTAGGTTTGAGATTCTTTAGACTCGGGACTTCGGGACACGAGACATTCCAAGTCAATGGTGTTAATTTCGTTTGTAACCGACGAATGTCATGACGGCAATCACTGGCATCGTGCAAAAGACGCTATAGGCATACCTGAACTCGGAGAAAACCGGAGTGGCCACAAGCAGCGAAAGGATTATCATCAACACAGGAATTGTCATCAAAGCCGACACTTTGTCTTTCTTGATGATGGAGGCATAAAGACACAGCAAGATGCACCACACGAAGAAGCCTATGCTGGAAAACGGTTTAAGCACCTCGTATTTCGAAAAATGCGACAGATAGCTATTCACCGCCTTATTCATCCATCCTGAGCGTACCGTACTATATATTCCTATATCAGCCCCGTCGGTATAAAGGCACCAAATCCAATAGGGATAGCCTGAGTTCCAATAGCCCTTGGTCTGGTCGACCCAAGCTTTCACGTATGTCCACGGATGCTTGGCAAGCCTTGTGAAATACAACTTGATATAATCCGCTTTGTGTTCCGAAAACGCCTGCTGGTAGTTCCTCTCCCTCATCAAATCCTTCATCGGATCGGAGATATACCACAAATAGGTTTCGGGGACTCGTTCCACATCCGCCAATTGATCGAGGAGATGGTATTGTTCTTCGGTAAAATCCCTGTTCTCTACCACATCGCGTGCCACCTGCTGAATGGGTATCGACAACGACTCTGCCAAATCCGGCTGCGCCACGTCAAGCATTCTCAGGACCGGGCGCTTCATGACAAAACTTACCACGACGATGGCCATCATGACAAGAACCAATTGCTTGTGCTGACGCCTGAACAACAGCAGTAACAATATCGTAACACCCACGAAGGCAAAGAAACCATTGCTTCTGAAGAGGCAGAAGCCCATGCCCGACAGCACTAGTCCAAGCAGATTCCATTTGCCATTGCCAACCTCTTTGAGCATTCTGTAAAGGAACACGGTATAGAGTAACACAAGACCTCCAAACATAACGTCTTTCCACAGCGTAAAACTATAGGCCATGTGATACGGCATCAAAGCGAAAAAAGCAACAAGTAGGATTACTGACCATTTTGGGGCACCTATTTCGTTCATCGTCATCACGGCAAACGCAAACGACATGGCCATAAAACAAATCTGGAACACCATATAGGTAGCCACCGCCGCATTCATATTGCCAAACAGCGCCAGTCCGATGGAAAGGAACAGCTTAAGCAACATGGTATGGTAGAATGGATGGCTGTTGGTATATACGCCATCGAGGGTCTGCTTCACCTGCAGAACGCTATCCATGGTTAGAAAACCAGGATACTTGCACAAGAACAAAATGGCGCCATTGACGACCACTATCAATAAAAAAGTGAACAAAAACACTTTCTTGTTGCTCATTGTGGATGGAGCGAGGTTGCTTGAGCGTTGCCTGCTTGCGATAAAAGACAAGATGTTGGCGAACGAAACGAATATCCCACAAAAAAGCAAAACGAACTTGAGTACGCCCATCGCCCCATTATCCCATAGGTCATAATTGGCAAGCGTTATCATAAGCGCGAAAAGCAGAGAAAAGACATATGTCATCGTGCTCTCAAACCTTGGCAGCCTCCGCTCATTCTTTAGGTTAAAACACAAGCAGACCAATGCCGCCACCGAGACCAGCATATACGGCACGAAATAGGCTTCGGAATGCCATAAAACGCATGTACAAAGAACAACGAGGGCTACTTGGACAATAGCGAGCCATTTGTTCTTTGCCATCCTGCCTAACAGGACAAAAAAACCAGAACTCTTACTTTGAGTGTTATCCATCTCACCACTTTATCAAAATTCGTTCAATAGTCTTACAACTGAATCCATTTCACTTGGTTTCATCACCTGACTTATGGGCAAACTCAGTTCCTGTTTCGCCAACCGCTCGGTGATAGGCAACTGCATGCCCCCCCACTCTCCCTTATAGCACTCCTGCAAATGCGGCGGAATGGGATAATGAATCAACGTCTGCACACCGTTCTGCTTAAGATAGTCCTGTAGTTCATCTCTTCTTTCGCACAATATCGGGAACAAGTGATAAACATTGTTCTCGTCGGGCAACCGTGTCGGCAAGGTAACAAGCGGATTATTGATGTTGTCATAGTAATATGCCGCAACTTCTTGCCTCATTCGGTTGTCCTCGTCAAGATGGCGCAGTTTCACGTCAAGCACAGCGGCTTGTATTTCATCCAAGCGACTGTTGCGACCGCAATACTTGAACACATACTTTTTCGTGCTGCCATAGTTGGCCAAGGCACGGATGCAGTCGGCCAATTCCTTGTTGTCGGTTGTCACGGCACCACCATCGCCCAAGGCACCAAGGTTTTTGCCGGGATAGAAGCTATGCCCTGCGGCTTCGGCCAACGACCCCGTTTTTCGTCCATTGTAGGTGCAGCCATGAGCTTGCGCATTGTCCTCCACCAAATGCAGACGGTAGCGTTGGCAAAGCTCGCCTATCTTTTCCGTATAGGCGCACCGGCCATACAGATGCACCAAAAGGATAGACTTGGTCCTGGGCGTGATGGCTGCTTCGATTTTTGAGTCGTCCAACTCAAGCGTTTCTGGATTTGGCTCGACCAGAACTGCCTTGAGTCCATTCTCCGTGATGGCCAATATTGATGCGATATAGGTGTTGGCTGGCACGATGACCTCGTCACCAGGTTGCATCATGCCCAATTCTATATAAGCACGATAAATCCATATCAGCGCATCGAGGCCATTGGCGCAGCCGATGCAGTGCTTTGTGCCAATATATTGTGCATAATGACTTTCAAAGGCTTCGTTTTCTTGGCCTTGCAGGTACCAGCCGCTGTTGACCACGCGGGTGACGGCGGCGTTGATTTCGTCGCCGTGGAGAGCGGTGACGTCTTTCAGGGAAAGAAAGGGAATCATAGGCTCTTGAAAGTTAATTGTTTTGTAAACAGAAGGGCTGATTATTCTTGTGGAGCAAACTGGTCAGCAGCCATATTTCTCTTGCAAAAGTTTTGCAAAATAGGTGGTTCGAAGTATGTCATCGCTCACGGTACGAACGACCAAACCCAATCCGCGGTCGGTGTTTGTCAATCGGATATGGATGATGCCATTGTCAAGAATCTTTTCGATAAAGCTATTGGCTTTGGAAGCAA
The DNA here is from genome assembly GCA_937901455.1 of uncultured Bacteroidales bacterium. GTDB lineage: Bacteria > Bacteroidota > Bacteroidia > Bacteroidales > WCHB1-69 > F23-D06. The sequence continues at coordinate 10,589 of CALDIA010000018.1, read as the reverse complement.
AAGGGAGCGAATTGACGATTTCAGCCACAAAGTCTTCTTTCAGTATTCTGTTGCTAAATTCTTGCAATACATCTTTGCCGTGGTCGTCACGCAAGTGTATGACTCCATTGCCAACTCGTTTCGTGTAAGAAACAGTATAAGTATTAACATACCATTTGACAAAAGAAGGCTCGTCAAAATGCTCCATACTAGAAATGCAGAACACTTGCTTAGGTGCTTTACGGTCATTGTCAACTATGATATTGAAACAATGTCGGTTCCAAGTGACGGTAGAATGAAAACCGATGGCAAAAGAGTCATGAATATAAGCTGTCACAAAACCATAGCCAAAACAAGTATCATTATCGGTTTCAACAAGATAATCGTGTTCTACGAACCGATTTTCTTGGATTGAATCGTCTTCAATATAAGGATGCTTTTGTGTCGTTAGGATTAGATTGATGGCAGTATTAAGTTCAGGGGTTCGAAAATTCTTATAACAATACTCCGAAAGGGTTTCGTTTTCTGTAATCTTCAAAGCCGACAACTCGTATTCATAGCGTACTTTTTTGTGACCCAACCCTCCGCAATGTTTCAGCACTTTCGAATAGGTCAATATACGCTTTTTTGTCTCTTCTTGATTGCCAAAAGGTTGAAGTGACAGTTCGTTAAAGTAGAGGTCGCCTGCTTGCTTCATGCCAATTCCAAAAGCTGTTTGGTCCATTCATCCATGAAATCTTCAGGATAGTTGCTCAGGTTCCCTTGTCGATCCACTTTGATTTGCTTAAACCTGGGTGCCAACTTCACATCGGCATCTCTCTCAAAGTGCAAAATGCTCACATCACTATGGTCGATTTCTCCTTTTTTGACGGCTATCCTTATACCATTGACAACATGGTCGCTATGCGTTTCCATAAAGACTTGTAGTTGTTTTTCGAGAGCATGTTTGAGAATAAAGGAAACAATTCGCGATTGTGCCGCTGGATGGAGGTGTGCCTCGGGATTTTCCAAGATGACGACACTTCCTTTGTCGGCCAGCAGTACGGACAACACAACGGGCAGCACATAACTATATCCAAATCCAACATTAATCGGTTTATAGCCCTCTGTTCCATTCACGGAATCCAGATACAGTTGAATGATGGACTTGTCTTCGGTAGAAGAAGTCTTGACAGAGGCTCCACCTAAAATAAAATCCAACTCAGTCTGAACTCGGGCTACAAAATCAAGGCCTTGCGATTCTATCACCTGATAACTGTTCTCACCCTGAACGCCAACATAATTCTTTTCAATAGGCTTGCGCTCGACAAATTCCTTGGGCCCCACTCTGTCAGCCGACACATAAACAACATGCTCCAAAGTATTGAGAAGGCGTATGGAACTTTTATCGATTACACCCAGTGTCCGTTTTACGTTTTGGTCACCACCCGAGTCGTTTGCATCCAATGCAGTGGAATGTTCGTCAAAATAATTTTTTTCATTCACATACAGCGATGTCAACAATGCCTTGGTTGGGTTTTCGTCTTCGCCATACACAGCCACCATTCGCTCTTGGGAATCGACGATTTGAATCCCAAAAGACTTTGCCCCTGCATAGCGATTGATGGCATCGTAGAAGGAACCGACATTCACCGTTGTTCCTTTCAATTGCAGTTTACTGATAGTGTTGTTCTCCGATAACGACTGATAAAATAATAGTAAAGCCTGAAGAAGCGTGGATTTTCCGCGACCATTCATGCCATACAGGACATTGATATTTGTCGTAGGAAACGTTGCTGTTTCCTGATAGCATTTGAAATTCTCGAGAGATATGCTTTTAATCATAACACATTCACTTTTTCGGCGTACCACGTCCAGAAATTCCTTGGCATCCAACCTTGTCTGTCTTTTGGGTCATTCATATTAACTACGAACAAGTTGTCATTATCATCTATGGTTTTTCTCAGGTCGTCATAAATGCTTTGTGACGAAATGTTGGAATTAAGAGACACAAACCATGTAGATTCTAAAGGATGCTGAAAATCGTCCGACAAAGATTTGATGGTTTCATACAGATTGCTATAGTCCCTTCCTGGTACTTTCAAATCATATATTATAAGAAATAACTTATTCATCTTCAAATTGTTAATGAGCCAAATATCGGCTGGATGCCCATTGAACTTGCAAAAGTACGAATTATTTCTTTCAAATCGAGAATAATCTCAGAAAACACGCAGTTTTTTGGTTTTCAATACGTCTCTCTCCCGTACTTTTCCACCCAACCGTCAAATTCGTCAACAATTGCCTTGATTCTTTCTGCGGTGGGTATTGCATCTTTCAGTACGTAGGCTGTAATCTCATCCACATAATCCATAAAACCGTACTTCTTCAAAGCATACATGTTGACTGATATGGGCTTGTTGGGGATGTAGCGGCTGAAGGGTTTCACATTCTTCATACAAGGAGCACCGGTAGCCACAATGCTGTAGTGACCAATTACAGAATACTGGTTGATGGTGCACCCCATACCCAAATCGGCACCATCGAGAATCTTGGCTATACCTCCCACCACGCATTGATTGGTGATGACCACTTGGTCTTTTAATATGTTGTCGTGCGACAGGTGAACACCCTGCATCAGGAAAACATTGTTGCCAATCTTCGACAAGGCCTCGTAGCAGGGTTGCTCCACCACACAGAATTCACGAATGATGTTATTGTCGCCAATTTCCAAATAAGGGTTGTCATAACCATAATCCACTTGCTTGGTATCGGTGGCTGGTACACCTATGGCCGTGTGGGGACCGATGGTGTTACCATTCCCTATGATGGTATTGCCGGTAACAATTGCGTATGGGCCGATGGTGTTGTTGTCGCCCAGGACAACGGTTTTGTCAATAATAGCTGTGGGGTGAATGTTGTTCATGCGGCCATCCTCCTTTCATTCTCAGGAAGCACAAATGCCGCAAAACCATTTCTTAAATATAACTTGTTGATTATTAGTTGTTTACCCCCCCCTTGCCACTCTACATTGAGTACTGTCAATCAACGAGTTACATCTACCAAGGAATTTATCCAAGAACTTTTCATTCGATTCCTGCACACTTTCGTATGTCATCACATCGCGAGGCCCGCAGAGTATGGCATAGCCGAATTTGTCGCGGTCGCCGTCGTTGATATAGTCGCCATAGTCCACGCCTACCTTCAGACCGTCGTGGTTCTCATACAACACCGTGATTTGCGGGTCAAGGAACTTGGTGATGTCCGTGGCCTTCACCGAATGGCTGTGTGAGGGGATGTCGTAGCCAAACCACATCGAGGCATCCGACCCGTTCATATAGTTGCCCGGCTCGATGGCCTCACCGTGCAGCATCCGCACATAGTCGCCAAGGTAGTCGTGGCCTGAGGCTTTCCACACGGTGTGGCTACAGATGAATCCGCTGCTGCGGGCACCCATCTCCAAAGGCGTAAACGTGCCGTCCTCCTTCATGATGATTTCCAAGTGACCGAACATGCTGTGCAGCCCCAATGCCTTGTAACAGGCGATGCCGAAGTTGGCGATGCGCACCCACGTCTCGTCATCATACTTGCGCGAGTTCCAGTGGTGTATCACCGTCACGTGGTTCTTCAGCGCATACAGTGAGTGATGCTGGATGCTGCTGCTGTAGCAGTTCACGTTGCCGTAGGCGTCGCCCAGCATATCCACCGTAAACTCCTCGCCCTCCACAAACTCCTCTATCAGGCAACGACCGTCGAACGATGTCTCCTTGGCCTTGTCAAGAGCCTCCTGCAAGGCTTCGCGGGTCTGACCCTTCTCCAAGATGGTGATACCGCGCGAGCTGGCCGCCACATTGGGCTTGCATATCAGCTTCATCCGCTGCGAGGTCTCGTAAATCTCCTCCAACGAGTATTCGTTGTCCATCTTTGAGATACGGTTGAACACCCCCGCCTTCATCCACGCGTCGCGCATCTCCTCTTTCGAGAGCACCTTGTCGAACTTCTCCGGCATCGTTTTGTTGCCGCACCAGCGGTTGATGGCGTTCACCGTGGGGGCCGCCAGGTCGATGCTCGACAGCGCACCCCTCACCTTGTCCTTCAGTCCCAGCTCCTCCAAGCGGGCGATGATGGCCTTCGCGTCCTTCACATCCAACTGGAGGAACATGTCCCCCGTGATGTCGGGATGGTCGTTCCATGCCACCACAATCACCTTATACCCCAACTCCCGAAGATGAACCACTTGCCCGAAAAGAAGCTTGTTAGCACCCAGTAAAACAAAATACTTTTCCATGCTATTGTTTTTTCTTGAAAGCTAAAAAATCGCGATAATTACGGATATAATCGTTCTCATCGTACACCTCTGATGCCAAGACCAAGCAAACCGCTCCTGAAGAGAAATCGCTTAAATCACGCCAAAGTCCAGGCTTGACCAACAATCCCTGATACGGTCGATTAAGGTAAAACGACTTCTTTTCTTGGCCATCATCTAAGGTCACCCGAAATGAGCCACTCGCCGCGATCATCAATTGATACAATTCCTTATGCGCATGAGCGCCACGGGATTCACCACCAGGCACATCATAAAGGTAATAGACGCGCTTGATGTCGAAAGGAATGTCCTTTTGGTTCTCCACCACCGACAAGTTTCCTTTTGAAGAATGATGCTTGTCAAATTCAAGTATCGTACAATCATGAACTGTGTAACGTGACATAGCAATAGATTTATGTTCTCGAATAACGGTCTTTCAGAAAAACCATCTTTTTATATAAGGAAAACAGGAAGAAATGCAGCCATGTCTTGGAGAAACGCTTTGCTTGATTAAAATGCGGCTGGTCCCCTATGAGCGACCGATACTTGTTGATCAGCGATTTTGCTCGTCTATATTGCATTCGGTGCAAATAAAGCTGGAATTCCTTATAAAACTCATAATCCAGCATCTGCGGTTCAGTAAAACAGGCATCTTGAGGAAACAACTCATTCAAATAGCGCCTTGTATCCATCAATCCCTTATGGTAAGAAAGGTACTTGGGACTATTGAATGACAAAAACGTCGCTGACTCTTTATAGATTCTATAAACCACCAATGGGTCTGGAAGCCAACCGAATTTGGTATATTGAGAGAATATGGCTTGCAAAGGATAATCCTCGACAGGCAACCTGCGTTTTATAATTTCATTGAAATCAACATGTTTCAACAAACTGCGACGAAACATCACCCCCACAGGCGTTGCATACACACCGCCCGAATAATGCTCCGAAAAGTAAAAGGGCTTAACATTGCCATCAGTATAGGGATGTGCCGGTGCCAGTCCCAACACTAATTTGTTTCGACGGACATAGTATCTATATCCATTTACAGTCATAAAGCCGTAATCGGGACGTTGTTGCAAAAACGACACCTGCTTCTCTAACGCATGGTCGTCATAATAATAGTCATCTCCTGCGATTTCGCCAACAAACTCACCTGAGCATGCCAGAACCGTTCGGGCATAATTGCCCATAATTCCCAAGTTATGGGTATTGGGAAGCAACCGGACAATGTCGGGATAACGCGCCGCATAGTCTTGGCAAATGTTCCAAGTGTTGTCGGTACTGCAATCTTCGCCTATCACCAATTCCATGTTAAAGTCGCCCTTTTGCATGAGTATGCTATCCAACGTCTGGGCAATGGTATCCTGCTGGTTATAGGTGATGACGGCTACCGAGATTAATGGTTTATTCTCTTTTTCACACATACCAATTGACATACCATAAACACGATTTTTTTTCAATCTTCATTTCTCACCACTTGCCAATGGCCATCCTTGTCGGAACCAACGCGGGTAATTAACCCTTTTTCTTTCAATGACTTGATATGAATCCGTATGGTTTCCCTAGTTCTTCCAACCAAAGTTGCCAATTGTGCATAGGTCAACATGGGCTTAGCCATCATTTCCATTAAAATTTGTTTGTCTAATTCGCCAAGATTTACAGGCAGATTTTCAGGATTTACAGGCAGATTTTCAGGATTTACAGGCGGATTGCCTTCCTCACGGTTCATCCCGCCAAACGAAAGCTCCACGATTTGCAACTCGTAGCGTTCGTTAAGCACCGGCTTTTCGCCCCATGCGTTTCCCCAAACCTCGACCATTTCGGGAAAACCTGTTCCCGAATTATCACCGTAACCAATCATGCGTAGCAAGTCCTGGATATGAGGGTTGCGAGCCGCCGAAACACCGCCGCGATAGATTTCCTCAACGGGCAACTTCAACGTACCGGGGTTGCTGAACAGATAGCCGTCGTCACGTTTTTCCACTTTCAGTATGCCTTCCGCCATAAAATCGGCGTGGATAATCATATTGGTCATGGCTTCGCGTAGCAGCTTGTGCATAGGCGTATCATCCACGCGCTGTACGCCTTCCAACACGAAAGGAACCGGCAAGTCGCGTGTCAGCCTGGGCATCACCATGGTCAAGAACCTGAACAGGTTGTTTTCCCAATCGCCATCGTAGGTCAAGCGGTCGCGGTAGCGCTGCCCCTTTGCCAAACGGGTCTTGTCGACATAATCAAAACGTATCATGTCGAAACGCTCTCGAATGGAGAGGCCCTTGCCAAACATCAGCAATCCCGCCGTCGTTGCCCTCGTCGCTGGCGTCGCGAATCATGGCACGCAGCTCCGATTCCTTGCAGTGATAGTCGCCCTCGTGGTTGCGTTTGTAAGTGCCTTTGTTCATGTTGCCGTTGACGAACACGGGCTTTTGGTGATAGTCGGCCTGAGGGACGTGGATGGCGATAATCTCTTTCCCTTCCACCTTCACAATCTCAACGTCATCGTCAATCAGAAGATTGAGGTTCACCTTTTCGGTATCGTTGAGCAGATTCCAAAAATCCATGCGAAACTTTTCGGCGTCGGCCAATCCCACAACGGGATAGCGTTTGCGCCATTCCTTCTCGGACTTCACCTCGTCAATGCCAAGCAGAATGATTCCGCCGTAGGTATTGGCCATGGCGGAATAGGTCTCCCAAACGCTGTTGGGCAACTTATGGCTTGCCCGCTTGCATTCGAGCGTAACTTTTTCGCCCCTACGGAGCAAGTCGTATATTTTGTCTTGGGTCAACATTTCGTGTCATTATTTGCTTTGTGTCGGAAACCCACTTTTTCATCCACTTTCCGACACGGTTGAAAACTGTTTGAGACAATCTGCTAGTTGTAGGTGATGACAGCTACCGATATTTAGGTCTGTTTCTCATCATAAATGCAACCATTTTTTCAGAAGAGATAGCCATTGTCGACGATGCCGTTTAGAATACCAATGCCCCGAATACCATATACGAATAAACTTGAAAGCCTTGCGGTTACGTTCAATTTGCACACGTTCCACTTTGGTGTATTCGGCAGGATGTTCAACATAATAACGTGTACTGGACAATGAAGTCTCACCCGAATTGTCCCACCCTATGTTGTTTGACATTGCCGTTCCAGGATAAAGGCACAAACCATCCATACGCCGCATGGAACTATACCATTTGACATACCATGTTTTCAATGTTCCATTAAAATTCCCTATAAGCTGACGACTAAGATGGTCTTCTCCTTCAATATCAAACTCTTTCCACTTGTCCTGCCAAAACGCAACATGGTCCGCAACATCGGGGTTAAAGTGTTTCCATGCTCGTTTCCAAGTTGCCCAACCGCCTGCGGGATATGGACTATCGTAAAAAAACGTTGTTGGAAACTGTCCTTTATTGGGATACATCCATGCGGAGATGTGCATCACTTTATCATCATCTTCATAAACCTCAAGCGCGTCATTAAGGTAAGTCAAGCACCCTCTTGTGCAAACAATATCGTCTTCAAATGCAATTACACGGTCATACCGGTTAACAATCTCCGTCACCGCTCCGACAATGTTATCCGCCAATCCGATGTTTTTCTCTCGCTCAACCACATGCACTTCTTTGAAACCCGTCTGCTGGCGCGCAACCAGCCTAGTCATTTCGATACGCTCCAAATATGCCCTGTAATCTTCTTTTGGACAATACATTATGCCGTATCGCTTTGCGATATAACAGCCTTGCGCTTTCCTTTGCACCTCTTCCTCCTCTCCTCCCCACTCTCTTGCGCCGTCGCAATACACATACAATACGGACTCACTTGCAAGGTCATTCTTTGCAAGTGCATCAAGTGCCCGTTTCAAATGATCTGGACGATCGTAAGCAAAAACTATGACAGGTGCCAGCATCATTCTTTCAATAAATTATCAATCATCCTATCGGCCATCATGCTATTGAAAAAAACATAGTCGGATTTTATTCGTTTGTATTTATACGCACCGCACATTTTCCAAATGAAATCAAAAGGAGGTTCAAAGCCACGCTTCCTTTCATTCAAAATATAATCAGGAAGTATACCAGCCATGATTTCTCTTTGGAATTGCTTTGGCCGTTCAGGGTCAAACTTCAAGTCCAAGGGAATACTATCCAAAAAAGTCACCAATTCCGGATCCATAAACGGGAACCGTATTTCTACTCCATTAGCGGCGCATAATTTATTGCACAAATAGGTACCCATTAACGTAGCATAATTAGAGAACAAGTCTCCATAATGAGTCACGATGTTCTCATGCTGTGGGTAACGATGTTCCACATACAGGCCCTGGAAATTTATCTCATCCTCTCCGCACAACAGTGTTGCATTCTTTGCAAACCGGTGATAGGGTTCGTAAGTCCACGGAGTTGGATTCATCTCACTGGCAATAGCAGCATCGGTAGGCCACAGTAAATGTTTCCAATGACGCATCACGAACGATAAATACTCTTTCATGTGCTTCTTTGCAGGATACAACTGTATGAACTGATTATGCAATTGCAATATCTTTACTAACCGTTGAGACTCCTTTGAGGCATAAAAACTATCATCTCCTCCTACCCCATGTAGCACCGTCTTGAAGCCCGACTCTGCCACTTTTTTGAACAATGCATATTGCACCATGCAATTCACGTCAAAAGCAGGTTCGTCTAAATATGGAGCCAATTCATCCAGATTGTTTTGGAAATCTCTGAAATCTAATTCAACCTCATGATAAACCAGACCGAAATCGTTCGCAAAACGCTTGGCCACATCACGTTCATCAATCAATCTATTGTTATTTCCCCTATACCCAGCAGAAAAGACATGCACTTCTTGCTGGGTTTCCTTTGCAAAAGCAGCAATTGAAGTGGAGTCAAGTCCACCGCTAAGCAAGACCGCCACAGGACCAGGTGCATTATCAAAGCATTTTTGTGTCGCTTTCCGTAAAAGCTCAAGACTTTGCTGTATGGCTTGTTCCTTACTTCCAGAAAACGTCTGGGTGTAGTCTCTTCTAAAATATTTGTGGATTATGAGTCCATCTTCGTCAACTTCGGCATATTCGCCGTCGCAAAGGCGCAAAATCTGGTCGATCCATGTATGTTGTGGTTCAATGGGATAGTTGTGCCTCATAGGTTGGGCCAACTCATGAGGGCGAATGGTGGGGTGCTTTATATACCGAAGAATCTCCTTTAAGTCTGAAGAAAACATAACACCCGTAGGCAATTGGGAATAATACATCTGTCTTTCACCCAACTTGTCCCTTACGACCATCAGGTGTCTCTGTTTCTTATCATATAGTGCAAAAGAAAAGGCACCTTGCAAGTATTTGACACATTCGGTTCCATAACTCGAATAAGCAGAGAGGATATCCGCAGCTGGACAGGTAGCACTATTATTGCACAACACCAGCGAATGGTCCTCATTTTCAAACGCTTCACCCGTAAAAACACAATCACGGGAAACAAAATCGTAATAAACCTTTATCATGAAACTACAACAACTATATATTATATGTTGTTACAAGGCCTAAAGCCAAGAACTCCCTACTTGCATATTATGTTTTCTGTGACATTGGATTTCATTCGATTTTTCACGAAGAAACAAAATGTCTTTTAGTATATAACGGCTTTGCTTGAAACCTGATTGGCGAACGCACCGCAACCACTTATTCCTATATCGTTTCATATATTCACGCACCTTAAACGGACGATTAATGTCCATATATTCCACCAATTGATTTAGGTTATGAAAATATTGTAATTGTTCGGAAGTTTTTTGATGGTCATGATGGTCATGGATGATTTTCACAAAAGGACAAACACCTATCTTCTTTTTATGATATCTCACACGATGGAGATAATCGTCATCCTCTCCATAATGGAAATAAATAGGGTCAAATCCGCCCACTGTTTGCAATGTTTGAAATGGAATTAACCAGGCAGCCGCATGGATATAAGTTGTCTCGTAAATATCCGACAGTTTATTCAGATAGAGATCTGTTATCAATTTCTCATTACATGGTTGTCGGCAAAACTCTTTCATGACAAGTCCAGACTTATCAACACTCAGATGCATCGGACTCAAAATCCCATATTCGGGATGTCGATGAGCCACCTCAACAAGTTTTTCCACAACATCATCCGTGTCAATCCACGCATCCTGATTCAACAAAAACACATAGTCACACCCATGCTCGTAGGCATATTTCAGTGCCAGATTATTGCCCTTGCCGAATCCAAGGTTTTCCTTCGACTCGATGAGGATAATCTCAGGATAGTTTTCCCTGATGTACTCCACCGTGCC
>CALDIA010000017.1 GCA_937901455.1 uncultured Bacteroidales bacterium | reverse complement strand
CATTGAGGTCATAGATGTATGCACTCACGTAGGCTCCTAGGGAGTTGGATGAATACTCCACGTAGCCCACCCCTGTGCGCAGGTAGAAATTGTCCTGCCAGTAATTCAGTCCCCAAGCCGAGTAGAACCACACATAGAGCCACAGGGCAGCTTCTGTGAAATCACCTAGGAGCCTCTTTTCCTTCCGCTTCAGCATCCAGATAGAAATAGGTATCCAAAGTAGGGCCAATCCTATAAGTAGGAAGTAGAACGTATCACTGAGACAGACATCCACCTTGCCAGAAAGTGACGAAAGTGCCTTGCCGATAGTAGGGTAGAGGTGTCGGGCATAGTATTCTCCCCATCCTTCTACCTGCTGGAAGAGAAGGACGGTTCCTATCCACACTATCAGGATCCAGTGCCTGATGCGGACGCGTTTCATTAGTCCGCGAAGGATAGCCCATGTGCTTAGCTTTCGTTTTTTTGCCATAGTCGGCTGCAAAGATAGTGCAAACTGAGCGCAGAATAAAATAAGCTCGCTTATTTTTTTATAAAGAGGCATATCAATGTATAAGATAATTTGCTTACTTTTGTAGCAAATTTGCAAATTTATGAATATAAAGAATACAACTGACACCAATGCAGCGACAACGGGCAAGATGAATATCTTCGACCTGCTGAAGAATATCTGGCCGTATGTCACCCCTTATAAATGGCTCATTGCCGCGACTGTGACTCTTACGTTCATCGGATCCCTGATGGCACAGGTAAATGCCGTGGTGCTCGACAAGGCGGTAGATGCGATAAATGCACTCATCCAGACTCCCGGTTTCTCATGGGACAAGGCTGTGCAGATCTTAGTCACTATCAGTGCCATTTTGCTGGGAAAGGAATTGGTCTCAGCCTTCATCACTTTCTTCCAACGCTACTTTGGCGAGAAGATGCGCATCCTGGTGAGCCGCGACTTAGCGGTGAGCATCGTGGGGCGTATCCTTTCTTTCCGCATGGCGTTCTTTAGTTCGGAGGAGAATGAGACTGGTAAACTCCAATCGCGTATAGACCGTGGCATCATGAGCTTGAGCAATACGGTGAACAATTTCTTCATCGAAATCCTGCCACTCTTCACCAGTGCTATCTTGGCATTGGCACTGATGTTCATGGCCAATGTCTATGTAGGACTGGTGGCGCTCTGCATTGTACCTATCTACTTCTATGTGACCTACATACAGGCCAAGCGCATGAAGGGTGGGCGTCGAAGCATCTTTGGCAGTCATCAGGCTGTAAGCCAAGGTATTCTGAATATCATTGAGAGCATCACCGTGATTAAGTCGTTCAATCGGGAGGAGATAGAGGCGAAGCGTCAGGAACTGATTCAGGAGCAGATGACAGGGCAGCAGTTGGGCGTACGTAAGCAGAGCTACTTCTTCAATGGCCTAAAGACCTTCTTGGAACAGATAGGAACGGTGCTTATCATCATCCTGACGGCCTACTTAGTGCTCATCGACTATCCGGGTATGACCATCGGTAAGATCATGTATCATGTGATGCTGTTCAGCAATGTCAGTGCGCCTATCCGCCAGTTGCATCGCATCTATGACGATATGAACGATGCCCTCATCTATGCGGAGAGCTTCTTTGGCATCCTGCATGCCGATCATGAGGTGGAGGATTCTGGAAAGCATCATCCTGCGGTGGTGAAAGGCGACTTTGTCATAAAAGGAGTGGACTTCACATATAGCAATGGCACGCAGGCGCTCTTTGGCGTGGATATGCACATAGAACCTGGGAAGATCACGGCACTGGTAGGACTGAGTGGCGCTGGAAAGAGTACAGTCGTCAACCTGCTGGATAAGTTCTATCATCCCGACTGTGGAAGCATTCAGCTCGATGGGGTGGATCTCCGAGATTGGGATACGCAATGGCTGCGTGAGAACATCGGACTGGTGTTGCAGAAGAACCATATCTTCAGTGGCAGCATAGAAGAGAACATCAAGTATGGAAATCCTGCTGCTACGCATGATGATGTGGTAAGGGCTGCCAAGCAGGCCTACTTATACGACCAGGTGGCGCAGCTGCCTGATGGATTCGAAACCAGTGCCCTGCAACTCAGTGGCGGTCAGCAGCAGCGTGTGGCCATAGCCCGCATGTTCCTCAAGAATCCGCCTATCATTTTCCTTGATGAGCCTACGGCCAGCCTCGATGCGGTGGCTACAGAGCAGATCAAGGCCAGCATAGATGCCATCAAGACCGGCCGCACGGTTATCATCATCTCCCACAACATCGGCCAGATCATCGATGCCGACAAGATCTTCGTCTTGCAAAAAGGCCATCTGGAGCAGTCTGGCACGCCCGACGAGGTCTATCGCCAGGGCGGCATCTACAAGGAGATTCTCGACTCCAGCGCCCGCAGCATGAATGTGGACAAAATCGCGCACACGATAGAGGAAGTGTAGGGGACGGGATACCCTACGCCCGACCAAAGATAATACCAATCTTTACATCTCGTTTGGGACACCACAAATCCAATATGTCCCTAACACAAACAATGCTTGTGTGGAGATGGACCTGTGTGTCCACACCAACCAACCCAATGTGTATTTCGACGGCGGATATGTTAAATTGCAGTATGACAGTTCTGTTTTTGGCCCGAACATAGTCAATAGCGGGAATTTGGATGTTTCATTATGTCCCGAATTCCAAAATGGCAGTTATACTATACATGCTGTTTATGACACATCTACCAACAATGTCAAGGTTTTGGGCGGAATAGCCTTTGTGAATACCCTACAGCGTGTTCTTTTGGACACCACTCCAAAGCCGTTTTTACATCTTTCGTTTTCCGTAACCTTGGATAGTTTTCCGCATAAGGTGGTTTTTCTAACACATAGTACGGCAGGCGCCCCCACCTATACCCATACGGCCAATACGTCATATATGTCTTATTTCAACTTCAACCAGATTGTCCATACCCCCTCCGATACGCTGACCATTCGAGGAAGGAACTTCGGCAATGCAAAAGGGGAAGTGTTCTTTATGGCTGCAGATGACGGAGGACAATCTTATCTGCGTGGATTGGATGATCAGTATCATATCGCTTGGACGGACACGCTGATAAAGGTAATAGTTCCCTCCATGGTTTATAAAGGATATGAAAATGAATCAAAAAACTGGAGCGGGGCGCCTGTTCAGGGCCTGTCAAAATCCAGACGGCCAACGGGGACACAACGGTGAATGACGGTTCGTCGTATCTGTATATCAACTATTCTGTTATGAACCATAAAGTCAACAATGATATTAAACGCGTTTATCTTGCCCGTCAACAATGCGACTATGACTTTCAATTCACACTGCATAGTAGTCTTGCGGGTGACACAAACAAAATTCATGTTATAGATACGGCTCTCCATTTATGGTCCAGATTGACAGGCTTGACGCTACAGTTGGAGTGTGATGCAAATGGAAATCCGGTTTTTGAAAATTCAGTTGATATGGTTGGGAAAAACATTATTTCATTAAATCCTAATTTGCAGGGTAGTAGATTGATGTCAACTCATCGCAGTTTTGATACAGTTACTATTAACAATGTGTCATATTGTTATAGAACAACTGGATCAAACATCCAAATCAGGACTCAGCCGCAGAATGATTATACGTGGAGTTATAGTTTGACAGATCTTATGCTTGGTCAACGCAGTTTCTATCAAATTTTCCTACATGAGATTGGACACATTCTGTTAATGAGTCATGTAAAGAGCCAATGATGGTGTTCTTTCCGCAATCGGTGTGAAAGGGAGGAAACAAACCTCCCTATATCTGCAACGGGGAACTCATCACGCTGCAGGTCTGCATCCCCGGTTATTATGGGTGCCCTGCAATGCTGGCGCCTTTAGGAGACTATGGATGCCGGAAACCCATATTCGCAGTTGTTTCAGGCGGAGAGACCCCCTATCAGTATGGATGGTTTGTGGGGGATGGCGGAAATTCATCGCTGCCAAATCACGTGGTATATATCTCCACTATGAATTATGTGTGTCCGAATAATATTCCGCCACGGAAGTCGCTCTATCTACTGGTGCAGGACGCTTGCGGGCAGTCCAGGCTTGTGGAGATTACCGCTGTCATGCTGAACGGGGTTCCTGACGACCCTGTGGAGGTGAAACTGTACCCGAATCCGGCCACAGACCATGTGGAGGTCAGTCTTGACCAAGAGGAGCAAATTGATATTGTAGAGGTGTATGACGTGTATGGCAAGTTGATCCAAACGGGAAGAGGTGTCAGCCAAACGGTCAGTCTTTTCGTCTCCGCTTTTGCTTCGGGAATCTATTTTGTGCGGGTGAAGTCCGCTTCCGGCGAGATGATGAAGACATTGGTGAAAAGGTAAGGTCATGGTTTGTTATATGTGAAGGCGACCGTTATAGGACCTTTGCAAAGTAAACAGGAAGTTTCTCCGTCAATATCTTAATTTCTTCTTTCTTTGTATCATAGAATTGATTATTTTTGCCGCCGTTTTACAAAGATTGTTTTTTAATCTAAATGATCGCTCTACTGGCTTTTCTCATAGGCACTTTGATTGTGTCTTTCTGCTGCTCCCTGCTGGAGTCGGTGTTGCTTTCCACACCGATTTCTTTCATTTCCATGCGGGAGGAAGAGGGCGACCCGAATGCGGTGTTGATGATGAAGATGAAGGAGGAGTCGGACCGTCCCCTGGCGGCCATCCTTTCCCTCAATACCATTGCCAATACGGTGGGAGCTGCGGGCGTGGGGCACCAGACAACGCTCTTGTTAGGCAACTATTGGTTCGGCATCATGTCGGCCATTATGACGATCCTCATTCTCGTCTTTGCAGAAATTATCCCCAAGACCATCGGCACGGTCTATTACCGCAAGTTCTTATGGCTTGCCAAACCAATGAATGTCCTGATTTATATTCTATTCCCCATTGTGAAGCTGATGGAACTATTCAGCTATCTGATCTCCAGGAATGAGGAAGAACAGGCAGTGGTCAGTCGAGACGAGGTCTCCGCCATGGCCAACATTGGTGAAGAGGAGGGCGTTATTGATGAGTCGGAGAACAAGGTTATCCAAAATATCATTCAGCTCGACAATATTAAGGCCTACGATGTGATGACCCCGCGCGTGGTAGCTGCCATTGCCTCGGAGCGCCTTTCCTTGCAGGATTTTTATAAGGACGAAACACTCTCCCCCTATTCCCGGATTCCAGTCTATGCAGAGTCTCCGGAATATATCACGGGTTATGTACTTCGCAATGATGTGCTGGAATTGCTGGCAGAGGATAAGTTCAACACCCCGCTGAGCGAAGTGAAGCGGGAAATCGTCTCCTTCAACGAGGAAACTACCATCGGTGATATTTGGGACTCCTTCCAGAGTACGAACGACCATATTGCAGTGGTTATTGACGATTATGGTAGTTTCCAAGGCATCTTAACCTTGGAGGATGTCATTGAGACAATCTTGGGTCTGGAGATAGTGGACGAGAACGACGAGATTGCAGATATGCAGCAATACGCCCGCGAACGTTGGGAAAAACTGAAGAAGCAGCAAATCCATCCCTGAAGCAATATGTCTGACAGTAGAGAGGGCGCTTTGAACGCGTCACTGATCGCTTGCTACTTGGTAGCAATGTTCCCCATGTGGATAAGCTGCTTGCCCGTTTGGGTGAGGTATGGTTCAATGGTAGAGTAGGGAATGTCGCAACTTGGCATGCCGATGGCATAGGCGGCAATTTCATATTGCTGATAAATGAAGGCTACGCCGTCTTTGGTGAAATAGGGCGGATTGACTGGCAAAGGGAAGGTCTCGTACGGATCTAACGTCAAGCCATTGTTGAAAGCTGAGGAGTCGCCTTCGAAGTATTGCTTGATGATGTTCTGCTGAACCAACTGGGTCAGTTTGAACTGCTTGTCGTTTTGGAAGAAACTGTAGTCAATTCGGCGGCCGTCCGATTTTCGGAAGGTTTGCCCATAGGCGAGGTTCCAACCGTGCGCACCGCCTGAATAACCGATGTTGTGATATTGGTAGGTCACGAACTGGTCGTTTTCAAAGATTTTGGAGAGCTGAATCTCTGTGTCAAACACCATTTCCTCCCTGCTGGTGGAATCCATCCAGTCGCAATCCTCGGTGAGGTCGTTGAGGTCTTTGAGAACCTGTTGTGCGTAATGTGTCAGCATGGCCTTGCCATTGTCGGGAGTTCCAGTGAAGGTGCCCCCCAACTCTTCCGTCATCCACTCGCGGATGCTGTTGACTAAAAAGAAGTTGCCGCCAACAGGGAATTCTGCCTCCACCTTAACCTTTGACATAATGCCATATTGCCGCATGGAATCCATGATGACAATAGAGTCAGTCTGTATATCCCCTGTGGTGATTTGGGCCAAAGAGGTGATATTGTCGAATTTGTTGGTGTCAAGATTGTGTTTGCAACTGCATACACAAAGACCGAGGAGGCAAATGTATAAGATTTTTTTCATAAGGGTGTTGTTGATAGTCTGTTTATTCCACAAATACAGCCTCGCGTCCGCATTGTGCCAAAAAGGCAGAGATGGTTTCTTGGGCTATCTGTCTGGCTTTTGCCCTGTTGGAGGCCGTGTTGTATTTTTTCGCGATGGTCTTTTCAACTTGTTTGATAAGCGGTTTGGCATCAAAACTCACGGCATTCTCTTCATTTTCATTGTCAGACAAGAACCAGCTGCTCAAAGTGGACTGATGAAAATCAATGGCGGGTAGGGTTACATATACTTTGTTGGAACCCGCCTCAGGATCATCCATATAGGTGATTTTGTCCAAGTCGAGGGTGAAGTTAATTTGTTGTCGCAAAACCTGCACGCAGTCGTGCTTTTTCTTGAGAATGCCATTGTCTTTCCCCAAAAAGCTACTGCCGAGGCCACTACCCATGAAGGAGCCTTTGGCATATTCTTCAGTAATGGTGGAGTACAGATAGAGAATGCCGGTAGGTTTCACCGACTGGATGGTGGCAATGGTGGGCTTCAGTGTGATTTCCTGTTTGTGTGAACGCTGCGAAAGCTTGATGGTCAGGATGACCACTGAAGCGAGGAACAGGAGTATTATGCCGATTTTGGTTATCTTGCGTGTCATGGCCATTAATGTTTGTCGATGAATTTTGGTGTCAGGCCAAGTGGGCGCAACAGAGAACTGAACACCGTCTTCGTGTTGCTGACAATCTCTTCTGAGAGCGTTTCCTGAAGCTGCAGGTCGTTGTTGACCACATCGTTGAAAGCCAAGGTCTTGACCTGTTGAATGGTACTTTCACCAACTTTCTTGCGCTTGCCCGTGGTGAGGGTCACAATCTCACTGTGGTTACTTACAGGTTCAAAGGACTTGTCAATCACTTTGGGCTTTGGTAACGCTATTAGGATGGTGTCGTTGTCCAAGAGCTGGATGTCGCTGCTTTTCATCTCCTTGAGGTCGATGCCGTAGAGAATCTTGATGTCCACAGGAATCACGCACATGCGGGTGCCCAGTTTCCACGTGGCGGGGTTGATGGATACAAACTCCGTCTCAGACTCATAGATGCCAATCTTGCGGATAGTAATCTCCGTGGAGGCAATCTTCTTCTGCTCTTGCAACATGTTTAACACCTCAGAAGGAGACACTTCGCCTATCGGCATGCTCTCTTTGTCGGGCTTGGATATTCTGGAGGCTATCCATAGTATCAGCACGCTGATGACTAAGATGACTATGTAGGGAAGAGCCTCTCGGAGGTTGTTTTTAATGTCGGCAGAAGAGGGCATGGACTATTTTTTTCTGAACTTTTGAATCAGGAAGTGGACAATGCAAAGCAACAAAGCCAGTCCGAGTGTCGTGATCAGTACAGGGTAGAAAGAAGACTTGGTGACGCCCAAGCGCTTGGCGTTCTGCTGAGCATAATTCAAACCAGTCTGCACATTCTGGATGAGGGCATTGGAGGAATAGGTGGCTCCGCTAACGGCATCTACCTTCAGCTTGGCAGCATCGGAAACCTTCTTGCCTTCCCAGGATTTCAAGATGACAGCTGCGCGCTGAAAGAAACTCGGCGTCTCCTCGTTAGGCAGGGCGACAATCTTCTGCACTTTACCGTTTTTGATGTAAATCTCCACGGGCGTGGTGCCGTTGAAACCAATCACATTCTTGCATAAAGGAGTGGTGTTCACAATCAGTGTGCCGTTGTTGTCATACCGTACGGTATCATTATTCAGCAGGGAATGGTGGGCTGCGTTGCCCGTGAAAGGTCCTGCCAACATAAGGGCGAACAGAGGGAGTAAGATGCGTTTGAAAAGTTGTTTCATATTTGTTCTAATTTGATAATCAATGGGTTGATTGATGGAATCAAAAATGCTAAAGCGTGGCAAAGATACATAATTTTATGATTTGTCATCGTGCCGATATATTCGTTTTGGTTCATGAGTTTCTTTTGTTCAAGATTAAATCATGCCGCCTTTTGAAAGTATTATCCCCAAAATGGTCGTTTGGGTGAAAAACAGGAAGCGTAATTGCCGGTTGTTCTTCGGGAGATGAAAAAGGATGCACCCGCTCAGGGACGCATCCTTTTTTTAGTAAGAGGGCTATGAACCAGATGCTTAGTTGCTCAGAATCGTTTTATAGCGCATGTCGCCGGTAAGGACTGCGTTGATGGGGATGCCCAGGACGGTGGTGGAGGCACTGCCACTCGCAATGCTGGTCCATTCCATAATACCGTTTACAGGCGGTTGAATGGTAGGGTGAGCCATGCTGACACTGACTTCAAAGTTGATGGGGTAGTTTCCAATGGTGGTGTCAATTACTAGATTGACAGTGTCGTTTTGAAGATGGAGCCCATCGATGTCAACAATACCGCGCAGATAGAGAGCATCGTTGTTGCTGATGATGACACCGTTTTCGACAGTGGGGTCGGTTTTGATGGTGACCATCTCAACGTCAAGGTCTTTGTCGAGCGGGAAGGAGAACATGCCGAGCACATTGATGGAGAGTTCGGTGTGCCGGGTCATCAGGTATTTGCCCAAATAGGGGGGATGTCGATGGCGGTTTCGTCGGGATTGGTGCTGCTGCCAGGGTTGTTGGATCCTTGCTCACAGCCGCACATTACAAGGGCTACTAGGGTCATGAGGGTGAAAATAGTCTTTTTCATAATGGATTGAATTATTACGGGGACTTCTAATTATTTCTCCCTGATTAACAGATTTTTATGAGCTAAAA
The DNA here is from genome assembly GCA_937901455.1 of uncultured Bacteroidales bacterium. Classification (GTDB taxonomy): domain Bacteria; phylum Bacteroidota; class Bacteroidia; order Bacteroidales; family WCHB1-69; genus F23-D06. The sequence continues at coordinate 41 of CALDIA010000017.1, read as the reverse complement.
TCCGCTGAAAACGACATCCGAAATCCCCGTTTCGGTCAACT
>CALDIA010000016.1 GCA_937901455.1 uncultured Bacteroidales bacterium | reverse complement strand
GGGTGGCCAATGCCGCACCTACTATGCCCATGATGGGGATTAGCAACATGTTCAGCAAAATGGCGGAAGTGGTTAGTATAATGGTGAAGAAGAGTGAGTAATAGTAGTAGCGCGAGTATGTCAGGGCGTTGTTGCTGATGCTGAAGGCGGAATTAGAGAGACGTGCCAAGCCGAGCACGAAGACCACCCACTTGCCTGCGGTATATTCTTCACCATTGGGCAGGATGTTGAACAGCAGGTCAATGTTAATCCATATACAGAAGAAAATGAGTGTGCTTGACAATAGAAGATGTAGGGTCACTGACTGGCACAACTTGGCGGCTCCGACGGAATCCTTGTTCTTGATAGCATCTGCCAAGTTGGGTTGGGCAATGGCATTCAAAGAGCGGTTCGGGATCTCAATTACCGTGGCAATGTAGTTGGCTATGGCAAACACCCCCGTAAATGAAAGTCCCAACTTGGCACTCACAAAGAAGGTGTTAAGCAATGGTGTGATGTTGCTGGCAATAGCTGCCACAATTAAAAACAATGTGTAAAACAAGAAGTCTTTGACTAAAGGCTTGGTCAGAAATCTGAAATCCGGTTTGAGTGAAATCTTCCCCAAAGAACACAGATAGAACAGATCCACAATCACGGCCAGCAGGTAGGTAATGCAGAAGCCAATCACCAGTCCGTCAAGAGAAATGACATGCTTGCCATATAGAATATAGATGATAAGCAGTCCTACACGAACCCCCACCTCGCGTACAAACTTGGGCACCACAATGCGCATCAGGATATTGCAGTTGGTTTCAAATATCGACTGGTACAGCATGAAGAGAGATATCGGGATCACAAACTTGAAGTACTGCACGAAGAGGGGCGACTTGTCTGTGTATAGGTTCAAGATTTGTTGCTTGAAGATGGCTAAAATGATCAGAAATAGCAAAAATCCTGCAAAAGGCACCACTAATGTCCAGAAAAAGAAGCCGTGGTTTTTGGAGTCTTCATCCTTGAAATAGGGGAAGAAACGGATGATGGAGGAGGTGGCCCCCAATTGGGCAAAACTGGAGAAGAGTACGGCGGCATCTACTAAGATACGCGTCAAGCCGACCACCTCTGAGGTCAGGTAATGGGTAATGACAAAAAAGGTGGTCAGAAAGCCGATGCCGACGCCGATAGCATTGACTAATGTGCCCTTAATGCTCTGTTTGATGATAACACCCATTTTCTTTGTTCTTTAGAAGTGGCAAAAATATAAAAAAGGCCATTCGAAGAATAGCCTTTGGGTCGATTTCTTCCAACTAATCTACTATAAAGTCTTTGTATTTTAACTTTATAATGGCGCCGGATTTCTTTAAGGCTTTTAAGTCAAAGCGTTTTTGGTCGCCAGCAATGGTGATGATCAGAGGGCGGTTCTCAATATTCCTTTGGTAGAAAGTCTGAACATCATTCATAGTTAAGTACGGAATTTTGCGGATCATGTCAATGCGGGGGTCTTTTTCATAACCCATTTCTCGAAGGATACGCACGTGGTCGGGTAATTTTCGGAATGAAACATAATGCGACTCTTTCTGACGCAGCGTGGAGGTTTTGGCCATCTCGAACTTTTCTTCATGCTTTGGAAATTCCAGCAAGAGTTCACTCATTGCCTCAATGCCCTCATTGGTTTTGTCGGCTTGGGTGCCCAGGAAACCGAGCATCCATCCTGGCGCCTTGGTGCGCTCGTCGTACACATATTTCCCGTAGGCAGAGTAACCAAGAGAACGCAGCTCTCTGATTTCCTGAAAGATAACACCTGCCATACTGCCGCCCATATACTCATTGTAAATGGCTCGTTGAGGGAGCATGGAAATCGGCAGCGTGTTGCCGTTAATCAGGAAGTAGATGTTGCTCTGCACAAACTTCGGGTTGCTGGCCAGATACACCTTGGCCTCTGTGTGCTTCACTTGCTCGCGAACCAGAACTTTGGGTTGCTTGGCCTTTTCTTCAAACTTGAAGATTTTTTGAATCAGTGAGGTGATGGCATTCTCGGGGATGTTGCCCACATAGGTGACTTTGGCAGCTGTTTTTTTCATCTCTTCTATGATGGATAACAACTCGCTTCCCGTCATTTTCTTGATGGCCTTGACAGATGGACGTGTCAGGTAGGGCGAGTTCTGACCGTAAAGGGCGTAATAATATAAAGCCCGTCCCCAAGTTTCTGCATCCGACTTGTTAAACTGAGCCTCGGAGATGCGCTGGTTCACGATGTTTTGGAGGTAGATCTCCTCGTTGCCTGGACGCGTCCATTTCTCATGGCAAAGCTCTAAAACCTTGTCAATGGTTTCTTCAAAACCGGAAATGGTAATGTAGGTCTCTTGATCAGTATGCCAGGTCTTCATGGAAGCCCCAAGCTGCTGCAGGGCTGTGTAAAAATCCGCACTTTCCATGGTGGCTGTACCCTGATACATGAAGTAGTCAAGAGCTATCGGTAACATAGGGTTTGTCAAGGTTCCGTATGGATAGATTATCTCGATAGTGAAGATGTTGTTGTACGGATTCTTGGTGTAATAAAGACGACAAGAGGGCGTGATGCTGGCCATGTGTACGTCCTGTTTCATGTCAATGATTTGGGGCTTTATCTCCGGGACAGGCATCACTTCGATTTTTTGAGCGAATTCGGAAACAGCTTCACTGTTGTCAGATGCTATGGGTTCCCACGTGGGCTTGTTCAGTCGCTTGATGTCTTTTCGTCCGATAGAGGAACGAAAGGAGAGTCGGTTGTCGCCCAGATATTGGCGGGCAATGTCAGTGAGCTGATCTTTGGTGAGTTCCCGTATCATCTTCTCCCGCTCCGCAAATACCTTTGGATCCAGATTGTTCATGGCCAAGTCCAAAACGGTGTTGAACTTGTCTTCCAAGGATTCCATTTGCTCAATATAGGTTCGGAGATAGGTCATCTTCACGGCCTCAAAGAGCGCATCACTGTAGTCGCCCTTCCGCAGTTGCTCGATGGCTTTCAAGATGAGGCTTTCGGCCTCTTCATGCGACTGGCCCACGATTTTAGGCACATATAATAGTGCAAACAAACCATGTTCTAGCATCGGATAGTTGAAAGCTTCCACCTCTAACAGGTCGTTTTGTTTCACTAATTGGTCGAGCAGACCGGTGCCGGAGCTGTTGTTCAGTATATTGCTAAGAATGTCCAGGTAAAAGGCTTCTTTGGCTTCTCCGCCTGTGGTCTGGTAACCGATGATACCCATCTTGACAGGTGTTTCGGCCACGTTCACCACCTGATTGCCTTTGAAAGGGAGTATCTCCTTGTTGATGCGGGTTTTCAAGAGAGGTTCCTTTTGCATTTTGTCCTCAATCAAGAACTCATCGGCGTATTCGTTTCGCAACTGTCCGACGGTTGTTTCCAGCAATGGGATGATATCCTTAGCCTTGAAGTCACCCACCAGTATTAAAGTCATGTTTTGCGGGTGGTAATAGTTGACAAAGAAGCGTTCCATGGCCGAGGTCTGCGGGTTTTTAAGATGCTCTTGATAGCCGATTACGGGGCGTCCGTAGGGGTGGTCTCCGTATGCTGCGGCAATGGCATCCTCAAAAAATACGCTCATGGGGTCATCGGCATACATGTTGAACTCCTCGTACACAGCCTCCAGCTCGGATTGGAAAAGACGGAATACAGGTCTTCTGAACCGTTCGGTATAGACGATGAGCCATTTCTCCAGCTGGTTGGAAGGGAACATGTTGTGGTAGCAGGTTACGTCATTGTTGGTGAATGCATTGACGCCAGTGCCGCCCATCTTGCCCAGAATGGCATCCACTTCATTGGGGATGGCGAAATGCGCGGCCTTGGCGCTTACATTGTTCAACTGCTCCAGGAGCACCAATCGCTGTGCCTCGTCCTGCGCCCCATGCAGTTCGTCGTACAATTCGTCAATTTGCTTTAGCAACTTTTCTTCCTCTAGCCAGTTGGTGGTGCCTATACGGTCGGTGCCTTTGAACATCAGATGCTCCAGATAGTGGGCCATGCCAGTGTTGTCAGCAGGGTCGTTCTTGCCACCTACGTGTACCAATATGGCACCATAAATGGAGGGTTGCTGATGGTCTTCACACATCATCACCCTCATGCCGTTCGCGAGGGTGTGTGTGACAATGGGCTGCTGAGCGGCTATGGAAGCCACCAGCATCCACAGCACCCAGAAAAGTGCGATTCCTCTTTTCATGTTATAGCTATTATGTCGTGATGCTTTGAAGGGTTATTCTATCTCGTTGAGAGCAGCCACCCCTGGGAGAACCTTGCCTTCCAAGTACTCCAACATGGCGCCACCTCCAGTGCTGATGTAGGAAACATAGTCGGCCAAATTGTACTTGTTGATGGCGGCTATGGAGTCACCACCGCCGATAACGGAGTAGGCTCCTGCCAAAGTGGCAGCTGCCACGCTGATAGCGACAGATTTAGTGCCTTGGCTGAACTTTTCCAACTCAAACACACCGACAGGCCCATTCCAAAGAATCGTGTCGGAGTTTTTCAAGACTTGGGCAATATTGCGTTGGGTTTTAGGACCAATGTCCAAGCCTTCCCAACCGTCGGGAATATTATTGTCGGCAGGAATCAGCACGTTGGCATCATTGCTGAATTTGTCACCGCAGATGCTATCTACGCGACAGTAGAAATTGGTGCCGGCGGTGGCATTCACTTTGTCCAAGATTTCTTTAGCCACGGGCAACATGTCAGGCTCGTAAAGAGAGTTCCCAATCTTCAGGCCCATGGCGGCCAAGAAGGTATAGCTTAAACCACCACCCACAATCAGGTTGTCCACCTTGGGCAATAGGTTGGTGATGATGTTTATCTTGGTGGATACCTTGGAGCCCCCGATAATGGCGGTGAATGGTCTGTCGGGCTTGTTCAGTAACTTTTCCAAGCTCATCACTTCCTCATACAACAAGTAGCCGGCAAAAGCTTTGCTTGTAAAACAGCGGGCTACAGTTGCCGTGGAGGCATGCTCGCGGTGCGCGGTGCCAAAAGCATCATTTACATACACGTCACCTAAACGGGCAATCTGCTTGGCAAATGCCATATCACCCTTCTCCTCCTCCGCATGAAAGCGAAGATTCTCCAACAACACAATGTCGCCAGGCTTCATGGCAGCAACAATCTGTGCAGCCTCTTCGGAGAGCACGTCACCGACAAACTGCACTGGACGGCCCAGCACTTCAGAAACGGTGGAAACGATATGGCGAAGGGAATATTTGTCGTTAGCTTCACCCTTAGGACGGCCCAGGTGGGACATCAGGATGATGGCACCGCCATCCTCGATGATTTTGCCGATGGTTTTGCGTGTACGCACAATGCGGGTAATGTCGGTGACCTCAAAGTTCTCATTCAAGGGGACGTTATAGTCAACACGAAGAAGAACTTTTTGGTTTGAAAAATTAAAAGCATCAATGGATTTCATAATGATAATATTTTAATAATTATTATTTGCAACTTCAAAAGTTGAATCTCAAATTAGAAAAGCGCAAAATTAACAAAAAAGTATTCACGCTGATCAACAGGGCGTAACTATTTTCATTTGCATGAAGTTGTCGGGCGAGAAAAAGCGGGCAATGTGGCCCAAGCGGTCGGGGTGTACGTAGAAAAGACTGCCGGTTCCACCGCGTTTTTTCACCATGGAGAAGACGTCCGCACTGCTTGGAATCGTGCCTACGGGAAGAGAAGTGTTTTGGGCCAAAGACATGCGAATTTAGGAATAAAATCATGCAAAGCAATTTTTTTCATAAATTAAGATGCCTTGTGTTAAATAATGTAGCTACACCGCCACGTCTGCTTTGATGTGCGGGTGGGGGTCGTAGTTTTCCAGCTGGAAATCTTCGTATTGGAATGAAAAGAGGTCGTGCACTTCGGGGTTGATGCGCATGGTAGGCAGCGGGCGGGGTTCACGCGTGAGTTGTAGCTTTGCCTGCTCCAAGTGGTTGGTGTAGAGGTGCGCATCGCCTAATGTGTGGATAAACTCCTTGGGCTTGAGGTCGCAGACCTGCGCCACCATCATTAGTAACAACGCATAGGAGGCAATGTTGAAAGGCACTCCGAGGAAGACGTCCGCACTGCGCTGGTAGAGTTGGCATGAAATTTCGCCATTGCAAACGTAGAACTGGAACAGTGCGTGACACGGAGGCAGGGCCATTTTGTCAATCTCGCCAACATTCCAGGCACAGACCATCAGCCGACGCGAGTCGGGATTGTGCTTGATCTGCTCAATCAACTGTGCCATCTGGTCGATGGTGCGCCCGTCGGGAGTCGCCCAGGAACGCCACTGTTTGCCATATACCGGGCCCAAGTCGCCATGCTCATCCGCCCACTCATCCCATATGGTGACCTTGTGGTCGTTCAGATAGGCAATGTTGGTGTCGCCCTGCAAAAACCATAATAGTTCATAAATGATGGAACGCAGGTGCAATTTTTTGGTGGTCAAGAGCGGGAAGCCTTGTGCCAGATCAAAGCGCATTTGGTAGCCGAAAATACTCTTTGTGCCTGTGCCCGTGCGGTCACCCTTGAAGTTGCCCTCTTCTAATATGGTGCGCAAAAGTTGCTGATACTGAAGCATAATAGTTTAAGGTTAATGTTATTTACTCTCTAATCCTTCCAACACATCCACTACCTTGTCGAGATAATTCACCTCGGTTTTCTCCACCTCTCCCTTATCACAAAGGGCCGCCAGATTGGAGTCCATTGGCATTTCGGCCAGCAGGTCAATGTCAAATTCGCGGGCTACCTCAGCGGTATGGCTTTCGCCGAAGATGCGGATTTTTTCGCCACAATGCGGGCAGATGGCGTAACTGTAGTTCTCTACCAAGCCCAACACGGGAATATTCATCATGTCGGCCATATTGACGGCTTTGGACACGATGAGGGAAACCAGATCCTGCGGGGAAGTCACCATGATGATGCCGTCCACGGCCACGCTCTGGAAGACGGTCAAGGGCACGTCACCAGTTCCGGGAGGCATGTCCACTAAAAGGAAGTCGATGTCTTCCCATATAACATCGGTCCAGAACTGCTTCACCATGCCTGCGACTAAAGGGCCGCGCCACACCACGGGGGTCTTCTCGTCGTGGGTGAGCAGATTGGCAGACACTACCGCGATGCCTGTCTCGGTCTGTACAGGAATCACACCGTCCTCATTGCCACTGAGGAGTGTGTGCAGGTTGAACATCTTGGGGATAGACGGACCGGTGATGTCCGCGTCCAGAATGCCCACATGATAACCTTTGCGTTGCAACTGCACAGCCAACAGAGAGGTGACGGAACTTTTGCCTACTCCGCCTTTGCCGCTTACGATGCCGATGACTTTGCGGATGGTACTTCTTTTATGAGGTTGTTCATGAAGGTCTTGGGAGGAACAGTTACTCTTTTGGGCGCAACTGCCGCAATCGTGATTACATTCTGCCATAATAGTCTATTTAGTTTAATATTTTTTTTGAGAATGAGATCCATCATCTTGTTTGTCAAATCAAAGCGGTTGCAGCCGTTAGGCTTCTTTTCCTATCCATTTCTTGATGGTCTCCAATGTAGCTGCGGGAACTTCCAGTTTCAGTTTTTTCCTAAGGCCGCCAAGGTCGTTCAGCAACTTGTTGGGGTTGGCTTGTTTGAGCTGCTCTACGGTTAGGATGTTCAGTTTTTTGAGAGCGGGAATCCAAGCGGCATCCATGCCCAAGGCAATGAAATCTTCGTCTTTGCTGACTTCTTGTTTCTTCTCAGGCCGCATCTGCGGGAAAAAGAGAACATCCTGGATGGAAGGCGAGTTGGTCATAATCATTGCCAAACGGTCAATGCCGATGCCCAAGCCGGCTGTTGGGGGCATGCCGATTTCCAAGGAGCGCAGGAAGTCTTCGTCCAGTACCATGGATTCCGTATCACCGCGCTTGCCCAATTCAAGCTGGTCTTCAAAACGCTTGCGCTGGTCTATAGGATCGTTCAATTCAGAGTAGGCATTGCAAATCTCTTTGCCGTTGCACATGGCTTCAAAACGTTCGGTGAGGCCTGGTTTGCTGCGGTGTTTCTTGGTTAGCGGCGACATCTCAATAGGGTAATCGTAGATAAAGGTCGGCTGGATGAGCTTCGACTCGCAAGTGGCTCCGAAAATCTCATCTATCAGTTTGCCCTTACCCATGGTGCTGTCCACCTCTACACCTTGCGTTTTCGCAAAAGCGGCAAGTTGTTCCTCACTCATTTCGGAAATATCTGTTCCAGTGAAGTGTTCAATGGCCTCAAACATGGTGTAGCGCTTCCAAGGACGCTTAAAGTCGATGATGTTATCGCCCACCTGTACTTTGGTGTCGCCATGCAGCGCCAAGGCGATGCGTTCTACCATCTCCTCCACGGTGTTCATCATCCAGTTGTAGTCCTTGTAGGGAACATAGAGTTCCATTTGGGTAAACTCGGGGTTGTGAAAACGGTCCATACCCTCATTCCGAAAATCTTTGGAAAACTCGTACACGCCGTTGAATCCGCCCACAATGAGTTTTTTCAAATAGAGTTCGTCGGCAATGCGCAGGTAAAGCGTCATGTCCAAGGTGTTGTGATGGGTTTTAAATGGACGGGCGGCGGCACCACCATATAGCGGTTGCAGAATGGGGGTCTCCACTTCCGTGAATCCGGCCTCGTCAAACACCTGGCGCATGGTGCGCAGCACTGTGGCGCGCTTGAGGAAGGTGTCTTTCACTCCCTCGTTCACCACCAGATCGACGTAGCGCTGACGGTAGCGCAGCTCTGGGTCGTCGAAGGCGTCGTAGGTCACGCCGTCCTTCACCTTGACGATGGGCAGTGGCTT
>CALDIA010000015.1 GCA_937901455.1 uncultured Bacteroidales bacterium | reverse complement strand
AATAAATAATAATTTTGAAAATCAAAAAAAAAATGAAGAAGAAATTAATATAAGTCGGTGTGGACAACTGCGGCATCGTCACCGTGAAGGTGGTGGTGGCTGTTACCGCAGGTGTGAGGGGCGCTTGCGTCATGTCCACCAGGGAGGCAGTAATGGTATGCGTGCCCGCAGGCAGCGGACTGAAGACCGACTGCAAAAGGGTGGTCAGCCCAGTTTGGTCTATATAGAGCGGGTTGGTGAGCCCGGCGGTGGTAAGCAGAGGGGATTCTATCTTGAGGTACCCATCGGTGCCCAAAACGAAGTTTTCAATGGAAATGCCAATTGGCAGCGTATCCAGACTGCTGAGGTTGGATCCATTGGCCGGAGCTGTAATCGACAGACTGGGTTGCGGCGTGGAGGCCTGCAGGTCGCTGTTGTTGCGAGGATAGATCTGAATGCTGGTGCCATAAATGGCCGCGAAGCCGGTGACGTTCGTGATTGTGTTGGCCGCCAAGGTAGTGTCAAGGTTGAAACGGTTGTAAACCACCATCTGGTCACTGCCTTGTGTGATGTCCGTGGAGTTGGCGCCCGTGAAGCCGTCAGGGAAGGTGACGTTCTCCAAGGTGATCAGCTGGGCGTCATACTGACTGTAGTTGGTCAACAGCTCGCTCATCGTCACCGTGATGGGAGTTACAGCACCTGTGTTGGAGGTGGCAGCGGCCGGACTCTGGGCGTTGGTCATCTCGATTTGACCCTGGTAGGCGGAATAGCTGCCCGTCAGATTGCTGATCTGATCGCCTTCGGTGAAGTCGGTAGTGAAGCCAGTGCCATAGACCAACAGGCCGGCAGAGGCATCCTTGACGTAAGTGTAGCTGCCGCTGTGGAAGACGAAGGTGACATCGTTGGCGATGGTGTAGGGTTGGCTGCCGGCACTCAAGGCCTTGAAGGCGGCTATGTTGGCCACCTGAACAGGAAAGGTGTAGGTGGCGGAGGTTACGGTGCTGTTGGCATATCCTGCCGCCGCGGCGAATGCTTTCAGTGTAGTCGTCTGGCTGATGGTGACAGGAGAAACATAGACGGATGAGGAGGTTGTGGGGGTGGTGCCGTCCAACGTGTAGTAGATGGTAGCACCCGTGGTGGCACAGCTCATTGTCACGCTGACAGGTTCTGTGTAAGTGCCCGCGGCAGGCGTGAATGCCGGTGCTGCCGTGGAGACTACGCCTGTGTTCTGCGAGATGACTACATTGTCGAGGAAGAAGCGGCCCTTGCTGGCCTGTTTGCCCTCGAAGCGAATCTGCGTTGCTGCCGTGCCGCCTGTCAGATTCAGAGTGAAACTGTTGTAACTGCCATAACTGCCATCATTGTCCAGCCCCGTGACGGTGTACATCTCATCGTTTACATATACCTTGATGGTGGTGGAATCGTGAAACCAAGCCTCTGCATCAAAGCTGAGCGTGAAGCTTCCCCCGTTGCCGGAGAGGTCTATGGCCGGTGTCTTAATCCAGCCTAACGCTGAAGCAGTGCCCAACTTGATCTTGCCGATATTGCGATACACCTTGCTGCCAGTCCAGCCGGCAACGGCTGTGTAGTTGTTCAAAGAGGAGGAAATATCCGTGCTTATCGAATCGGTAAAGCCGCTGAAATCCTCTTGGAAAATGATGGTCTGCCCTTGCAACCCCATGATTCCTAACAGCATGGCACATAAGAATATGCACTGCTTGAAAAAGTAATTTTTCTTCATTTTATTATGTTTTATTTGTTTAAATCTTCATTAAAAAAAGGAGCGCAAAAATACATTTTTATCGCGAATGGCGGGAATGTTTTGTGGCGCGTGTTCATAACTATTTATAATCGTTTCTCTGACAGGTAGTTGTAATGGATGATAAAGGTGTTTGGAGATTTTGAAGAAAAACTCTTAAAAAAAATGTATCTTTGCGGCCCTTAAGATTTTTGCTGATGAGTGCGGATTTTGACACGATAAAACGTCGCTTCGAGATGATAGGCTTCAACAAGGCCTTTGAACATGCTGTGCACGTGGCTGTGCAGGCGGCCAAGACCGATTTGTCGGTTTTGGTGACGGGTGAGAGCGGAGTTGGGAAGGAGAACATTCCTAAGATTATCCATGCCTATAGTGCCCGCAAGAACAACACCTACATTGCGGTCAACTGTGGTGCTATCCCCGAGGGGACCATAGATTCGGAGCTTTTCGGCCATGAGAAGGGTGCCTTTACCGGTGCGGTGGACAGCCGCAAGGGTTATTTCGAGGTGGCTGACGGGGGCACTATTTTCCTCGATGAGGTGGCCGACCTGCCCCAGGCTACTCAGGTGCGCCTCCTGCGCGTGTTGGAGAGTGGCGAGTTTATTCGGGTGGGTTCCTCCAAGGTTCAGAAGACCAATGTGCGCGTGGTGGCAGCCACCAATGTGAACATCGGTGACCGCATCAGCAAGGGCAAGTTCCGCGAAGACCTTTACTACCGCCTCTGCTCTGTGCCTATCCGCATGCCCGCCCTGCGCGAACGCCAAGAGGATATTCTCCCCCTCTTTGTAAAGTTTGCCACCGATTTCTCCGCCAAGTACAAGTCGCCCATGATATCCCTCACCGACGACGCCAAGGAGGAACTGAAACGCTATGGATGGCCTGGCAATATCCGCCAACTCAAGAACGTCACCGAGCAAATCTCCCTGATTGAGGAGGAACGCATGGTGACAGCCGAACGCTTGAAACCCTATCTGACCTCCCCAACCTCCAGTCTGCCCGTACTTGCCCACACCGAGACCGATGCCTTTGAACAATTCCGATGGGATACTATGCGGGTAATCTCCGACATGAGCAAAGAGATTATGGAACTCAAGAAACAACTGGCTGTGCTGCAGGAAACAGGGGCCGGACACCATTCCGCCATCAACGCCCCCATGCAGGAACTGACTCTGCCCGACAATACCGATGTGCGCATCACTCATGTGCCGGAAAACGAAATGCACACGATTCCGGAATCTTCCTATAGCGAGGTGTCCGACAAGGATGCCAAATCGTTTTCGTTGTCTGAAACCGAAAAGACGGCCATTATAGAGGCCTTGCGCCGCCATGAAGGCAACCGCAAGCATGCAGCAGATGACCTGAAAATTTCGGAAAGAACCCTTTATCGTAAAATCAAATTGTACGGATTGGAATGAGAAGAGTTGCTGTATATGTGGTCCTTTTGTCGATTCTCTGTACCCTGTCAGGCTGCAAGATGAGCGTGTCTCTGACAGGAGGCACCATCGATGCGCGCGCCAAGACAGTGGCCATCACCAACTTTCCGAACAACGCCTCTCTCGTCAACCCAACACTGAGCCAGTCGTTCACCACGGCGTTGAAGGACAAAATTCAAGGCCAGACTCCCCTGACCATCGTGAGTCGCAACGGCGACTATACCATTGAGGGGGAGATTACCGGCTATTCTGTATCACCGGTGGCTATCCAAGGCAATGAGACTGCCGCCATGAACCGGCTTACCATCACCGTGCGGGTTCGCTTTGTCAACAGTTTCGACGAAACCCAGAACTTCGACCAGTCCTTCTCGCGCTATGCCGACTACTCCAGCAGCCAGAATTTGAGCAGTGTGGAATCCACCCTCATCACGTCCATTAATGACGCGCTGACCGATGACATCTTCAACAAAGCCTTTGTGAATTGGTAATTAAGCAATTTTATGGATAAGATATATTTCAACGATTATGTGTCTCTTTCACAAGATGAGACTTTGCAGGCGAAGCTCACGTCGCTGGCCAAGCATTATCCGGCCTCTCCGCTTGTCAATATCTTCTACCTGAAACTATACTCCGGACGAACAAGTGCCCGCAACCGGGCCAAGATGCTGCTGACATTGCCCGACAGGATGCGCTTTGCCAATCTGAATGTGGAGACGTCCCCGACGCTTTACCCACGCCCCGACCGGCCCGCCATGGTGGCTGCCACACCCAATGCCACCGTCAATAACAACCTGCACCCCGTCTTTGTCAAGGACCATGAGTCTCAAGACGACGCTAAGTCTGCCCTGATCGATCAATTAATTGAAAAATTTTCTTCCAATGATGTGAAAATTCAAATTCCTGCCGACACACAAGACCTCCTTGCCGACTATGGAGTGGATAGCGCAATTGACGATCCGACTATTGTAAGTGAGACATTAGCAGGTATTTACGCTGATCAGGGTTGCTACGACAAGGCCATTCAGATGTATGAAATTTTGCGGTTGCATTTTCCCGAAAAAAGTTGTTATTTTGCAGCCCAAATTGAGAATTTGAAAAAGAATTTACAATAATAGAATATTTAAAATTTTACAAACTAAATTTTTAGAAAATGTTTACACTTTGTGTTGTATTGATTATCCTGGCCTGTTTTGTATTGGCATTTGTGGTACTGATTCAGAATTCCAAGGGTGGTGGCTTAGCCTCTAATTTTGCTTCTTCCAACCAGATAATGGGTGTTCGCAAAACCACTGACGTATTGGAGAAGACTACTTGGGGTGTGGCTGCTTTCATCATGGTACTCTGTTTTGTATGCGCCTTCTTGTCTAAGAACGAGATTAACAACCTGCATCCGCAACAAAACCAAGTTGAACAGACCCAGCAGACCGCCGGTGGTGAGGAATAATTTTTCCATCTAAACAGTATAAATTAATGATGTAAGACATGCACCCTTTGAGAGAAGAGTGGCGTGTCTTTTGTAATAATAACTAACTCAAAAGTAGATGAATATTAAGCACGAAAACGTTCCTGGTTTAATGCAGGAAGTGATTTTTGAAATTACTAAAGAAGATTATGCGGCTAATCTGGAGGCTGCATTGAAGAAACAAAGACGTTCGGCCGTGGTGCCGGGCTTCAGGGCTGGAAACGCTCCCATGGGGATGATTAAAAAAATGTACGAACCCACCCTGCTGGTCCAGGAGGTCGACAAGCTGGTGAATGAGAGCATGGCCAACTTCATTAAGGACAACAATATCCAATATATTCTTGAACCCCTGCCAGTGGAAGAGAAGTCGAAGGTGGATTTCCAAAATCCCGACACTTTTGTTTTTGCATATGAATATGCACTGAAGCCGGAAATTGAGGTGGACTACTCCAAACTTCCCGTTTTGAAGGACTTTCGCTATGTGGCTTCCGAAGAGGAAATATCCCGTCAGGTGGATCAGCTTCGTGAACGTTACGGTAACTATACGACCCCCGAAGTGGTGGAGTCCGACAAAGACAACGTGTCTGTGAAGTATGGCGAGGACAAGTCCGGTTATATCTTCCTTAAGGATTTGACCGAGAAGGCTGCCAAACAGTTCGTGGGCAAGAAAATCAAGGATGTGGTCTCTGTGAAGTTACGCGATGCTTTTGCCACCGAGGCTGCACTGGCCCGCTTCCTGAGAGTCGATGAGAAAGAGTTGGAGGATAGTAACGACTATGTCGCGGATCTGACCATCGACTATATCGGCCACCTCGACAAGGCTGAAATCAATGAGGACTTCTTTAAAAAGGCTTTTCCCGATGGCGATGTGAAGGATGAAAAGACTATGGAAGAAGCCGTTTCAAAAATGTTAGCCCAGCAATACGAAACCCCGATCAACCAGAAGTTCATGAATGATGCCATCGAGATGTTGATTGACAATGTGCCCGTGGAGATGCCAGATGATTTCACCAAGCGCTACATTATGCTGGTACAAAAGGACATGACGGCTGAGAAACTGGATCAGGAATATCCCCAATATAAACGTGCTTTTCAATGGCAACTCATTGAGAATAAATTATTTGAAGAGAATAAAATCTCCGTTACGGCCGATGATATCCGTGCTTACTTCAGAAAATACTTCATTGAGAACTATTTCGGTGCCATCTACTCCAAGGAGATGGAGCCCCGTATCGACGAGATGGTGAATGAGGCCATGAAGAACCAGGAGACTGTTAAGCAGGTGTACGACATGCTTTTTGACCTGAAAATCACGAATCAGTTGCGCGACAAACTCAACATTGAAATCGTGGAAGGCGACGGCCAGGCTTTTATGAACTACATCACTAAGGCTGAGGAGACTCCGGCCTCAGCTCCGACCAAGAAACCTCGTGCAAAGAAAGCTGCTGCCAAGAAGGCTGAGGAACCCGCCGAAGAAGAAGTCCCCGCACCGAAGGCTAAGACGCCAAAAGCCAAGACAACCAAGAAAACAACCACCAAGACTGAAAAGTAAATAAATAGAACATTAGCAAATATATAACACTTTTATGAGAATACAAGATGAATTCAGGAACTATGCTCTGAAACAGCATGGTATCAGTAGTTTGAAGATGGATCGCTACGTGTCGATGACCCGTAACTACATCACCCCTTACATTATAGAGGAGCGACCGATGAACATCACCCAACTCGATGTTTTCTCCCGCTTGATGAAAGACCGTATCATCTTCTTGGGAGTTCCTATCGATGACGATGTGGCAAATATCATTCAAGCGCAGCTGCTCTTCCTCGAGTCTCAAGACCCCGAGCGCGACATTCAAATCTATTTGAACAGTCCTGGCGGTGTGGTTTATGCCGGTTTAGGTATCTACGATACGATGCAGTACCTGAAGCCTGATGTTTCCACCATCTGTACGGGTATGGCAGCCTCCATGGCAGCCGTGTTGCTCTGCGCCGGTGCCAAAGGCAAGCGTTTCGCCCTCCCGCACTCCCGCGTCATGATCCACCAACCGATGGGCGGTGCGCAAGGCCAAGCCTCCGATATCGAAATCGAGGCCCAAGAGATCCAGAAAATCAAAAAGGAACTCTACGAAATAATCGCCTATCATACCGGCAAGGATTACCAGCAAGTATGGAACGACTGTGACCGTGATCATTGGATGATAGCCTCTGAGGCGCAAGAGTATGGACTTATTGACAAGGTTCTTGCCCACGAACGTAAATAATGGCAAAGAAACAGACGAAAGAGAGGGAATGTAGCTTCTGCGGCCGTGAGATTCCCTTCGGACAATTTATCATAGGCGGTTTGAATGCAGCCATTTGTGAAGACTGTCTTCTAACTGCTGTGAATATTCACAAGGAATTGCAGTACCATGAGCATGTCGTCGCCATTGACAAATTGAAAAAGTCAATGCTGAAGCCCAAGGAGATCAAAGCTTGCTTAGACGAGTATGTAATTGGTCAGGATGAGGCCAAGAAGGTCATCTCCGTTGCAGTCTATAACCACTACAAACGTCTCTTTTCCACTGTAGAAGTGAAGGAGAAGGATGATGTAGAGGTGGAAAAATCGAATGTGTTGATGATAGGGGAGACTGGTACGGGCAAGACGCTTATTGCGAGGACTATTGCCAAGATGCTGGATGTGCCCTTCTGTATTGCGGATGCCACAGTCTTCACGCAGGCTGGCTATGTGGGTGAAGATGTGGAGAGCATCCTGAGCCGTTTGCTGCAAGCAGCTGACTACGATGTGGCCAAAGCAGAGCGCGGCATTGTTTTCATTGATGAAATTGACAAGCTGGCGCGTAAGGGAGCCGAGAATCCCAGCATCACCCGGGATGTGTCGGGCGAGGGCGTGCAACAAGCCATGCTGAAACTGCTGGAAGGCTCCATTGTCAATGTTCCCCCTCAAGGCGGCCGGAAACATCCCGAACAGGAATTTATCCAAGTGAACACCCAGCATATCCTCTTCATCGGCAGCGGCGCTTTCAACAATATCGACCAGATTATTGCCGAGCGCATCAATACACATACCATCGGCTATAACCAGGAGGGCCGTTCTATCCAGAAGGACGATATGCTCAGACATGTCACTATGCAGGATGTCAAATCTTTCGGCCTCATTCCCGAACTGTGTGGCCGATTTCCCGTCATCACAGCCCTGGCCCCGCTCGACAGAACTGCCCTGAAGAATATTCTGACCCAGCCTAAGAACGCCATCATCAAGCAATATACGAAACTCTTTGCAATGGATAAAATAAAACTCTCATTTGATGAGGCGGCGCTTGACTACATTGTTGACAAGGCCAGTGCCTTGAAGCTTGGCGCCCGCGGATTGCGCTCTATCGTGGAGAAAATCATGACCGATGCAATGTTTGAGTTTCCAGGTTCTAAAATGAAGCATATCACCATTACGGAAGATTATGCCCGTGAGCATTTTGAATTGTCAGAATAATTGTACTTTTTTGCGGGATAACTGCAACAATTCCCCGAGCTATCCGTTATATTGTTTGTTTAATATTGACACATAAAAACCATTGCATATGAAACGCTTTGTCGCCCTTTCCATGCTACTGACACTATCTTGGTGGACTTTTGCCCAAAACCCCATACCATATAACGGCACTCCGCCCACTTTCAATACCTTTACGGCAAATTATGTGAAGTGTAAATATGGTGCGTCAGGATGGGCTCAGTGTAACAGCACGAATCAGCGATGGCAACATAACCCCACCAGTCAGTCCTCTTCCTATACATGGAGCTTGACAACGCATACGTATTCTTATAATAATCCTACTTCCGGGACATTGAGTAATGGCACAAATTTCAGCCACCGTATGATTGTTGGTCAGAATGCATCCCCTGGCGGTGGTGTGACCAATGGACGCGATGCTTGCATGTGTTATCAGGTCGGCAGTAACTATATTCAGGATTATGTGATGCCATACGGTGGCTGGGATCCTACCCAGCCGTACGATTCCTTGCCTCAAGATATGCGTATCGATACTGTGATTCAAATCGGGGGACCGAACAGCCAGGGAACCAAAAGTCAATCCATCGAGTATTGGTTTAAGCCCGACACCAATAACAGCGTGCTATTGGTGATGTTCGCTTTCGCGCAAGAGAAATCGTGCCACGCCGTATTCCAAAATCCCTATTTCTATATAGAGGTGATGGACGAGAATTATAATTTGCTTCCACTGGGTTTCTATTCCGATTTGAATGGCAATCCTATGAGTAATCCTAACAACCCTAATTATTGGCCTTATTCCCAATTTCTGGTTGTTCCTATTCCTGATTGTGCTACCTATGCCCATATACCCCATTGTCGTGCCACACCATCTACCTATGACTATTACGGCACTAACGCCATGAATAATGTGTTCCAAATACACTCTTGCCCATACTCTCAGTACCATAGTTCTGTTCCTGAGTCGCACTCGTCTTTGGAGTGTGAATGGTTTCAATATACCCCTTTGGCATTTAATCTTTCAGAACAGGCAAGAAATAATCAGACGGTCATCTTCCGCGTGAAAGCACATGCCTGCCAGGCCAGCTACCACTGGGCATACGGATATTTTGCAGCAAAGATGATACCAGCGTCCATTATGGTGGATGCTTGTGGTGAAGATGATATTGTGATGTCCTTGCCCTATGGATTCCAACCCTCTACCTATCACTGGTATGCAGGCTCTGATTCTGCCAGCGCCTCTTTCCGTAGCCAATGGGATGGTCTCCGAAACATCACACTTAGCCGTACCGATGGAACTCGTATTTATCCTTATTATCGCTGTGAGATGCTCTCCATGACGGGTGTGCCCTTTATCTATGAGGCCAACATCAAGTTCTACGATCTGATGCCGAACTTCTCATACAAACAAATTTTTGAGAATTGTGAATATAAGGTCTTGTTTGAAGATTCAAGTATCATCAGATTGCGGGCTCCGGCTGCGACCGTCGGAGGACAGGAGGATACTGTCTATCAAGAAACGCAATTCATTGAATGGTATAACCTGATGCCCAATGCCAACAATGGTTACGACACGGTACTCTTTGCGCAGAATAATAACACGGTATTCTACACTTATCCAGAATCTGGTGATTATCAAGTGTTGATTCGTATTTGGGACCGAGATAGAACCTGTTCGAAGGATACAACATTGACCATTACTCTGGAACCTTTGCAACAGGGCCATAGTACCGATACGATTTTCACTTGTGAAGAAAACCTGCCAGTCATCTACGACCAAGCCAGATTTGGCGACCTCTACACTTGGCATGAGTCGGGTACGCGAATGGTTATCTACCAAGGCGACTCTTGGAATGGCTGCGATAGCTTGGTGGAAGTTACCCTGACAGTACAGAAACCTACCGCTCAGATTGCCGTGGGTGCAGACTATTGCGATAATTTCTCTACTACACTTTCCGTAGTGTCAAATGTGGATGTGGTTACCTACCAGTGGAACAATGAGCAAACAACCTCCATGATTGAGGTGACTGAACCCGGGACCTATGAGGTGAAAATCGTCGATGAGGGCGGCTGTACTGCCGAGGCATCGGTCGAAATTCCCGCCTGTACCCCGTTCGTGAATCTGCCCACCGCTATCACCCCTTCCGACTATAATGGCCTCAATGATGTACTCACTCTTCCGCAGAAGAACCTGATACAGTCCATAGAGTTTACCATCTATAACCGTAATGGCGAGATGGTGTACTATACCACCAACAAGGACTTTGAGTGGGATGGTCGTGTGAACGGTAAACTGTATGTGAATACCGTGTACAATTATTTATTAAAGGTGGTGGACTATAATGGCTATGCCACCATGTTTAGAGGTTCCATCACTGTCTTGTAAGGCAGTGAATCGTACCTGTTTTTGTAGAATTGACAATTGTTGTAGAGATGTCATCCCTGTGGTGGCATCTCTACAAGTGTAATAAAGAAAGATATAGAAATGAAAATGCATTATATGAAGATAAAGAATCAATTGTTGCTTGTCATGTGTGTAACAATGTCTATGGGTGTGTTAGACGGATGCCATAATAAGGAGAAAAAGCCAACGGAGGGAGCGGTCCAGGAGAAGGTCGAATGCCCTGCTTTTGACAGTGACTCGGCGTATGCTTTTGTGAAGGCGCAGACCGACTTTGGCCCGCGTGTGCTGGGGACTGAGGCCCATCGTGCTTGTCGAGATTACTTAATGGAGCGGCTGCGTCAGTATTGCGACACCGTGTATGTGCAATCGTTCATGGTGCGTACCTACGACGGTCAGCAGTTCACTGCCGAGAACATCATCGGTTCCATACAGCCCGCTTCTGGGGAACGCGTGTTGTTAGCCTCTCATTGGGACTCCCGCCCCTTTGCGGACCACGACCCGCTACCTGCCCGACGCACAGATGCCATTGATGGCGCCAATGACGGAGCCTCCGGAGTGGGTGTCTTGATAGAAGTGGCCCGTCAGCTTAAACAACAACGGCCAGCTGTCGGTGTGGATTTTGTCTTCTATGATGCGGAAGACTATGGTCCTCGCGAGACCGACAACGCCCCTGATGGCGAATGGTGGGGACTGGGTTCCCAATATTGGGCCCGCACACCCCATGTGCCCGGTTATAACGCTCGCTATGGTGTGCTGCTTGACATGGTGGGTACACCAAACCCGATGTTCTATCAGGAACAATTCTCCACCCACTACGCACCTTCCGTGGTGCAGAAGGTGTGGAGCACCGCTTATGGCTTAGGTTATGGCCAATACTTCATTAACCAGCCTGGTGGCGTCATCACCGATGATCACTATTATGTGAACCGACTCGCCCATATTCCCATGATCGACATTATCCACTACGACGCTGCCTCCGGCACAGGATTCGACCCAGTATGGCATACCACCAATGATAATGTTCAACATGTCGATAAACAGTCGCTTTCCATCGTTGGCACAACACTTTTACAATTGATTAAATCCGAGAAATAATGCAAGTATTCAAGTTTGGAGGCGCATCTGTGAAAGATGCCCCGGCAATCCGAAACCTGGCTTCTATTCTTCAAACATATTCACCCGAAGAATTGCTGGTGGTCATCTCTGCCATGGGCAAGACGACGAACTTTATGGAACGCCTGTTGAAGACCTATACCCTTGGAGAGGGAACTGCCCCATTAGTGGAAGAATTGATGCAGTATCATTACGACATCCTCCACGAACTACTTCCTGAGGATATAAATGGTAAAAAACGCTTGGACCTGTTGCGTACGGAACTGGAGCAATTGCTCACACATCCCTACAATGGTGATTATGATTTTGCGTATGACCAGATTGTCAGCATGGGCGAACTGCTGTCCACTACGCTAATATCCTACTATTTGAACACAGTTGGCATCCGTAATACGTGGTTGAGTGCCTGCGAGATGATCTTTACAGACACCACTCATCGGGAAGGCAAGGTGAATTGGACGGAAACCACCCGTCGTGTGCAGGCAATGGTGCCGCCCGCCATTGCAGCATCGGGCCTGGTAATTACACAAGGCTTCATCGGACAATCATCAGATCAACACCGAGTTACCCTCGGGCGTGAAGGCTCTGACTACTCTGCCGCCATCTTTGCCTTCATCCTGAATGCCACGCGGGTTACTATTTGGAAAGATGTGCCTGGACTTCTGAATGCAGACCCGAAACGTTTCCCCGATGCCGTCAAGATAGACCGCATTCCTTACCAGGAAGCTATCGAATTGTCCTACTACGGTGCCTCGGTAATCCATCCCAAAACGCTCAAACCTCTACAAAACAAGCATATCCCACTCTTTGTACAGTCGTTCTACCATCCCGAAGAAGAAGGTAGTATGATTGGCGACTGCCCTTTGTCAACCGACATACCCTCTTATATCGTCAAGGAACATCAAACCTTGATGACCATCTTTCCCCGTGATTTTTCCTTTGTGGCTGAAGAGAATCTGTCGGAACTCTTCGGCTTGTTTGCCCAATATCGTATTCGTATCAACATGATGCAGAATTCAGCCGTGAGTTTTTCCGTATGTACCGATGCCGACAGAGATCGCATTCAGTTATGTGTTAATGAAATGCACAAAAAATACAAGGTAAAATACAATGAACAGGTCACGCTTGTAACGATTCGGCATTACACACCGGAAGCTATACAGCGCGTAACGGAAGGCCGTACCATCCTTATGCGCCAAACTAGTCGAACCACGATACAATTTGTATTGCGTGGATAGGTCAGGAGCAACTATTTTTTTGCGGGTGCGAGTAGCGTTGCTATCTGGAAGTACAGGTCTGTGTACACCAATGAAGCATTGGCATTGCGTGTGATATGCAGAATGGCCGTGTCCAATATATTGTTCAATTGTGAAACAAATTTTAAAGTAAAGAGATTTTTCAAGATGGCAAAAGATTTCTGTTCAGCTTCAGACATTCTGTCAATGAATTGTTCGTTTGCCTTAGTGGACAGAAACCGGCGTGAGAGGTCCATCCAATACAGCAAATGTTGTTTTTGCTCTTCGCGTGACAGTTTGGATATCATCTCAATGATTTTGGTGATATCGGCGTAGTCCACCTTGTCTAAAGGTTGCTTGCGTGACAGATAGGCAGCGCTGACCATGAATTTGTGAAAAATGGACAGCATATTGTCGTATTGCTCGTCTGAGGGGTAGCTGTTGCGTGCCTTAACGTAGTTGTTCTCAGAGTGGAGGGCTATCTTGTGAGCCATTTCCGAAGTCAGGTCCGGGTACTCTTTCATGAGTTGCTGCTCAATCATTTCGTTCGACATGGGGGGCACGACTACGAGTTGGGTTCTGGACATGATGGTTTGCAGAATTTTGTCGGGTTGGTCAGAGAGGAGGATGAATAGACTCTTGCCTTCGGGTTCTTCCAGGGTTTTCAGCAGGCGAGGGGCTGCCTCGTGATAAATGCGGTCAGCGCACCAGATAATGTACACCTTATAGCCGCCCATATAGGCTTTGATGCTGTTTTGGGCGATGATGCTGCCAGTGTCGCGTACGTTGATGGAGGGCTGTTTGTTTTCTCCTTCCAAAACTTCAAACCATTCGTTTGCATCAAGAAAGAAGTTGTGGGAGATGGCATATTCGTTGAACTCTTTGTGGAAAAATTTGCATTCCGGTTTGTCCTTGACAGTTTTGGTGGTGCAGTTGGGGAAGTAGATATGCAGATCAGGATGCTCTATTTTGGCAATCTGCTTGCAAGAGGGGCATTCCCCACAGGAGTCGTTCTCGGTGGGATGCTCGCAGAATAGATACTGGGCCAGAGCCACTGCCAAGGCGAATCCGTGCCCGCCGGGTCTGCATAGGAAAAACTGGGCATGGCTAACCCGTCCGTTTCTCACTTGCTGAAGCAAGTGCTCCTTTACTGCCTGATCTACTAATACATCCTTGAATTGCATAAATTTGTGTCTTTATAGGTTAATGTTTTATCTTGGCGAGCCACGACTCGCTGTTCGGGTTCTCGTATGATTCAATCTGTTGGAAAACCTCTTCTATCGTGTTGGCGAAAAGCACGAGGTCTTGGTGGAAAGGTCTTACAAATTCCTCTTCCACAAAATGTGCCAAGAGTGCTTTGAGGTAGTCGTAGTAACCATCGGGGTTGAATACGATGATGGGCTTCTTGTGAAAGCCGAGTTGGGCATCGGTGATGACCTCGAAAAGTTCATCCATGGTGCCATAACCGCCAGGAAAGATAACGAATGCATCGGCCCGCTTTTCCAGAAGTTGCTTGCGCTCACTCATAGTCTTTACGTAAATCATCTCCGTAAGATTCTCTGCCAAAACAGGGCCTTCGGTGAAAAAATCAGGTGCCACACCAATGACGGTGCCACCATTTTCCAGCACGGCATTTGCCGTTACGCCCATGATGCCGATACAGCCACCTCCGTAATAGAGAGTAAGTCCTGATTCGGCCATTCGTCGGCCGAAAGTGACCGCCTCAGCGGCAAAGTCAGGATTCGCTCCCCGCGAAGATCCGCAAAAAAGAGCTATGGAATTGTATTTCATATGTTGTAGAATTTAATGATTGCGTGGTAGATGATACAGATTAGCAGATAACAGAGGATGATAATGGGGAAAGAACTCCAGCGGAAAATGAGAAAGAGCACAATCCCCAAAGTCAGGATGACGTATCGTACAATATTCTCCCCCTTGAATTCAAAACTCGTGAACTTTAAGGATATCATGTTTATATTGCTGACTAAGAGCAAGGCAAAACCGATCGAGAATATCCAGACTATCCAAAAATTGTTCAAAAAAGGCACCTTCTCGGCGGCATAGGGTATAAAGGCTAAAAACAGGGCATTGGCAGGCGTGGGCAACCCAATGAAGTTGGTGTGCTGCCGTTCATCCATATTGAAACGCGCTAACCGCACTGCCGACAAGGCGGGAATTAGGAACAGGGTGTAAGGCAACCAGCGAAGCACACTCTCATGATAAATACTGGGCATTTCGTAAAAACAGCGACTAAGCCAGACAAAGATAATCATGGATGGCGCCACCCCGAAAGACACAATGTCTGCCAATGAGTCCAACTCCTTGCCAATGGCTGTGGAGACTTTGAGGATACGAGCGGACATGCCATCCAGGAAGTCGAAGATAGCCGCCATGATGATCCATAGCGCCGCTGAGTCCAAGTTGCCCCTCAAGGATGTCATGATGGAGATGCAACCGCAGACCAAGTTCAGACAAGTAATCGTGTTGGGAATATGCTTTTTCATACCACGGTTATTTTAGAATCCAATAACGCTTGTTGATGCTATCGATGAAAGCCTGTGCCTCTTCTTCGGAAGGGAATACGCCAATACAGACGCGGGCATTGCGCACACCGTCCTGCTTAACCAAGCAGGGCTCGTACTTGCTTAACCCAGTTTGACGGATATGGGTCTCGGCGTCTTTCTCTGCGGGAAAACTGCCGGCTATGACGTAGAAATATCCTTCTTCAAAGCGGATATACGGGTACTTCCCGTCATCCGTCATCCGGATGGTGTCGGGTGTGTACATCGCAGGTATGGTGTCCTCAGCCATTTCCTCTATGGTATCAGCCGGCATGGTAACTGCGGCATCCGCAGCCTCTGCCACGGATTCGTCCGCCTGCTCAATGGTCGTTTTGCGGGGGAGCTCCTTCAAAAGTTTGCCGAGTTGGTCTTTTAACAGATAGCCTAAAACACCAGCGACAAGGAGTAGTAACAAGATGAGAATCCAAGGCCATATTCTGCGTTTGCGCTTGGCGGGTTGCTCCGTTTTGGATGTCTCTGAAAGAATTCCATCCTCAATAATGTCATCATCGTGATTTTCAGTAATTTCTGTATTTCCAGACTCCGTGATGTGTGCTGGTCCGCTTACCTCTTTTATATGCTCTTCTGTCATATCGGCAGCCGCCTCTTCCACGGCTTCAACACCTGCAGCATGGGAATCATCGTCATTGTCTGTGACAATGTTGCTATACATGATGACGGGCTCCGGTTCTGGTTCTGGTTCTGGTCCCGGTTCAACAACAGTCTCTGTTTCTGCCTCAACGACTGGCTCAATCTCAGCAACAGGCTCGATATATGGCTCTGGGATTGTCTCTGTATCGACAACTTCTTCGGGATGCTTTTCCTCATGGATGGTGCTGGCTTCTTCAACCTTTTCAGCATCTTCAGCAGGGGTGACAATTTGGGAGGCATCAACAGCGAGGGGAATGGCCTCCATGCCTTCAAACTCCTGATTGATATCGGATATGTGGTCGCTCACAAAAGAGATACTCCCCTTATGTGTCGTGAAGGTGCCGAAACCCTCGTAGGTGATACTCTTGTTGTGCGACAAGGCATTCTTGAGTTCCTCCACCCACGCCAGAATGTCGGCATGGGCTTGTGTCATCAAACACTGCTTTTCCCGGCATACTAATTGGTTGAAGATAATCTCCTCATGGTCAATGTCCGTGTCGAGGGTAATCTCGTAATGCGGAGGATATAAGGTTTGTCCGTCAATCTTGGCCGAGACATAGTGCTTTGTGAAGGTGCCCAGGTCGTTGACATAGATAGAATCGTTTTCTTGTAGGGCTTTGGTGATATAACGTATCATAAGGGCTTTGGTTATGGGGTTGGGTGTTGTGCTTGGTAGCGTTCAAGGTCCTCGGGCGTGTCAATGCCGATGCCGTGGTAGTCGCATTCGGCGGCATATATACTGTAACCATGTTGCAGCCATCGTAGCTGCTCGAGTTTTTCTGTGGCCTCCAACGTGGAGGGGGGCAATTGTACAAGTTCTTTGAGAATCTTGTACCGGTAGGCATAGATGCCGATGTGCTGGTAATAGGTGGTGGGCTCAAGGCGGCTGTCGCGGCGGTAGGGGATGGCATATCTGCTGAAGTAAAGTACTTTGTGGTTATAGGCGAGTACCGCTTTTACGCAATTGGGGTTCTCCACAAGGGTAGGGTCAGAAATAGGCTTTACCAACGTGGCTATGTCCACTTGCTCATCTGTAAAGAGTTGCTTGATCAGTTCAATTTCCTTCGGACTGATGGCAGGCTCGTCGCCTTGAATGTTGATGATGACATCCTCCTCGTTAAGTTGCAGGAGGCTGGCAGCCTCCCCGCAGCGGTCAGTACCTGACGGATGGGAGGCCGCCGTCATCACGACCTGGCCTCCGAAGCCATCTACACACTCCTGAATTAAAGGGTGGTCGGTAGCTACTACAACCAAATCCAATGACGATGCTTGTACATGTTCGTAAACATGCTGTAACATGGGCTTTTCGTCAATCAGTGCCAGAGGCTTCCCTGGGAAACGCGATGAGGCATAGCGCGCGGGTATGATGCCTGCAAATCTCATACGCCTATTGGAATAATCCGAACAATTCACCGTCTATACGCTCAATGATGCTGCCAAAATCCTCAGGCTTTTCGGCAAATTTGGTGGTGTTGACATCCACAATCAGCAGTTTCCCATCTTTGTAATTGTCAATCCACTTGTTATAGCGTTCGTTTAGGTTTTCTAAGTACGAATAGCGGATGGTGTCCTCGTAGGCTCGTCCGCGCTTGCCAATCTGCGTGATCAGGGTAGGTATGTCGGCTTTCAGGTAGATGAGCAAATCTGGGGGAATCAGGAACTGCTTCATCAATTCAAACAGGGATTGGTAATTCTCAAAGTCGCGCGTGGCCATGAGGTCCATGTCGTGCAGATTTGGTGCGAAAATGTATGCGTCTTCATAGATGGTTCGGTCTTGAATGACGCTCTTCTTCCGCTTTCTGATGTCGATTACCTGACGGAAACGGCTGTTGAGAAAGTATATTTGTATGTTGAACGACCAGCGTTGCATATCTTGATAGAAGCTGGCCAGATAGGGATTGTCGTCCACACTTTCGTACATGGCGTCCCAGCCATAGTGTTTTGCTAACATGTTTGTCAGCGTGGTTTTTCCGGAACCGATGTTTCCTGCAACTGCTATATGCATGATTTAAAGGGGTTAAGAGTGATATAATGGGTTATGCTTGGTTTTCAGATGTCTTTTTGGCACTCAGAGCATGAAGGACTAAGTACACACACAGGGCTACGAACATCACGATAGCGAGAATGTTGTAGGTGGGGGTGCCGATGTAGTTGTTCATGAAGGTGGGTTCCACGCCTGCGTATTTGAGGAGTGCACTGATGATACCCATGATGGCCCCGCCGGCCAGCAAACCGGAAGCTAACAGTGTGCCTTTCTCGCCACGAGCCTTGTTGAGAGCTTCGTCTTTGCTGCGGGTCTTGATGAACCAAGCCAGGAATCCGCCCACTAATAGGGGCAGGTTCAGCTGGAAGGGGATGAACATGCCTAAGGAAAATGCCAATGCCGGCACGCCGATCACATCGAGAAGGATGGCTAAGATGGCGCCGATGATGTAGAGCAACCAAGGGGTCTGCCCACCGAACATCAAAGGTTCGATGATGGCTGCCATGGCGTTGGCCTGAGGAGCCACCAGCGCACCCTCGCCAGTATAGCCGTATGTCTTGGACAACAACATGATCACGGCACCAACGGTTAGCGCAGATACCAGGGTGCCCACAAACTTGAAAGCCTCTTGTTTATATGGAGAGGTGCCGATCCAGTAACCGATTTTGAGGTCGGTGATGAAGCCGCCGGCCATGGCCAGAGCGGAACACACAATGCCACCCACTACAAGGGAGGTGATGATGCCCGTGCCACCTTTCAGGCCTACTGCGGAGAGAATGAATGAGGATAAAATTAGGGTCATCATAGTCATGCCCGACACGGGGTTGGTGCCTACGGTAGCAATGGCGGTGGCGGCCACCGTGGTGAACAGGAAGGCAAACAGAAATACCACTAAAAGGCCAACAATGACTTGGGTGAGGTTCATTTCCATACCGCCAAAAAAGAAGAAGATGGTCATCAGAATGATAATAGCCAAGAATCCCAGGAGAATGATCTTCATCGGAATGTCGCGCTGCGTACGGAGCTGCTGCGTCTTTGCGCCCGATTGTTTGCCAGCGGAGAAGGCTACTGCCAGCGACTTCTTGATTACGCCAGCTGATTTGATGACGCCTAAGATGCCGGCCATGGCGATGCCGCCGATGCCGATATAGCGCACATAGTTGGAGAAAATGAATTCGGGGTCAAGGGTGCTCATGGAAACCATGTCGGGGGTCATGCCATATTGTCCAAGCAGTGGCACAATGACCCACCAGGATAGGATGGACCCAGCGCAGATGACGGCTGCGTACTTGAGACCTATCAGATAACCGGTACCCAGCAATATGGATTCAGCGCTCATCTTAAAGACAAACTTGTGGTTCATGGCTAATCGCTCGCCCGCGGCGCACATGCGCGAGGAGATGGTGTCGGCCCAAAAATGGAAGGTAGTCATCAAGAAGTCGTACAAGCCACCAATCAAGCCGCTGACAAGCAACAGTTTGGCTTGGTTGCCGCCCTTGGCACCCGACACGATAATCTCGGTAGTGGCAGTGGCTTCCGGAAAGGGATATTTGCCATGCATGTCTGAAACAAAATATTTACGGAACGGGATCAGGAAAAGGATGCCTAAAAAACCGCCAAAGAGGGAGGATAGGAAAATCTGCCAAAAGTTAACCTGTATTTCAGCGCCGAGCGCTGGGTTGGTCTCCTTAATAATGTAGATGGCCGGAAGCGTGAAAATGGCACCCGCCACAATGACACCCGAGCTGGCTCCTATGGACTGTATCAGCACATTTTCGGACAGGGGGCTCTTGCGGCGCGCCAGCGTGGAGGCACCCACCGCAATGATGGCAATGGGTATGGCTGCTTCAAAAACCTGCCCGAACCGCAATCCGGAATAGGCCGTGGCCGCTGAAAAGATGACAGCCATGATGATGCCCCATATGATAGTCCATGCATTCAACTCGGGATACTTTTTGTCTCCCAATAAGATAGGCTTATATGTCTCACCATCTTTTAATTCCCGATAGGCGTTGTCTGGCAACTTGATCTCCTCAGGCTGCTCCGCATAGTTTTCTTCTTCTCTTTTCATATTCAATGACTATTTAGTATTTTACCTAAAATAAAGCGACAAAAATACAAAAAATGTTTCAGTTTTCAAATGGATGTTTTTGTCCTTTTTGCAGATTTTTATTCATTGGAAAACCAATAAGGCCATGCATTGTTCCATAAAAAGGGTGCATATATACATGATGGCACTATGTCTGTTTTTGTGTCAATGTAGTTCGCTGATTGGCAGCATCTTGGCGGATGGATGGGAAAGGCTTGTTGGCAATAGCCCCTTCAAAAAAAATGGCTCCGGTGCTTAGGCAGAAAGTGGTCTGCCTAATGGAGTCATGCGCGATATGATATGGGGGATCCCCTATGTTGTGGGGAGTTTGTTATGGATTTACGGCTCCCTGTTGATATAGTCGTCGGTATGTTGGTTGTTGGATGTAAACTCATCTGCCTTTGGAGCCGCAATCCAGATGATCAGATAAGCCCAGAATCCGAAGGTTCCACAAAGCAGTGCTACGAGGAAGATGATTCGGATTACGGTAGGGTCCATATCCAAGTATTCGGCTAATCCGCCACACACACCCGCTATTTTCTTGTCGGTGCTGCTAAGGTATAATCTTTTGTAACTCATAGTGATGTGAAAATAAAGCCCAGGGGCGGAAAGTCCCTGGGCTTTAAGGTTATTTATAAGGTATGATAGGGTTGAAGGATGGTTTTGCCGATTTCCACAGCCTCCTCATTTTTCGGGATGAGGTGGTGGTGACGTTCGGGCAGAGATTTCTCCAAGCCTTTGTGCAACATTTCAGGGGTTACCAGCGGTTTAACCTTCAGGAAGCCGCCCAAGACAATCATGTTGAACAGTTTGGCGATGCCGAGTTCGTTAGCCTTGTCGGCAGCGGCCACTTGGTAGATGTTGATGTCTTTACGGGTGGGGTGGTTGGTGATACCGTTGGGGTCATAGATGAGGAGTCCGCCAGGCTTTACAGCTGACTCAAACTTGTCCATGGACTGTTGGTTCAGGATGATGGCGGTGTCGAACTGGTTCAGGTAGGGGGAGCATATACGCTCGTCGCTGATGATAACGGTCACGTTGGAGGTGCCGCCACGCATTTCAGGACCATAGGAAGGGAGCCAGCTGACCTCTTTGTCTTGCATGATGCCGGCGTATGCTAAGATCTTACCCATTGAGAGTACACCTTGACCGCCGAAGCCTGCTATAATTATTTCTTCTGTCATGTCTTTGTGATTTTTAAGGTTTATTTTTTTCTCAATGAGAAGAGTGTCTCATTGGGTTGATCAAATGTGCCTACGCGTTCGATGAATTTCGGGTCGAACTTGCCGTCCACCTTCATATCGCCGAGCGGGAAGAACTTCAGGGTGTTTTCTTCCATCCACTTGTTGGCTTGTACGGGGGTCATTTTCCAGCCGGAGTTACAGTTGGAGGTTACCTCTACGAAGGAGACGCCCTTTTTGAGTTTCTGGTTCTCGAAGGCGGTGCGGATGGCTTTCTTGCATTTTCTGGCGAGGGCAGGGGTGTAAACAGCCTGACGGGTCACAAAATAGGTGCCAGGCAGCTGGGCCAGCATCTCGGTGAGGCGCATGGTGTGTCCCATAATCTCTGGGTCACGGCCATACGGGCAGGTCACGGTCTCCATACCTTCCAAAGTGGTGGGGGCCATCTGTCCGCCTGTCATACCGTAGATACCGTTGTTGATGAAGATCATCGTGATGTTTTCGCCACGGTTGCATGCGTGCATCACTTCGGCACAACCGATGGATGCCAAGTCACCGTCACCTTGGTAGGAGAACACGAAGGTTTCGGGACGCAGACGCTTGATGGCGGAGGCACAGGCTGGTGCACGACCGTGGGCAGCCTCTACGAAGTCCACATCAAAATAGTTGTATGCCAATACGGAACAACCTACTGGGGAGATGCCGATGACATTGTCTTGAATGCCCATCTCTTCGATTACTTCGGCGATGATTCTGTGAACCACACCATGACCGCATCCAGGGCAGTAGTGCATCACGTTGTCGGTGAGAACCGGCGTACGTCTGTACACTAAGTTTTCGGGTTTGATTATATCTTCTCTTGTCATAATTTCAAGTACATTAAATTATTTAACCATTTTTTTCAAAGCATCGAGAATCTCTACAGGGGTTGGAATGACACCGCCATAACGGCCGAAGTGCTCCACAGGAACCTTGCAGCCCACTGCCAGTTTCACGTCTTCGATCATCTGACCGGCGTTCATTTCCACACTCATGATTTTCTTTACGCGGCCGCCAATCTCGGCAACACCTTTGGTCGGGAACGGCCACAGTGTGATGGGACGAACCAAGCCGACCTTGATGCCTTCAGCACGGGCCAGTTCGATGGTCTTCATACAAATACGTGCGGCAGAACCATAAGCGACGAATAAATATTCGGCATCATCGCACTGGATGGCCTCGTAACGGGCATCCTCTTCCTCGCACTTTCTGTACTTGGCCTGAATACGGTCGTTGATGGCTTCCTGCTTCAGAGCCTCAAGTTCCAAAGAGGTGACGATTCTCTTCTTGCCAGTGGAACGGTGACCCGTGGCGGCCCATGGACAATGTTCCTCAATATATTCGTTGGTCCAGCGTGGTTTGTAATCGTCCACCATGACTTTTTCCATGACCTGTCCAATCACACCGTCAGAGAGGATGGCAACAGGGTTTCTGTACTTGAAAGCCAAGTCGAAGCCTAACTCCACAAAGTCGTACATCTCCTGCACGGAAGCGGGAGCGAGGGTGATCAGACGGTAGTCGCCATGACCGCCACCCTTGGTGGTCTGGAAATAGTCGGACTGGGAAGGTTGAATAGTTCCTAAGCCGGGACCGCCACGCACCACGTTCACGCACAAAGCGGGCAGCTCGGCGCCTGCGATGTAGGAAAGGCCCTCTTGCATCAAGGAAAAGCCAGGGGAAGAAGAGGAGGTCATCACACGCTTGCCCGCAGCAGCACCAGCGTATACCATGTTGATGGATGCTAATTCACTCTCGGCTTGAAGAACAACCATGCCGGTTGTTAAATATGGTCTCTCAGCCATCAGATGCTCCAAAACCTCACTCTGCGGAGTGATGGGATATCCGAAATATCCGTCGCAACCACAGCGGATGGCAGCCTCTGCAATGGCTTGATTACCCTTCATTAATTTTAATTCTTTTGCCATTTTACTAAGTTGTTTTGTTGTTAATTGTTGTTTCGTTAAATTCTGGGTAAAGTGAAAGGCTTACTCTTTCGCACGATACACTTCGATGACGCCGTCAGGACAGATCACTGCGCAGTTGGCACAGCCGATGCAAGCGTCTTCTTTCACTACTTCAAGGTAATTGTAACCTTTTGCGTTCACATGTTTGGAAAGTGCGATACATTGGTTTGGACATCCGGTGATGCAGACGCCACAACCTTTACACTTCTCCGTGTCAATGATTAAAGCTCCTTTAAATGCCATAATTAAATGTGTTTAAGATTTATAAAATGTATTAGTTTGTTGTTTTTTTTCACTTGAAAAAGTCAGGGGGCAAATATACTATTTTTTTCTTTTATGATGCACTCTTTTTTTGTGATTTCTATGCTCATTCCGTCATAGCCCAACGAAACGTTCAGTGGCAGGGTGGGGGCGATGTCTTCGTAAAGGCCCATTTCATGCGATATATGCGTGATGACTGCCCGCTCAGGATCCAGCTGCCGGATGATGGACAGCGCTTGTGACAAGTTGAAGTGGGAGTAATGCTCCTTGATTCTCAAGGCATTGATGATGAGCAGTCTAAGCCCCCTCAATTGCTGCATTTCCCGTTCTGCGATGAAACTGCCATCGGTGATGTAGGCCATGTCTTGGATACGAAAGCCGAGGATGGGTAGCGTCAGATGGCGAATGTGGATGGGCTCTATGGTGAGGTTCCCCACTTGGAAAGGCTCGTTCACAACGGGATGCAACACGAAGGCAGGCACACCTGGATAGGGATGCTGCCGGAAGGCATAGTCGTAGTCTTTCCGGATGACTTTGAGTACGCGGGGCAGGGCATACACCTGCATGGGTCGCTTCATCATGAAGTAGATGGGCCTAATGTCGTCCAGCCCAGCCAGATGGTCCTTGTGTTCATGGGTTACCAGGATGGCGTCCACCTCTGTGATGCCCTCCCGAAGCAACTGCATGCGCAAGTCGGGGCCTGCGTCCAAAAGGATATGCAGCCCGTCAGCTTCTACAAACGCTGCGGTGCGCAACCGGTGGTCTTTGGTGTTGCTGGAATGGCAAACTGCACATTGACAGCCTACTACAGGAACCCCCTGCGATGTGCCGGTGCCTAATAAGGTGACTTTCATATACAGGGCTGCAAAAGTACAATAAAATCTGATTTATTGTCGCACCCCCACCACCTTTCTCGTATGTTTGCCCCTGCCATTGTCGCCCCACCAGCGGATGTCAGCAATGTACAAACCTGTGGGCACAGGCTGTCCGCTGTCGTCAAGTCCCTCCCATCGGTATCGTGCCTCTGTGCCGCAAAGGTCGTTGTTGACCAAGTGGCATACCATAGTTCCTCGTTCGTCAAAGATGCGGATAGTGAGCCTTTGCTCGGGTAGTGGGAATTGGATGAAGAACTCCGCGAAATCCTCAAAGCCGTCGTTGTCGGGTGAGATGACATCGGGCATGACTGCCACTTCGGCTTCGGGTGCGTCGCGTCCATGCTGGGAGTTTTCCAGTCCAGGGGTGCCGAATCCTGCGCTCTCGGCCGCAGAGTGCCAATTGCTTGCATCCTGTGTCGGTTGATCGGCCGAGAGCCGTTCCAAACTGACCCCCTCGGTGCTGGACAGATGGCTATAGTGCATACGCTCATCGTAAGCCAACCGGTCAATGATCTGCATTCCCCGCGTGGTTAGAAAGACGACCCCCGAAGCGTTGGCGTAGGCTGGCAACGAGTCGCATTGGTGCAGCACCGCAGGGTCGTGATGCGCGTACTGAAGCATGGTTAGCCTTCGATTTTTGCAAAGCACGGCGAAGTGCCCGGGAAGGAGCTGCATGCCCCCACTGGCCGCCACCACCGCCTTTCTGGGCATGGTGTCGCCCCCACTTCCAATCATGATATCCCTCAGGTCCACAATCTTTTCCGATGGATTGTAGATTTCGATGTAGTCGGCATCGCTACCGTCGAAGGGGTGGGAGAGTACCTCGTTGATAACCAAGTCACCAGGCAAGGGCGCCTGTGCCTTTCCCCATAGGATGCCCTCTCCCGAAGCAACCATGTTGCCGCTGCATCCGGCCAAGTCGCCTATGATGGAGACGCGATATGTCGTTTCTGAAAAGGGCTCGCCCGTCAATTGCAGATCCAAGGATTCGAAAAACGGAGGCACCTCGGCGACATGCTGTATGGGCAGTTCAGGGACTATGCGGAAATCGTCAGGCTGGATGCCTGTGGTGTTCCATATTGTCTCTGAGAAGTAAAGCCGTAAGGAGGCACTGTCGGTCATTGTGGCCCGCAGAATGATGGGCGCGCCCTCATCGGCAGGTGCCGCATGAGGCGAGTTGGCCCGACCGGGCGTGCCACCCGTCGGGTCCTCCGACGAGGCCCAGCCCGGCGCACCCCGGCACGGCCTGTCCACATCCACCAGCTCCAACGACCATCCACCGTCCTGCTTGATGACCTCTTCGTGCCACGACTTTCGGAATGCCACCCCATGAATGACCTGACCGTTAGCATCCAATAATAGAATGCTCTGGCCAGCGTCCGTAATCGATAATGATGAGAGCGTATATACCTCAATGCCCAGGTTCTCAAAAAGTGCTCTGCTTTTCTCCGCAGTCAATAGTATGTAACCCCCACTGTCAATACTGATAACCGGCAACGCCTTGATCGTGTTCCCGATCTGAAGTTGGTAGCCTATGAGCAGACAATCGTCGCCACTGCGGTTGTGCAATTCGATGTATTCCGCATTCGGAAGCCCTACGGTTGGAGAGGGATCAGCCATGATTTCGCTGATGACAATGCTGTATCGCTCTGTCTGACAAAATCCATGATGGGTCAGGCTTGCGAAGATGACGCCTATAATCGTGCGGAAAATGTATATTCTGTTGTTCATAATTTTATTTTTTAGTTTTCGAGTGTGCTGCAAAAATAGTACATTTGCATTCGAAAGTCAATAGATTGTTGATAACTTTTTAAAAAAATCTTAAAAATTATGAAAATTGCTTTAATTGGTGCTACTGGTTTAGTGGGTGGTGTGATGCGTAAAGTACTGGAAGATAGAGGTTATGGTAATTGTGAGTTTATCCCTGCGGCATCTGCCCGTTCGGTGGGCAAGGAGGTGGTGTTTGCTGGTCGTCAGTACGCGGTAGTTTCCGTGGAGGAGGCTATTGAACGGGAACCTGACATAGCTATATTCTCAGCGGGGAGTGGGCCTTCGTTGCAATATGCACCCCTGTTTGCAGCGCGTGGCACGGTGGTGGTGGACAACTCCTCTGCATGGCGCAGCGACCCCGACAAGCCCCTTGTGGTGCCGGAAATCAATGGCGATGTACTCACGGCCAAGGACAAGATTATTGCCAACCCCAACTGCTCAACTATCCAGATGGTGATGGCATTGGCCCCATTGCATAAGCGCTATCGTATCAAGCGTATCGTGGTGTCAACCTATCAGTCAATTACCGGTACGGGTATGAAGGCGGTACAGCAACTTCGCGACGAGCGTGCTGGTATTGCGGGCGAGAAGGTCTATCCATACCAGATCGACATGAACCTCTTCCCACATGGTGGCATCTTTGAGACCAATGGCTATACTACGGAAGAGATGAAGTTGCTGAATGAGACCCGTAAGATTCTACGCGACCCCGGCATTGCAGTCACTGCTACGGTTGTGCGCGTACCTGTGACGGGCGGTCACTCCGAAGCCGTCAACGTGGAGTTCTATGAGGAATTCGACCTTGATGAGGTGCGTTGTCTTCTGTCGGAGATGCCTGGGCTTGTACTACAGGATGATCCTGCCCATAATGTCTATCCCATGCCGCTCTTTGCAGAAGGTAAGGATGAGGTCTTCGTGGGCCGTGTTCGCCGCGATGAGAGCCAGCCCAAGACATTGAACCTCTGGGTGGTGGCCGATAATTTGCGCAAGGGTGCTGCCACCAATGCGGTGCAGATAGCCCAGTGGGTGCAGGCGCGTTTCTTATAGTTTGTGAAATCGCGTGCCTCCGGCACGCTGGTTTTGTGTAGGGGTGTTCTTCGCCCCACCCCCCCCACATTGCATGTGGGGTTATTGAGAGTGTGTGCCTCC
>CALDIA010000014.1 GCA_937901455.1 uncultured Bacteroidales bacterium | reverse complement strand
CGGCGAAGCCACCTCTTCGGAAGACAAGAAACTCGGCTATTTCTTCGCCAAGCCCGACAAGGCGGACAACGTCGTCGCCGCCGACCAATTTGTCAGCAAGGTGCT
The DNA here is from genome assembly GCA_937901455.1 of uncultured Bacteroidales bacterium. GTDB lineage: Bacteria > Bacteroidota > Bacteroidia > Bacteroidales > WCHB1-69 > F23-D06. The sequence continues at coordinate 4,221 of CALDIA010000014.1, read as the reverse complement.
GTTCTATGTGTATGGCGACGCTCTCAAAGACTACCAAATCAAGGACGACGCCTTCAAGAAAAGCAACGACGGCGACAAAATGACCTATTACGAGTTTTCGGCTACCAAGCCACGGTTCTTTGGGAGGGCAACAAAAAAGCTACAACGAAAGCGGCAAGGTGGAGGAAAGCGTGGTCGCCGCCATACTCGACAAGTTTGTGGGGCCGGAACCGACACCGACCGAAACAAACGAGACGGAACAACCTTGAAGGACATTATCGCTCGCAAGGAACAACATCAAAAGGGAATAACCGTTTGTCATGAAAGTCGTCGTCGAAGAATATCCGTATCCCGACACCGCCGACGCGCGTGCGGCACTGCGTGGCTTAGTGGCCGACCTTGAAAACCTTGAAGGTCGCCAACGGGTGAATTATGTGGGCTACTACTACAACCCCTATCTTCACGACACGGTTTTCTGCCTTCCAAAGGTGGTGCTGCAAGAGAGTGCCGACGGCGACAAGACGGAAAAGGTGTTTGGACAGTATCGTCCCGAGGATTTGCTTGACAATTCGTATTGGCTGAACAACGTCAGCACCGAACACAAGGAGTTCCTTTTTCATTTGTCGGTATGGATCTATCGCGCCATCAACGTCTATAAGAGCCAGTTCCCGCAAAGCAGGATCATCAAGTGGCGGCAGGTGCAAATAGCGGGACATGGAAAGAAAAGCGTTCCCGACACATACTTGGACATTTTGCTCGCACTCATCCAATTCAACAACGAAAACCGCGACTTCCTGCTGTTCACCATCAAGAACATCCACTCGGGCTACAACAAGATCAACTGGACGCGCACCATCAGCCACAGCCAAGCCTACGTGCAGGACGGCTCTCCGGTCTATCTGAACCCCGTCAACAAGAAGAAAATGGCCAACTTCGACGAGGAGCTGTTGGTCATCTACTATTCCATCTTGGAATATTTGCGCCAGCACTACGGTTTCAGCATCCACATCGACTACAACTTCAACTTGCTTTCCGAAAGTCAGTTCAAGCAATATCAGGAAAGCTTGGGCTGTCGGCGGCTGTTGCAAATCAAGTACAAATATTTCTCCGACAAGGCTTTGGAACTCTGGACGCTTTGTTATGCCTTTTTCGACTATACCAAAGCGATTGCCATAGCCACCGACCAACGGCAGTACCTGCTGGTCCAAAACTTCAACATCGTGTTCGAGGCCATGATTGACGAACTCATCGGCACGCCCGAAGAAGACATTCCACAGGGATTGAAATCGCAAAAGGATGGAAAGGTTGTCGATCACCTTTATAAAGACACCGCCTTGTCGTCGCTCATGCAAGCCTCTGAAGAACAAAGGCGCATTTACTATATCGGCGACAGCAAATACTATAAGATGCACCGCAGCGTTGACGAATTGTCGGAATACAAGCAATACACCTACGCCAAAAACATCATCCACCTCAACCTGCGCATGTTGTTGGGCGAAGACGGGAAGACCTACAAAGAGGGCGAAGACTATTTCGTCTATCGCGACCCCGTTACCGAAGGCTACGAAATCACCCCGAACTTCTTCATCAGTGCCGACCTCGACGAAGACCTCAACTACAACGAGAAATTGCGTCCGCTTGGCGAGGTGAAGTTCACCCGACAGTTCGAGAACCGCTTGTTCGACCGCGACACGCTACTTCTTTCGCATTATGACGTGAACTTCCTCCATGTCCTGTCGCTCTACGCCCGCGACAAGGAGTATGAGAAGGCCGCTTGGAAATCTTCTGTCCGCAAGCAATTCAGGGAACGCATCAAGGAAGCGCTCCAACAGAAATACACTTTCTACACCATGACAGCCCGCGAGGGCGTGAACGCCGAAGCGTTTTTCAAGGAAAACTTCCAGCAACTCCTCGGCAAGGTCTATAACATCCGTTGCGAAAACGAGCGGGCACAACAATATTATGCGTTGGCCTTGGATTCAGATTCAAGATATGAAGAGGAAAACGACTTGGTGTTGGCCTTGTTGGAGCCGGGGTTCCATTACACGGACAAATACCATTTGGGTGACAATCCGGCGGAGTTGCTTGCCAAGGTGAAACAAGTCGCCCCTGCACCCATTGCGTCATCCTTGCTTACCATGCACCATATCGAACGCTATCTTGACAAGCATTTTCTGATTGGGTGCTATAATACGCAAGAACAATTGGATTGGATCTTGGGCAAGAACGATAAAGGGACAAACCTTTATAACCTAAGGTTGAAGACTCGGAAAGGCCCGAACAGGGCAGGTGCCATATCGCCTTCTTTGCTGAAAGGCATGGATGTAAAGTTCGTTGTTTTGTATGACAATAACAATCGGAACCAATATCGCGTGTTCCACGTCCATCATCACGCCACAATGACAGAGGAAAGGATGCGGCAAGCATGGTATCCTCATCCTGAAGGGAGCTATTTCTGCTATGTCTTCGACGAGGAAGTCACGATAGGCTCGTTAGATGTGGCAAACGTTATTGCCGACTGGAGCGAAGCAAATCCTGCCGAAGAAACAGGAACACCCATTTTTCTGACGGGCGAGCAATTGCTGGAATACAGGAAGCTGGCTTAAAGGTTGGCACTTTACGAAATTTTGCTTACCTTTGCCATCCAAATCACAACACACCATGTCCTGCCTCCAAGTCATCCTATCCATCATCTTTTCGCCGACGGAAAATCCAACCATGAATCCGACCAAAAAGTAAAATAACGCAATCTGTTATTTTACTTTTAACGCGGAAAGTAAAATAAAAGCGGTTTATATTTTACTTTTTATGCCATAAAGTAAAATAAAAATCGTATTTTTGCGCCAAACAATACCATAAACAATGATTGCCTTAGAAAACTATCAATCGGGACATTACGAACAAGGAGCGGGTTACAAATATTTCGTGCCCTCAATGATTAATGACGAATGGACGTGGAATGATCCAGCTATAAGCAGACTCTTGGAAAAGGCCTCTCTTCGACTTGGAGAACTCAACTCGTACTCTCGTTTGGTACCCAATATAGACCTGTTCATCCAATTACACGTCACAAAAGAAGCCGTGCTATCAAGCCGTATTGAAGGTACGCAGACCCACATGGACGAGGCCCTTTTGCCACGGTCGGAAGTGCGAGAGGAACGTCGGAACGATTGGCAGGAAGTACGCAACTACGTCGATGCCATCAACGACGCCATCGGGAACCTTGACAAACTACCGATCTCGTCTCGGCTTATTCGTTCTACGCATAAAATCTTGCTCAATAGTGTTCGCGGAGAGCACAAAATGCCAGGAGAATATCGTACCAGCCAAAACTGGATTGGCGGCAATGCCATCGCAGATGCCCGTTTCATTCCACCTCATCACCAACTCGTAGGAGACCTTATGGGGGATCTTGAAAAGTTTCTGAATAACCCAAATGTAAATGTTCCAGATTTGGTAAAAATCGCTATTGCACATTATCAATTCGAAACCATTCATCCCTTCCTTGACGGCAATGGACGTATAGGCCGACTACTCATCACACTTTATCTAGTTCAAGAAAAAATCCTTGACAAACCACTGCTATATTTGTCCACCTACTTCGAAAAAAGGAAAGATTTATACTATGACAACCTCAATTCGGTAAGGGTAAACAACGATATGTCTCACTGGATAAAATATTTCCTTGTAGGTGTTGAACAAACAACAACACTTGCAGTACAAACGCTTACAAGAATTATACATTTCAAAGAAGAGACAGAAAACCATATTCGGACTCATTATGGCCGTCGCAGCACAAATGCAATAATACTTGCACATCAATTGCTTCAGAATCCAGTTATAACAGTGGATGACGCTGCACATATCTGTGGAATCTCATACAAAGCCGCAAACGACATTGTAAAACTACTATGCAAGGACGGCTTTCTTGTAGAATCTACTGGACAAAGCCGCAATAGGTTGTTTTCGTTCAAACCATATACTGATATATTCATAGAATAGTTATTTCCCATGTCCTGCCTCCAAGTCATCTTAGCCATCATCTTTCCGCCGCTGGCGGTCATCGACCGTGGCTGCGGCTCGATGCTCCTCGTGTTCCTGCTCCACTGCATCGGTTGGGTGCCGGGCGTCATCGCCGCCTTGATTATCCTCAACAAAAACAAGTGACCATGCCCGACCGCCTCACTCCCGCACAGCGACACTACGTCATGTCGCGCATCCACGGCAAAGGCACCAAGCCCG
>CALDIA010000013.1 GCA_937901455.1 uncultured Bacteroidales bacterium | reverse complement strand
TGCAACTATTTGCACAAAACGTGAAACGCCCAGACACCTATTATTATAATAGAGGGTTTGAGTGTCTGCGTGAAGGCAAAGAGGCCGATGCCTATGATTATTTCGAGAAGGAGACGCGAGACAATCCGAAGAATGGCTATGCCTTTGCTTGGATGGGATATATCTTGTACGACAACGAAATGTATGGCGACGCTCTCTCCATGCTTGAAAAGGCTCAGAAAAACATTCCTTCCAAAGACAAAGAATATCTTTGCATGGTTTGTCGTATCAGAGGCGACATTTATACCGACTTGCAGGATTATGACGAAGCCGCCGCAAACTACACAAAAGCCATAAGGCTCTGCCCGGATGATTCGCGCTGTTATGATGACAGGGCTGATTTGTACTACCAAATTGGGAAATATGACCTGTCTGACAAGGACTATGACAAAATGATTGAATTGGATCCCAACGATAGCCAAGGTTACATGGGGAAAGGTCGCAACGCCAATGCGCAGAAGAAATATGAAGATGCCATCAAACAGTTTGACCATGTTGTGAAGCTGTATGGCAAAGACTATTCGCAATGCTATTCTTTCAGGGCTGAAGCATACGCAGCCCTTGACCAATACGACAAGGCCGCTGACGACATCATCACGGCATTGGGCATCGATGGGAACGATAAGGCGTTTTACCTTTTAGGCACCATCATGGCCGATTCAGCCTCAACAACCATGACTTCCAAACTTAGAATCCAACAATTGAAAGAACCCAACAACTATTATTGGCCTTACTGTTCGGGCATTGTCTATGAAGAAACCGAAAACTTCGGCAAGGCCATTGATTGTTACAAAAAGTCCAACGAGCTCAACAGCTTTGGACTTGTACATAACAGAATTGCTTCATGTTACGCTGAGTTGGGCGACTACGCACAAGCCATTGACCATATCGGCCAGGCCATCCAAATGGAGCCGGAAAAGACAATCTATAAGATGTATAAGGCCAACTACGAATACGACGCCGGATTAACGGACGAGGCTCTCGCCGACATGGATGTTTGCATTGCCGAAGCGCCCGAATATTACTATTTCCATTATCGGAAGGGGTTCTTCGAAGACAATCTCAACATGACAGATGAGGCCATCGAGGACTATTCCACAGCCATATTACTCAACCCCGATTATTTCTATTCGTATTCTGGCCGTGGCGACATGTACACGAAGAAGGGTTTGGTGAAAAACGCCATGGACGATTATAGGAGCGTCGTGGCGAAAGACACGGTTCCTTCGATGGGTTCGTGTGCGCAATATGCTTATTTGGCGTTAGGAGAAAGAGCAAAAGCCGTCGAGTACAACCAACGCATCATCGACTCGTTCCCCGACAATAACGGCGTTTACTACAACGCGGCCTGCCTCTATTCGTTGATGGGCGAGACCGACAAGGCCTTGGGCTACCTGAAGACGGCTTTCGAGAAAGGCTATAACAGCTTCGCACACATCGGGCTTGACGACGACCTCGACAACATACGCGACACGCAGGCCTTCAAGGACATGGTGGCCGAATACCGGGCAAAGGTGCAACCGACAGGGGAAGCCGCCCCGCCGATGAGGGATGACATCGAGGTGGAGATACCTTTCACCAAGACACGTGGCGTCACAGAGGTGCAATGCATCGTCAACGGCTTGCCGTTGCATTTCGTATTCGATACCGGCGCCAGCGACGTGACCATGTCGATGGTGGAGGCCACCTTCATGCTGAAAAACAAGTACCTCTCCCCTCTCGATGTTGTCGGCAAGCAAAACTATCTCACCGCCGACGGCAACGTGAGCGAAGGCACCGTCATCAACCTGAAATCGGTGAAGATAGGCGACCTCGAACTCACCAACGTCCGCGCCTCGGTGGTGAAAAGCCAGAACGCCCCGCTCCTCCTCGGCCAAAGCGTGTTGGGCAGATTGGGAAAAATCGAGATTGACAACGAGAAGAGGGTGATAAGGGTGAGGTATAGGGAGTGAAGAGCATTATGAGGAAAAACATAAAACACTATGAGTATAATACGAAACAAAATGAAAAGGCACATTTTAATTGCAGTTTTGCTCATCGCTTTGTTCGGATGTGCAAATCAAAGAGATAGATATGGTAATAACCAAACACCAAATACGGATGGCATCAATGTTCCAATACAAACACCCGGCATGAGCTATGAAGGAGCAAATAGCGATGGCAATGCCACACAAAGTGCCCCTCTCCCCGCCGCTCCTGTTATTCCCGCTGTTCAGGGGAAACCCTCCTTGATTAAAATGTATGTCGAGAATTCCGGGAGTATTATTGGTGGAACACAAGGAACTGATGGTGGTTATGTGCATGGTATTACTGAATATGTACAAGCGTTGAATGACATGGCTCAACTGCCTGCTTTTGTATGGGATACTATTCCAGTGAACATTTTTTTCGTCAATGGTGCAAATCCTATCGTTACCACACCTATTGGTAATTCATTTGAGAATAAGCTCACTAAACAAGGGATGAAAGTTGGAAATACCTCGCTAAGCGATTTGAATGCAATGTTCAATCTGGCATTGAGTCAAGCAACAAACGGCACTATCACCATTTTGGTAAGCGATGGTATCTATGATATTGGAACAGGGAAATTGACGGCTTTGGCAGCAAAAGGCACTGGAACAAGAACTGCATTTCTGCGCCGATTACGTAATTCAACAGACGACTTGCAGACTCTTATCGTGAAGATGTCGTCGCAATTTACTGGGAGATATTGTTATGCCACCAGAACTGGAAGCATCCAAGTCAACAAAAAAAGACCGTATTATATTTGGGTATTTGGCGAATCGAATATGATTGACAACTATTTCTCAGATGCCACTTTGAAAAAACTTAAAGGTTACCGAAACCATGCTCGCTATGTGAAAGTTGGAAACAACAAATTGCCGTTCGAGATTGATTTTGCGAACAGCGTCGGCGATTTTCGTCCAGATAAGAAAGATTCACATGTGCTTGTTCGTCATAGAGCTTATCATGGCAACCTTGAATTGGCATTGATTGTTGATTTTGACGGTTTGCATTATCCCGATGCATATCTTATGGATTCAAGCAACTATGATTGTGATTTCAGTTTCGGTTTTCTATCGGCAAGACCTGCAACTCAAAGCCAAGTCAATGCTGCTGGAGTATCGAATTACAAGCGGCCATTCCTAATCAAGCTAAACACCAATCAGTCCAATCCACGCGGAAAGCTGACGCTTAAACTGAAAAACACTGAACCAAGTTGGATTGCCAAAAGTAACGCCCTAAATGAAAACACAATTGACACATGTACCACATACGGCTTTTCAACCTTAACCAAAGGCATAAGGGAAGCATACGAATATGCGTCGGATTCAATACCAGCAGTTTTCGAAATAACCTTTAATTAAAAGCGATATGAAAGACTTTTTTGCAATGATTTACGAATGGCTTTTGTATGATCAACAATACAATTTGCTTTTCAGGGAACTTTATCAAGGAAATGGATATTTGTTTTGCGGATTGTCGCTACTGTTCATCCCCTTGTTGCTATTCATCTTGTTCTATTGGGACTCCAAGACTCCTTGGGGAAATCCATATAGGAAAAAATTTGGTTGGGTCGTTTGGCTCGTAGTGGTGGCGGCTATTGTCGTTGGCGTCTCATACGCCATTACCTATTCCGCATTGTTCAATGCGAATAATCCAGCCTTAATCCAAGCGATGAACAATCCTTCAACGGGCTATACCGATTTTGCCAAGAAACTTGTGGTAGTATTGGCCTTCCTCAATGGCGCATATTCCTTGGTGATTGGCTTCCTTTGGAGCTTGCTCCTCAAACAGAAAAGCGTATTACACATTCATATTCCATTCTAAAAACAAAAGATTATGCCTAAGCTATATGTATTTGGAATCGGCGGAACCGGTTCGAGAGTCATCAAAGCGATGACCATGATGTTTGCCGCAGGAGTGAAACTGCCCAACAATTTCGATGTTGTAGTGCCCATCATCATTGACCCCGACAGCGGTAATGGCAACCTTACACAGACTAAAGATGTCTTGAAAGACTATTGTGCCATCAGGGGCAAGATACAGAACCCAAATGATTTTTATCAACAAGACATCAAATCGGTTGGAGATTTGCTGGGGCAGATTGGCAACGGACGGAATCTTTTCGAATTGACCCTTAATAGAACTCAACAGAACACATTCGGTCAATACATCGATGTAAACGCCATGTCGTTCAATGCCGCAAATGGAGCCGATGACCAAAACTTTACAAAGTTGCTTTATTCTTCTGACAACCTACAAGCCAACCTAAATGTCGGCTTCAAGGGCAACCCAAATATGGGGGCTGTGGTGCTGAACCAAATCATTCAATCCCAAGATTTCCGTAATTTTTGTCAGACCTTTAATCAGGGCGATGCCGTTTTCATTATCAATTCGATTTTTGGCGGAACAGGAGCAGCCGGGTTCCCGCTATTGCTGAAGAATTTACGAAACAACCCCAACATCCCTAACGCACAACTCATTAACCCTTGCGAGATAGGCGACATCACTTATTTGCCTTATTTCTCGTTACAGCAACCCACTGGAGGTTTTTCGACTGTCAACCCCAGCACTTTCGACGAAAAAGCTAAAGTTGCCCTTGATTACTACAACCAAACTATCATTGGCGGCAATCAGGTGAATGCGATTTACTTTATAGGCAATCAAGGCAATAGAAGTATTGAAAAATATTCAGAAGGAACAGGTACTCAATGCAATGATGCCAATTTCCTTGAATTGGCAGGGGCTTTGGCCATTTATGATTTCTGCCAAAACCATCCTTTGAATAATGCCAACACGATTGTAAAGGAATTTGGCGTGCAAACCAATAATGTGGCCGCAGGCATCAATTTAGACGATTTAGATCCAATACACACCAACATTTTGGCCAAACCTTTGGTGAAATTCAGATTGTTTACGCAATACCTAAACAAAGGCTTGGATAGAGCCATAAAAGATTGTCGTTGGGCCAATGACCAAATGAAATTGGTTCCAAAACGACAGAAATCACCACTCAACAAAGGTTTTTTCCAAAGCAGCGACTTCGATTTGGTTAGAAAAATGAATGCGGCTTTTGACGGTTGGATTAATGAGATGCGAAACAACAAACCTTCTTTCGTCCCTTTCAACAATGTTGAAGCACATAGTGTTTTTGAGCTCAGGAATGGCAAGCGGCCAAAACACAAACCTTCGTGCAAAAGCATTGACATAGAGAATGCCCGATTGGTGACAAATGCCGATATTAGGGTGAACGAAATGACGTTGCTTTTCAAGATGTTTTCAATGTCAATAGAATCAGCATGTAATTATCACAATATAATCTAAAAAGACCATGTCAACAGTTTTCAGACTACATAATAACGGCGCAAACAACAGCGGATGGTTTCAAAGCCAGCCTTTGACCACAAATAACATCAATACAATTGTTTCGAAAGGCGACGAAGCCGCGACTTCAATCCCAAGCCCATTCGCGCAAATGGCATTGGTGAAAACGGCATTTGATTATTTGTCACAAGCTAACATTCCGCTACATTATGACACCGAAAAGCAAGCCGACAGAGCCATGCATCAATTGGTTTCAGACGCTTTGGATGTTGCGCAACTCTTTTTTGAGTTCCAAACTTTTAAGCAGTATTTCCAAATAGTTTCATGGAATGTGGCGAATGGTTTTCAGCGGTTATCAAACGATGGAAATCCAAGCCATAAAGCGTTGGCTGACACGCTTAGCGTTTTTTGGATTTCAAATGGCGCACTTTTCAACTTCATTCAAGTGCAAGATATCTACTTCATCATGACCCAAGCTAACAAGTTGATTGGGGCCACCTCGCCCATGACAATGTTTATGGCCGCGCCTGATGTCCGAGCAAATCTTATAGGCATTCCGCCGTTGAACTGCGCCAATGACGTCTTGTTTGACAATGTGTATTTCTCACTTGACCAACGCGACCCTGACTTTATCCAATACATGTATACCTTGCAGGCGCAACCCAATTTTGCGACCCTGTTTCCTGCCTTAAACAACTACATGCTGAGGATAAAGAATGCCCCTGGCTTGTTGCCCGGACCATTGGCAAACGCCATCGCCCAAATTCAGCCAACAGACATCAACAAGTATTCGCCTTCGCTTGTACAAGGTGTTGCCGGTAACCAATGCAATGCAAGCGGCATCTCCATTAGAGAGCGTGTGTTTGACCCATTATCCATCCAAAACAATAGCGATTTTGTAATCAATCCTGATTACAATCCGCAAGGCATTCTTCCACTTGTGCTGCCCGACGGGAGGTTTAATAATGCATGGAATTATACGGCTTTAGGGACACCATGGAATCAGAATTGGGTGATTGACCAAAACGCTTCTCGTTCAACGCTGCCCAATAGCGGTTTGCCTTATCCGTGGTTGTCGGCAACCGATTTTCTGGAAGACAAGATTGTCAAGTTGCCATACAAGATTGACTCGTCTTACTATCAAACTGGTACAGGCAACGATGACTCTTATCTTCTTCCTTTGAAGCCAAAGTTCTTTGAGTATTTCAATCCGCAAGCAGCCAGGCTCCAGTTGACAACATTGGTGGCGGGTGGTGTAGATGTCAGTTTGAGCGTTCCAGTTAAGAACGGCTCTATAACTTTCGCTAAACGTTATTCGCTGAATGACATTGAAGATTTGGATGTGCATGTTGCCATTATGCCCTTTATGAAAACCGATCATATCCAATTGGATTATACGGTGGCTATTCATGATGATAGATTCAACAAAACACACAACATTGATATTCAGTGTTTCAATCAAGGAAAGGCATTATCTTCTTCGTCAAGGGTTAGAATGGCCGGAAACCAAAACGATGTGAAAAGCGTATTTTATCGCGTTCCAACCTTTGATGCAATACAAGTTTCCGTTGATGGTGTTGGCGCGAATGGTTTTGTGATACCCAAGATGCCAGTGCATAATGGCAACCAGCCCATAGCATTCGCCATTGATTTTGGTACAACCAACACGCATATCGAATATAAGATTGGGATTAATGCGGAATGTGGGCTGGAGATTAGCCCAAATAATGCTTTGTGGCGTTCTTTAATGGCTGGAGGCACTGGAACTGGTCGTCAGGACGCAGTGGATAGGTTGTTTGACAGCGAGTTGTTCCCAAGAACCGTTCCATACACGGTCAACGCCAACAACCAACACGAATTCCCTTTCAGAACGGCAGTAGCCTACAACATGACCACAAATTTCACAAACCAACTGGACACGTTCATGGATGTCAACCCGTTTATGCTTTTCGAAAAGAAGTCGCAAAACCCAAACTATCAGTCGCAGCCTAATTTGAAATGGAGCAACTACAACCAAGCCAAAGACAAAGTCCTTGTGGAAAAGTACATCGAATCTTTGCTCTATTTGGTACTGTATAAAACCATTGCGATGGATTGCAATCCTGCCAATGCAAAAATCACTTGGTTTTACCCAATCAGCATGGACACTTTTGAACTGAACATCTTCAAGAACGCTTGGACAAATGCTTTTGCCCATGTGTTCAACACGGCAGATCCAAACAATTTGGATGACATTCCTGAAAGCGTTGCGCCATATCTCTATTACAGGGCTGCCAATCCAGGAAAAAGTTTGTCTATTGACATTGGAGGAGGCTCGTCAGACATTGCATTGTTCGACAACGCAGCCAATACTCCCGATTTCATTTCTTCGTTCCGTTTTGCCGGAAATGCCATCTACGGAGATGGCTTTGATGATGAGCGTTTCCAAAGAGACATCGGGAACAATGGTTACTACAAAGCCTTCTTGAACGATGTCGAACAATGCATTCAGGGAGACCAAAACCTCAAAGACATTCTTCAGGTGATAAAACAAACACGTTCTTCCTCAAACTTCAGCAACTTCCTATTCTCGTTGGAAAGCAATACCAACTTGAACTTCAATTATGTCAGCAAATTACAGCAACATAAAACGCTAAAAATGCCTTTCTTGTTGTTTTATGGCGCCATTGTTTACTATGCAGCGAAACTGATGAGCCTTTGCGACAACCCATCCAAGCCCGACAATATCATTTTCAGTGGAAACGCATCGAAAAGCCTAAGGGTTTTGGATAGCAGTCCGAATTTGAATGTCATAGGAGATTTCTTCAACTTCATTTTGAACGAAGTTCTTCATTCTCAGAATGGCACTGTCAATGTGGCCTTGGATTCAGACCCCAAGAAAGTCACTTGCAAAGGAGCTTTCAGAAACAGTGCTAATGTCACCTTCAATCAAGCACAAAAACTGTATTGGATTGGTGGACAATCTGACGGCTGGGGACAAGCGTTGAATGCCAACATTCCTGTAAAGCTTCCTTGTTATAATGATGCGGGTAACACAGTTTACGAACAAGTTGTAAAGTCAATTAAGGAGTTCTATGCCATTCTTGACTTCTACAAAAAGACACATAACCTTACGGATTTGTTCGGAATAGACGATCCAAGTTACAAAGTGTTTGAGAAGATTCGTGAAAAACATCTTGTAGACCATATTCAGCAAGGCATCGAGTCGCATCATAGGAATCCTAACGACAAGATTGAAGAAACGTTCTTCTTCATGCCGTTTGTGTCAATGCTAAATGATTTGGGGAACGCATTAACTTGAGATTGGATATGGAGAAAGTATCTAACATCATAGCAGCTGTATTACTATTGGTAATTGCCGTTCTTGAATTGGGCTTGTTCGCTTTAGGGTGGATGCAGAAGAACCATGCGCCGCTTATTCCGTGTTGTTTGATACTCTTTGTCCTCATAATTGCGGCTGCTTTTTACATAAGAAGAATACAATTGGATTACGACGAATTGAAATCGAATTACAAAGAATTGAAGTCTAAGTATAGCGACAGCAAGGATCGGGAAAGATGTTCTAAAGAAAAGTGCCAAAAACTGGAATCAGAATTGGAGGCTCTTAGAAGTTCAAGACAAGATGGCGTGTGTAATGCGGACGCACCTCAAAATGCGTCTGATGCAGTTCCAGAATCACCAATGACGGAGGAGACTCCACATGAAAACCCACACCAACCTGACACGAATAGTGTTGAACAAGAAATTGCAGAAGCAACCATTGAATACTATTCAAGCCCCAATTCCAATGGAGAATTTGACAGAAGTCATGCGAAAAAACAAAACAGTGATGAATGCTTTTACAAAATCATATCAAATCCAAAAGATCCTCAAGGCAAATTGGAACTGTTAGACAAGCGAGATTATTCCCGGCTGTTAGGCGGCTTCAAAACCGATTGCCTGTATCCAGTGTGTGAAGTATTGGAAAGCAAACCAACTGAAAGCCGTGTACACATGGTTGAATCCGGCTATGTGATTCTGCAAGGAGAGAGATGGAATGTCAATAATGGAAAGAAAATCAAAATTAAAATAGAGTAGAAATGAACTTTCAAATTATAGAATCTATTGTTATTGGATTGATTGTAATCTTACAAATAATCGTTTTCTGTCTAATTTGCAAGAAAATACGAGCATATAAGAAATTGTTTTCAAATACGTTAGGCATTAAAAACAATGATGAATTATCAGTCCCCCAAGTAGTCGTCTATGATGGAAAAGACAAAGTGGTGGACGACACACCTTTACAAGGCGCAGTTGACAGCATCAATTCCTATATCGAAAACAACTGGGGAAGTTCGGTCAACTTCAGCATCATTGAAAACATAATAGAACGCGAATCCTCGTCAAGAGACGAAGAGATTCAGCATCTCATCCCCACGCCCTTGTATTTGGGTTTGGCGGCCACGATGGTTGGCATAATCATGGGGCTGTTCTCAATGGGAAGAATAAGCGGCGGAGCCGAACAAAACAATCCGAAAGATGCAGCAGAGGTACAAGTCTCAAACGCCGACACAATAACAAATGTTGCAGAATACCCCAAAGAAGAGTTGAACAACGCTTCCAATCAAAATGAAGATTCTTTGGGCGAAATCGACAAACTAATCAATGGAGTCAAAATAGCGATGATTGCCAGTTTGTTCGGTCTTTTATGGACAACCTTGCTATCGACTTGGATCTACAAAAAGGCAAGGAATAATGTCAACAATAGCAAGAACAGCAAGCTGAATTTCCTGCAAAGCAATTTACTTCTTCCTACAGAAGACAACACCTTGGTGGGCATCCGAGAGTGCATCGACCAATTCTCCAGAAATGTTGGTCGTTCCATATCGGAACTTACTACGTTAGCTAATACTAATGCTGAAATTGCAAGGAAAATCAACGAAAGTACAAGGCGGCAAGAACACATCCTTACTGAAATACAGGAGTTTAAACCAGCAAAAGTCACCAAGGTACTTGCCGATTTGTTTGACAAAGTGGATGCCAACATGGAATCATACAGGGAATTCTCGAATTATCTGGGCTTGATGAGTGAAATCTCAGAAAGGCTATCCGGTTTCGCAAGCAAGACGCAGAACATAGAGGATTTGGCCCAAGAGGTGAAAAACACCTTTACCGAGTCCCAACAATTGTTCCAATTCCTATCTACTCATCTCAGAGGTGTGGAAAACATAGGCCAACAATCGCTCGAAGCCATCAATGCCGCCGACAGCCATTTCAACCAAGCCGTGCAACAACTTGACAGAGAAATGAATGCGAGGATTCAAACGCTTTCTGATGGCTCCAATGCATTTGACTCTCGGATTACGGAGATTTTCACACAAGTTGGTGAACGATTGCAAGAGATAACAAGGTATCATGTCGAAGCACTTTCTAATGCATATCACAACAATCTTCCGGAGTTCAAACGACTCGAAAAACTTGATAACTTGGACGGTATCAGCGACAAGTTGGATGGAATTGCCAACATTGAGACTATCAGCCAGATACATGCCGAGCAGGTGCAATCTATGGTTTCGCCCATTACTACCTTAAAATCCAAAACCGAGGAACAAAACAGGCAGATTTTGTTGGCTATTGATAAGTTAGGTGAACGATTGGAGAAGATAGAGAACAATACGGGCAAATTGCGTCGTAATAATGATGATGGCGGTTTTAGAAGCTGGATAAAGAGATTGTTCGGCAAGAAAAAGAAAAACAGAAACGCCCATAAAAAACAAGACGAGCCATGAAACAAAACAACCATATTTTTTGGGTGAGTTATTCCGATTTGATGACAAGCTTGTTCTTCATCATGCTTGTACTGTTTGTGGTAACGGTGGGATATTTGAAGGTTAAGCAAAGAGATTTGAAACATGCCACAGCAGTGTTGCAAAACACTCGTGATTCCTTGTTGATTAGCAGCCAAGAAAAAGACCGACTACTAAATTTGGATAAGCAGTTTGAAAGTCTGGTTGAAAGCGGGGATTTTGATCAGATTGGTGAAAAGTATTATTATGAGCAACTCCGTGGAATAACCATTTTTAAAGAAAGAACCACTGATTTTCATCCCGACTTTGACATTTCCATTGTTGATGAGGCAGGAAAAAAAATAGAGGCATTTATACAAACGCTTGACACTAATATGAAATACCTTTTAATCATTGAAGGTAACTGCGCTAAAAGCAACCTATCTCCCCAATCTACACCTGAAGACAGCCAATACGGTTATGAACTTAGCTACCAAAGGGCGCTAACTATATATGAACGATGGAGAAAAATGGGGATAAATTTGAGGAAAAAGAATGTTGAGGTGCTAATTTGCGGCAGTGGTTTTAATGGCGAATCAAGAGATGCAGATGAAGATAACAACAAGAGAATTGTTATCCAGATTATTCCTAAAGTTTTATACAACAAATCGAACGAAAGCAATAACCCATGAAAAGTATTAGAACTTTCTTGTCATTATTCTTGTTGTCGCTCATGGTATTTCCATTGTCAAGTTGCAGAAGCTGCTCCCCGTCAGGCAGGGATGAAATCGCACATTCAAATGGTACAAGCAGGAGCAATGGCGGAGGCAGTTATCGACATCCCTCGTCGGGACAAACCATATACATGAAGCAAATAGGAGGTGTGTATTACATTCCAGTTAAGATCAATGGTCTGGAAATGGATGTCATATTCGACACTGGAGCCTCCGATATCACCATTTCCAGCTTGGAGGCCATATTTCTCATTAAGCAAGGAAAACTGACGGAAGAAGACATCTTGGGAGAAGCATACTACCAAGTGGCAAATGGCGACATATCCGTTGGCACCATCATCAATCTAAAAACCGTTCAAATCGGTGATGCTGTTTTGTATAACGTAAAAGCCTCTGTGGTGGATAATATAGAAGCGCCATTATTGTTGGGGCAATCGGCATTGGCCCGCTTTGGCAACATCAGCATTAATTACTCTAATAACACGATTCAATTCAAATGAAACCAAAGCATTTGTTGGTATTTTGCCTTATTCCATTTCTGTTTGGTGTTGCTTGTCATAGCAACACCACATTAATGGAGTGCCCCTCGATAAACAAATACGACAATGTGGTCTATCACAAAGGATATACTTTGTGTTACAATTCCTATACTCACGCCTCTGATTGGGTGGCCTATGAATTGACGGCAGAAGAGGCAAGCGGCCTTTGGCCGAGGTCAAACGATTTCAGACGCGACCCTAATGTTCAAGACATACAAGCTGAACATTCTGATTATAAAGGAACCGGTTGGCACAGAGGTCATTTGGCGCCAGCGGGAGACATGAAATGGGACTCGACAGCGATGTCGGAAAGCTTTTATTACACCAACATCTGTCCGCAAACACAAGAACTGAATCAAGGCGTTTGGCAGAGTTTGGAGAACAAGGTTAGGAAATGGGCCCAAAAGTACGGAAGGATTTATGTATGTTGCGGTCCCATTTATACCACCTATCAAAACGGCACCATAGGGGCCACCAATGTAATGGTTCCTGATTACTATTATAAGGCTTTGATGATACCCGTCAATGGCACATATTCCGCTATCGCTTTTATGACGAAGAACAGCAAAGAAAAACAAGACCTTTCACTTTGTGCATGTACTATCGATGAATTGGAAAAAGTTATCAATAGGGACTTGTTTTGCCTACTGAACAACTCGTTGGAGAAAAAGGTGGAGTCAACTATTGTCTGGAATGATTGGGGGATTGACAAACCATAACAAACTCAATAAAATGAACAAAACACTTTTATTATTATTGTTGTTTTTTACAACAACGCTCTATTCATGCGCAAACCGTTTAATAACAGATGCTCAACCCGTAACCGTTGAGGCAACGCCCAACATCGCCATCGATGATACCGACAGTCTCACCGTCTATTACCCCAACTTCAGCCGCATCGACTTGGTGACGGGCCAAATGCCCGACAAACTGACAGACACAAGCGTTGTACTCTGTTGCGAGGCTGCGTTTACAGGTGAATGCCTCACGGAGTTCAAACACACCAACATCGCTGGCGACCATGTGTCATCGGGAGAGCGGTTTCGGGGCTACCGTTGCACGAGAAACACGGGGGCTTTCGTTTGGTACGAGAACCAATGGAAGTTTCTCTGGAAGGAGTACTCATACGAGTTGGACAGCGCGGCCAAGCACAACGGCATGGGCTTTGGGCAGGAGATGATGATACACCAAGGAAATCTGTGCGAGACCATCAGAAAGGATGGTAACGTGAACCAATTCCGCGCCTTGTGCGAGGTGGATGGAAGGCTCTGCGTTATCGATTGCAAAATGCAGATGGCCTTCGGGACGTTCAAAAAACAGCTTATCGCCTACGGTGTGAAGGAGGCTCTGTACTTGGACATGGGGTCTGGCTGGAACCATTCATGGTATAGGGATGAGGACGGCAACGCCGTTGACATCTTCCCTTATCAGCATCCCTATTGCACGAATTGGGTGGTGTTTTACAGATAATCTTTCAAGTCTCCACCATTGCCTACGACAAAACCACCGCCACATTCTCGCCAACTGCCACATCAAAAACTCGCCAACCGTCACATTGAAATTGTTTTTATTTATCCGTTTTATTTTGTTCTCGTCCAAGTCGGGGTGTTTCTGCTGCAAGAAAAGGGCAAATCCTATGAATGGCAAACTCCATCTGCATTAAAACTCGCTTTCCAAATCGATAAAAAATCTTCGTTTTGGAACTTGAGTTCGAGATTCGTTTCCTCATCATCATTGAATGCGCCGATCGAATGGCGAGAAGATTTCTCCATTTTTACAGTTTGGACTATAAAAATTCAGCACTTTTTTACAGTTGAAACTATAAAAATATCGCTATTTTTGTGGTTTAAACCATAAAATTCGTATTTTTGCAGCGTAAACAATAGACAAATAATCATGGAAGATTCTGAAATCCAGCCGCTTTACGACAACTATCACCGCAAGATTGCCCAAATCAATCTCGACTTCAAGCGTTACTTGTACGACAAAATCAACTGGAACGCCCGAATGATCGGCATCAAGGGCGCACGGGGTGTGGGGAAGACCACGCTGCTGCTCCAGCACATCCTCGAAAACCATGACGACATCGACCAGACGCTTTATGCCTCGTTGGACGACCTTTGGTTTGCCACCCACAGCCTAATCGACCTTGTGGACTGGGCCTATCGTCATGGCATCAAGCGGCTCTACTTAGACGAGGTGCATCGCTACAAGATGTGGTCGGAAACGCTGAAGAACATCTACGACAGCTACCCCGAAATGAGTATCGTGTTCACCAGCAGTTCGTTGCTCGCCATGGACAATGCCAAAGTCGACCTCTCGCGCCGGCAGACTCCCTACATGCTGTACGGCCTCTCGTTTCGTGAGTTCCTTGCATTCGAAAACGTGTTACAGATGCAAGTCGTCCCCGTCGAGACGCTGTTGCGCGACCATGTGAAAATAGCCATGCAAGTGACCAAGCAGATGAAGGTCGCACCCCTGTTTGAGGCCTATTTGGAGCACGGCTACTATCCTTTCTATCACGACGTTGGCGACGATTTCCATGTGTATCTTCGCGAAATCGTCTCCTTAGTCATCGACAACGACCTGCCTGCCGTGGAGCGTGTATCGTTCGAGACCCTCCAAAAGGTGAAGAAACTGCTGATGATCATCAGTGAACGCGTACCCTTCGAACCTAACATGTCGGAACTTTGGAACCAGCTTTCCACCAACAACGAGCTGGGGCTGAGGATGCTTTATTCCTTGGACAAGGCACAAATCCTATCGCTACTTAGCGCAAAGACAAAGAGTTACAAGTACCTTTTCAAGCCCGACAAGATTTTCCTCAACAACACGAACCTCATGCACGCATTGTGTCCGAAGGTGGAAGTCGGCAACGAGCGTGAGACGTTTTTCCATAGCCAGATGACGGTCGGCCACGATGTCAAGACACCCCAAAAGGGCGATTTCTTGGTGAACGACCGCTATTTGTTCGAGGTGGGCGGCAAGAGCAAGACTTTCGACCAAATCAAGGACGTCCCCGACAGTTTCCTTGCCATTGACGAGACGGAAGTCGGCTTCGCCAACCGAATTCCATTGTGGATGTTCGGACTGACATACTAATCCAAAACTTTTCCCTACCTTTGCAGCGCAAAAACAACATTAATATGATTACCCAAGACCAACTTAAAGAATTATGTAAGAGGACTGATGCCTTGAGG
>CALDIA010000012.1 GCA_937901455.1 uncultured Bacteroidales bacterium | reverse complement strand
TATTGGCTCGCTTAAAGGGTCTCTCCGAGCATCTTCCAATAAAATAAGGATTAAGACGGGGGTAATTTCCCCCTTATTACAACTTTTAAACAACTCTCCGAGCATCTTCCAATAAAATAAGGATTAAGACGGGTAATTTCCCCCTTATTACACACTTTTAAACAACTCTCCGAGCATCTTCCAATAAAATAAGGATTAAGACACTACCCTTTGTGGAGTCTCAGTTACTCTCCCAACTACTCTCCGAGCATCTTCCAATAAAATAAGGATTAAGACTGCAGAAAAGATTCACACAAAAGAAAGAAATCGTCTCTCCGAGCATCTTCCAATAAAATAAGGATTAAGACCGTTGCATACATGGCTGTATGCACGTGCACTGTTCTCTCCGAGCATCTTCCAATAAAATAAGGATTAAGACTCCGGTGGTCTGCTGCATCGAAGCCAACGCAGTTATCTCTCCGAGCATCTTCCAATAAAATAAGGATTAAGACTTACTCCTCTCTCTCCACTGCGAGAGATTTTCGATCGCTCTCCGAGCATCTTCCAATAAAATAAGGATTAAGACAAGTCCTCCCGGCCTTGCTGGTTCCACTTTGGACTCTCTCCGAGCATCTTCCAATAAAATAAGGATTAAGACCTCTAAGGCCAGAATCAATGTTTGCCATTGATTTTCTCTCCGAGCATCTTCCAATAAAATAAGGATTAAGACAGGGTCTTGTGACCCTCATTGTTAAATCTTCCTCCCTCTCCGAGCATCTTCCAATAAAATAAGGATTAAGACTTTTTTCATTTTTAAATATTTAGGTGAAATAATATCTCTCCGAGCATCTTCCAATAAAATAAGGATTAAGACCCATTGCGATATTCCCGTTACAGTCGGTGTAGCAGGCTCTCCGAGCATCTTCCAATAAAATAAGGATTAAGACCATAGCAATTTGCTGTTTCAACATCTCGACAAGCTCTCTCCGAGCATCTTCCAATAAAATAAGGATTAAGACCTCTAATAATTGAGCGATCGGGGTCAACCACGTTGCCTCTCCGAGCATCTTCCAATAAAATAAGGATTAAGACTGCCGACACCCTGTCAGGGAAAGCGGTGATTGGTGTACTCTCCGAGCATCTTCCAATAAAATAAGGATTAAGACAGGATACAATTCTGACTGTCATTTAGCATTACAACTCTCCGAGCATCTTCCAATAAAATAAGGATTAAGACTGTAATTTGAGTTTCTCATTCTCAATGAGAGCCTCGACTCTCCGAGCATCTTCCAATAAAATAAGGATTAAGACCCGGAGTTACTTTCTACATAGTAGAAAGTATTTCCGCTCTCCGAGCATCTTCCAATAAAATAAGGATTAAGACAAGACCCAGACGCCGGAGTTACTTTCTACATAGTAGACTCTCCGAGCATCTTCCAATAAAATAAGGATTAAGACGAAAGTTTTTTGGATTTTCTTGATGTATATAATCTCTCTCCGAGCATCTTCCAATAAAATAAGGATTAAGACCCATCCTCTATTAAAGAGGATACTCTCTTATCCCCTCTCCGAGCATCTTCCAATAAAATAAGGATTAAGACTGCTAAATACAGTATCCTCATACATACCATTTTGTCTCTCCGAGCATCTTCCAATAAAATAAGGATTAAGACGTAACTAAATGTAAATCCTACAGCGTAGGAACCAAACTCTCCGAGCATCTTCCAATAAAATAAGGATTAAGACTTTTGAAATAATTGCAGGAAATATACCTACAACATACTCTCCGAGCATCTTCCAATAAAATAAGGATTAAGACTAGGTCACACACCAACCCGCTCCACTCCACGTAGTGGAACTCTCCGAGCATCTTCCAATAAAATAAGGATTAAGACTTCCAGAGGAGAGTCGTTGAAAAGTACTCATTTCCTCTCTCCGAGCATCTTCCAATAAAATAAGGATTAAGACCATCCTCCGTCCAAGCCCACTCGTAATCTCGTGGAGCCTCTCCGAGCATCTTCCAATAAAATAAGGATTAAGACTTTTGCTCCAACGTGGAGCAAAACACATCAAATTCGTCTCTCCGAGCATCTTCCAATAAAATAAGCATTAAGACCCAATCTCTTGGGAGGAAAACGTATAGTCCGGACGGACTCTCCGAGCATCTTCCAATAAAATAAGGATTAAGACGTCTCATTAATTTATCCATTGGTCACCTCCTTTCCTCTCTCCGAGCATCTTCCAATAAAATAAGGATTAAGACCCATTATTTTTTCAATAATCATATCATTTCCGTTTTGCTCTCCGAGCATCTTCCAATAAAATAAGGATTAAGACTGGATGCAAAATGATTCATTGCTTGTACCATATTGATCTCTCCGAGCATCTTCCAATAAAATAAGGATTAAGACGCGGGTTTCGACGAATAATGTCTCCTACTTGCGGGCTCTCCGAGCATCTTCCAATAAAATAAGGATTAAGACCCGGCTACTGATGTAGTCTGTCGCTTGGCCAGCCTCTCCGAGCATCTTCCAATAAAATAAGGATTAAGACTCCATATTCATATTTTGTGCAGTTGATTATTATAAACTCTCCGAGCATCTTCCAATAAAATAAGGATTAAGACCCTTTCCCAGACTTTGAACGAGTCATCGTTCCGAGTTCTCTCCGAGCATCTTCCAATAAAATAAGGATTAAGACTCTGCCTGTGATACCTCGGCGACGATTCGATCGATGCTCTCCGAGCATCTTCCAATAAAATAAGGATTAAGACTGATTATACAAACTATCATTGATCATAAAATTAATTCTCTCCGAGCATCTTCCAATAAAATAAGGATTAAGACGAGATAGTCAGCCGTACACTGTTGTTTTCGTTAGCGACTCTCCGAGCATCTTCCAATAAAATAAGGATTAAGACGTTAGGAGGAACCTGATAGAGTAAAGCGTTACTTGTTCTCTCCGAGCATCTTCCAATAAAATAAGGATTAAGACTTCTTACCGATTAAATCTTTTGCTATTTTCATGTCTCTCTCCGAGCATCCCCCAAAAAATGCTATCTTTGCCACCAAAACAAAAAAATTACACAAATGGTTGATTTCGACATTACTATATTGGGATGCGGCAGCGCGAAGCCAACCCTGCGACATTATACCTCTTCGCAAGTCGTCAAACGGTCGGGCACATTGTACATGATAGACTGCGGGGAAGGTGCCCAACGACAATTCCAACGCTATGGTTTCCATGAGGGACAACTGGAGAACATCTTCATTAGCCATGCCCATGGAGATCACTGCCTCGGACTGATTGGTTTTCTCTCCTCCTTGTCGCTCAACGGCCGGAATCGGAATATGAACCTCTATCTTCCAGCTGAACTGGTGCCGATTCTCCAAGCCCAGATCGATTTCTTTATCCCCCATGCCGCTTTTGGAATCCTGTTGCATCCGATAGACAGCCAGAAGCCCATCCGCATCCTGTCAGATGAACATTTTGACATAACGGCTCTTCCTTTGCAGCATCGAATCCCTTGTTATGGCTTCCTCTTTGAGGAAAAACCTGGAAACCGCCATATTATTGCCGACTGCATTAAGCAGTACAACATTCCCCGTAGCCAGATCAAACACATCCAGCAAGGGGGCGACTTTACCACCGCCGACGGACAAGTGATTCCCAATGCCTGCCTGACCACGCCGCCCACTCCAACCCGTAGCTATGCTTATCTCTCAGATACCCGCCCTATAATGGAATATGCTGAATTACTGCATGGTGTCGATCTGCTTTATCACGACTCCACCTATGCTGGTGCCGACCAAAAACTTGCTGTTCAATATGATCACTCTACCTCCTTGGAAGCAGCGATGTTTGCCGAAAAATGCCAGGCCGGACAACTATTGCTCGGACATTATTCGTCTCGTTATCACAATGATCTTTATATTCTGGAAGATGCTATTCGCCTGTTTCCCCATACTATGCTGACTGATGAGGGAATGATCGTCCCCATCTTGGATAAAACAGCGCAAGGGCCATTGATTAGTTCTTGGAAACGTTGAACTTGTAAAATATAGTTGAAGGAAAAGTTAGAAGTCCTGACATGCTGTCAATACCTCTTTCCAATCACATGCAGGCCCTTGGGATGCAGGATGTAGCGCTTCTCGCCATCGGCGTAGTGCAGCAGCGCGATGCGGGCGGAGCGGTTGGGGTCATACTCGATCGTGGCGACCTTGGTCCGGTTAACATAGTCGAAATGGATACCGTCATGTTCAAATTTTTCCAGATAGGTGTCCAGTTTTTCCGGATAACAACTTGACCACAGGATTAGGCAGGTGTCGTGACGACGCGTGAGCACTTGCAAGGCTTCTTTAGCATTTGGGAAATAGACATAGCATTCTGTTTGTTCGTAGCAAGCCTTGAAAATCGTGTCGTGAATGTCAACGAGGACATAGATTTTATCCCATTGTTTCTCTATTTTCCGCTCGAAGGCATTCTGAAAGGCGTAAATGATGCTCATGATGCTGTGAAATATTAAAAAAGAGGGTGGGCATAGGCGTTCCCACCCTCTTGGATTGAAAATGATCTGTTATTACAATTGCGGTCCGAACGGGATGAGGGCTTTGCCTTGTTCGGTATCGCTGAAATTTTCGAAGTTTTTGATGAAGGCAGCGGCCAGTTGTTTGGCGTTTTCGGCGTAGGCTGCCTTGTCGGCCCAACTGTTTTCCGGATTCAGGATGTTGTCATCCACGCCAGTCACATGTTTGGGAATGTGCAGATTAAACGGTTTGGCGATTTCTGTCTCGCAATCCAGCAGTTCGCCGTTGAGGATGGCGGTGATGATGGCTCTGGTGGCCTTGAGGGAGATGCGTTCTCCCACGCCATAGCCGCCGCCGATCCAGCCTGTGTTGACTAAATAGGCTGTGGCGTTGTGTTCGTCCAACTTCTTGGCCAGTTCCTCGGCATATTTGGTCGGGTGCAACAGCAGGAAGGCTGCGCCGAAGCAGGAGGAGAAGGTCGGCTGCGGGGTGACGATGCCACGCTCGGTGCCAGCCAGTTTGGCGGTGTAGCCGCTCAGATAGTAGTACATCGTCTGCTCACGGTTTAACACAGCCACCGGAGGCAATACCCCAAAGGCATCGGCAGACAAGAAGATGATCTTGCTGGGGTGCGTGCCTCGGGAAATGGGCTTCACGATGTTGTCGATGTGATAGATGGGGTAGGAGACCCGCGTGTTCTCCGTCTTGGCGGCAGAGTTGAAGTCGATGTTGCCCTCTGCGTCCACCACCAGGTTTTCCAACAAGGCGTCGCGCTTGATAGCATGGAAAATATCGGGTTCTTTCTCCTCACTCAAGTTGATGCACTTGGCGTAGCAGCCACCCTCGAAGTTGAAGATGCCGTTGTCGTCCCAGCCATGCTCGTCGTCGCCAATCAAGGCTCTGTTCGGATCGGTAGAGAGTGTGGTCTTGCCGGTCCCGGAGAGGCCGAAGAAGATGGCGGTGTCGCCAGCCTTGCCCTCGTTGGCGGAGCAGTGCATAGCGGCCATGCCGTTGAGCGGGAGGAAGTAGTTCATGACGGAGAAAATACCCTTCTTCATCTCGCCACCATACCAAGTGCCACCAATCAAGGCCATGCGCTCGGTCAGGTTGAAGGCCACGAAGACCTCGCTGTTGAGGCCCATCTCCTTCCATTGAGGATTGGTGGTCTTGCCGGCATTCAGCACGATGAAGTCGGGGGTGAAGTCCTCCAACTCTTCGTCTGTGGGACGGATGAACATATTCTTCACAAAGTGGGCTTGCCAAGCCACCTCAGAGACGAAGCGCACCTTCATGCGGGAGTTCTCGTTGGCGCCACAGTAGCCATCCATCACATAGACCTTCTTGCCGGAGAGCTGCTTCTGACATAATGTCTTGAAGTGCTCCCATGTTTTGTGGTCTATGGGTTTGTTGTCGGAGCCTTTTTTGTTGCGACCAGCCCACCATACATTCTCTTTGGTGTTCTCATCCATGACAATATATTTGTCTTTTGGAGATCGACCGGTGAAAATGCCCGTGTCAACAGAGAGCGCGCCCGATTTGGTCAGGTAGGCCTTCTCGTAGCCGGTAAGGGCAGGGTTGGTTTCGTGAGCATACAGGTCATCGTATGACAGGTTGTGGTAAATCTCAATCGGCCCTGTGATGCCGACAGCTTCAAGTTCTTTTTTCAGATCTTTCATATTGTTTGTTTAAATGTTAATAATGACAATTATCGAAGAATATATTTGCCGTGTTATATATGTATATGGTAACGACTTTTAAATAAAAACTTGATGTTCTCTGGAGGAGTGTGCATGTTCTTGAACATTTCAGAATAGTTCAGTTCTATCGAGGCAAATTCCCTATCCAGATTGCGCAAGTCGGTGGTGAAACCATAGTGTTTTCGAATATCCATAATATCATTCAACAATTCAAGATGTTCGATGGACATATCTTCCTTGGGGATAAAATTGAGTGTGGCTGCCAAAATCAAGGCATCAACCTCTTTCGAGTTTGGTCTTGGCTTAAGCTTCTTGGGAGGATATAATAAAACCATGTTGTCCATACAACTTATTGTTAAAATGGAATTATAGTATGTTTTTCTAAAGATGGTTGTGGATAAGGCATATCATACCAATGAACGGATGAGTTGTTCCTCGTCGCCTGACAGCAGGCAGATGGGCGGGATCTCGATCATGGTGAAGGCGCCGTGGCGTTGTTCGGCGCGCATCCGGACGGCCGCACGGGCGCAGGCCACGAGCACCTGTCCGGTGAGGGCGGGGTTGTTGATGGCCATGTTGAACTCGAAGCGTTGGTTGTGGGTGCAGCCGCTCACGCCATCGCGTACGAGGTTGACACCATGGGCCACATTGTTGAGCGCATCGATAGAGGGCACGGGAATGACATGGGTTTCGTCATGGGCAAAGTAGTCGTCGGCCAACAGATTATTCTCTACCGTGGCAAAGTCGGCATTATCTTCCAATTCCACATAGACCATGCGGCGGTGGATGCCAGTGCCTAAGGGGATGGTCATGGAGAGGGCATCCTTGATGCCGGGGATGGTCTTGGCGGCCACGGTGTGGCCCATGCTGCGGCCCGGACCGAAGTTGGTGTAGGTGATGCCCTTGGGGGCAATGGCCTGCAGGAGGGCGCGCACCACCGAGTCGGAACCGGGGTCCCAGCCTGCGGCGATGATGCTGACAGACTGATGTTCGCATGCGATAGGAGTCAATGCCTGCCGCAGGTCGTAAATTTGCCCGTGTATGTCGAAACTGTCAACGGTGGAGATGCCCCGACGCAATAATTGTGCGGCATAGTCGGGCACCTGACGAGTGGGGGTACATAGCGCCACCACATCGGCGTCAATGTCGTCTATATTGTCATGATGATGATAGATGCCGGCCAGTTGCATGTCGTCGGCGGCCAGTACAGCCTGTTCCACAGCTTTTCCTATGTTGCCATATCCCAAGATGGCGATACGTGTTTGCATGTTTTTTGAATTTTAAAAAATGCAAAGATAGTATTTTTTCGGATAAGGGAATCACCATTTTCCACCACTTTCATACCAAGGAGGCTCCGCCACACCCCAGACTGCACTGCGAGTGGGCGAGAAGAATCAGCGTATAGAGAAATGTTTCGGAGAAACACCATCTTATTAACCCTATACAAGCAAGTGGGGCACAGTGTGGGGTTAGAGGTATGTGGCAGGAGATCTCGCATTATTTTTGGAGGAGTGGGTGAAACGGCGATACGGTTGATAGTCAATAATAAATTGTTAATACAAAAGATTTGACAACTATGGTTATTTGTTGTATTTTTGTTGTAAAATTATTAACTAATCAAAATCTACTACTGATGACCAATATTGTTGAAGTAGAGAACAAAATCATTGCCCTGCGTGGACAACAGGTGATTATAGACGCTGATGTGGCGGAATTGTATGGGGTCCAAACTAAAGAAATCAATCAAGCAGTAAAAAACAATCCGCAGAAATTTCCTGACGGATATATATTTCAGCTTGACAATCAAGAGGTTGACTATTTGCGGTCGAAATTTTCGACTGCAAGAGATGAACCGGTCAAAAATTTTGACCGGTTCGAAAGACAAAAACATTCTACCGTGTTACCCAAGGCCTTCACAGAGAAAGGTCTCTACATGCTGGCCACTATCCTGAAGAGCCACAAGGCTGTGGAGACAACCATCGCTATTGTAGAGGCGTATGCCAAACTCAGGGAACTGTCCCATGTAATGGCGGAGATTCCTCGACACGAAAACGACAAGACCGGACAGGAGTCGCTGTTGCGGCGCGGAAGCCAGCTGGTGGACGAGCTGTTGAACGACATGATGCCAGTGCAGAGCAGGGAGACCTCCTTCGAGCTGAACTTGGCGATGGTGAAACTCAAGCATACCGTCAAGCGGGAATACAACGAGGAAATTGAGCGACTGAAGGAACGTATCGCCGAACTAGAGGCAAGGGTTGAGCATTGAACCACTGATTGTCCATCGCTACTAAGCAATACCCCCTGCGGGTTTCTGGGATGGTGCGCGCCTCCCGCATTGTTCTACCCACCCATACAGGCCGCTGGCCTACGGGAAGAGGCCGTTCATATCGGGCTGAACAGAGGTGTTTCATGGTGCGCTGGGCGGACGATAGCGCATTCAATCAAAAAACCGACAACTACAACTCCCCAATCGCCGGCACTAACCGGTCGATGTCGCCGGCGCCCACCGTCAGCAGCAACTCCTGCGGGTGCTCACGCAAGTAGGGGATGAGCTCCGACTTCTCCAATAACAGCTTGTCAGGCTGCGTGACCATGCCCAACAGCCATTCGGAAGTGACACCCTCCATGGGTAACTCCCGCGCCGGGTAGATGGGCAACAGGATGACCCTGTCGGCCTGCGACAAGACCTTGGCAAACTCGGGCCCGAAATCGCGGGTGCGACTGTAGAGGTGCGGCTGGAAGATGCAGGTCAGCCGACGTTCCGGATAGAGCTTCCGCACCGCCGTCAACACCGAGTTGATCTCCTGCGGATGGTGCGCGTAATCGTCAATGTAGATGAAGTTGGGACGTTCCACGACATACTCGAAACGACGCTTGACCCCGGAAAAGGTGGCCAGCTTGTTCCGAACAATAGCCTCTGGCACATGGTCGGTATGCCGCACCGCCGCGATGGCCGCCGTGGCGTTCAGCACATTGTAAAGCCCATTGGCCCGCAACCTCAAGGCTTTCCACTCACCATCCGGCATCCGTAAGTCGAAGGTCAGTAGGTTAGGCTTCACATCCACGTTGTATGCATAAAAGTCGGCCTCTGGCTGGAACCCGTAGGTCACCTTGTCGGGATGGGTCAGCAGATGGGCAATGGAGTGTTCCACGATGAGATGGCGGCTCTGTATCCCAAACTGTCCGAATGCCTCGATGAGATTCTCCCGGGTGCCGTAGATGTCGAGATGGTCGGCATCCATGGAGGTGATGACCGCGGCGGCAGGATGGAGTGTCAGAAAGGAGCGGTCGTACTCGTCAGCCTCTACCACCGCCCGTTGTGGCTGGTTATCATAGACGAAGTTGCTGCCAAAATTTTTGGCTATGCCGCCGATGAAGCCCGCTACCGGCACCTCGGGCGAGAGTAGGTGGGCCACCATGGAGGTAGTGGTCGTTTTGCCGTGCGTGCCCGCCACCGCAAGGGTGAGATGATCTTCCGTCAGCAGCCCCAATACCTCAGATCGCTTCCACAAACGAACTCCTTTGGAAAGGAAATATTGGTATTCGGCATGGCTCTTCGGCACCGCCGGGGTAACAATGACCATGTCCACATGGGTGGGGATCTTCGTGCAGTCCTCCTCATAATGGATGAACGCCCCCATCTTGGAAAGACGTTCTGTGATAGGGGAGGGCGTCAAATCATAGCCATGCACGGTAGCACCGCGCAACATGTAATACTGGGCAAGAGCACTCATGCCGATACCCCCGATACCCAGAAAATAGATGTTATTTGTCATAGATTAGGAAAACGGTTCTACGGTTCTTGGCACGTCCGGCTGCCGTGCTGTTGTCGGCAATGGGTTGCGACTCTCCATAGCCCTTGTAGCGGAGGCGACTGGCATCCACGCCCTTGCTGAGCACGATATCGTATACCGCCTTGGCACGGCGCTCAGAAAGTATCTGGTTGTCCTTGTCGTTGCCGATGTCGTCGGTATGCCCCTGAATCTCGACTTTCACGGTGGGATTGTCACGCAGGAACTCCACAAAAAGATTCACGATCATCTGCGAGGCATGGGTCAGATTGTAAGAATTGGTTTCAAAGTAGATGTCTTTCAAATCACACACTTTGCCAGTTTCAATGGACTTGATTTCAGCATCTTTGGTGATAATAGGAGAGCTTTTGATCTGTTCAGGGGTGATTACCTGTGCATCGTAAGAGTGGCCTTCCTTTTTGACGGTCACAATCAGGGGAGCGGTATCCTCCTGGGGCACTTCGGCAGCAACGGCGTACTGCTTGTTGTTGTGGCTCACCACGCCAGTAGCCACCACATTAGCGGCGGTGTCGCGCAACTCCACAACGGCATTCTCCAACTCGTCATCATCGGCGGTTACCTCACCCTTGACAATGAGCATTTTGTGTGGGCGAGCATCTTCATACAACTCAAACTCGTAGATATTCCAATCATGATTTTCATACTGGTTGGAGGAAAAGTAGCCCGTAGTACCGTCCAAGCTGACAAAGAAGTCCACCTCGTCATTTTCCGTATTGATGGGATATCCGATATTGACGGGGTCGCTCCACTTACCTTTGGCATCAAGTTTGGAGAAGAAGATGTCTTGACCGCCAATGCCATCGAATCCGGAGGAGGAAAAGTATAGGGTTTTGCTGTCGGTATGCAAGAACGGGGAACGTTCATTGCCTGCGGTGTTGATTTTCGGGCCGAGATTCACGGGCTTCCGCCAGGAACCGTCGCTATTACGCTCGGAATACCAGATGTCGGAGCCCCCAAAGCCACCGGGACGGTCAGAGGCAAAGAAGAGGACCTTTCCGTCAGAGCTTAAAGAGGCCTGCGACTCCCAAGTGTTTGGGCTGTTGATGTTGCTGCCCAGACTCTTAGGTTCAGACCACTCATCACCGATACGCTCGGAATAGTAGAGGTCAAAGTTTTGATACACATTTCCTCGGGTGTCATTGGTGGGCATCAGACGGGTGAAGATGAGCAGGTCGTTGGTAATATTAATGGTGGGGCTGCCCTCGCTCTTAGAGTGGTTGAAAGGGTCGGGGAGGGGCTCCCCTGTCTGGAATTGTCCATTCTTCACGACGCTCCGGGAGAAAAACTCCCGTCTTTCCGTCTCACCATCACCAGAACCAAAAGTATGCTGCACAGGGACCTCCCTGCGACGGGTAAAGTAAAAATAGGCGCCATCAGGCGAGAGAGTGCCCAAGTACTCGTCATACTGGGTGCTGATACCCGCCACGGGCTTGGGATCGAACGGGACGGGATGATTCAATATGTTGTCGTAGAAGCGGGCTTTGCGGATAATCAGCTTTGCCTCGCTGAGCTTTGCCGTGTCCTTGGGTGCCAAGAAGAGGTCAGGGTTTTCCACAATGACAGAGGCAAACTTGATGGCATCGGGGAATATCTCGTTGAAGTAGGCCAAACGCGCCGCATACAGATTACAGTGCACCTTGTAGAAGGGACACACGTCGTACATGCGGTTGAAGGCTGCCAATGCCTTGGTTACATCCGACTTGTCTTTCCGCTGCGAATGATAGTTGTTGGCCTCCAAGGGATTGTAAAGCCCCAAAGCATAGTAGTAGTTTACCTCCAAGTACTCTGGATGCGCATCCAAGATCTCTTCGTAAAGAACATATGCATCCTCCTTCTTGCCATTCTTATGATAATCGCGAGCTTTCTTGTACAACTTTTCACTTTCCTTGTCCATTTTCTGTACACAGGGATCCTCATCCTCTTGGGCATAGAGGTTGCCGAATGATATAAGAAAGGCCAAAAGCAGCCAAAAGTTCAGAAATCTGCTCATAATCTTACATTTGAATCTGTGTAATCCGTGCTTGTCTGTGTTCGGTGTTAATTATTCTACGCGCCTGCGGGCACACAACCTGCGCCTGCTCAGTTTTCCTTGATGACGGTTTCACCAGCCTCTATGATTTTCATGAATTCGTCAGCCTTTAATGAGGCTCCGCCGATGAGTCCACCGTCCACGTCAGGCTGACTGAAGAGCTCGAGCGCGTTTTTACCATTGCAACTGCCACCATATAGTATATAGGTATTGACGGCCATCTCGGTGCCGAACTTTTTCTCAATAAGAGAACGGATGAAGGAGAGCATTTCCTGTGCCTGTGCGGGCGTGGCCGTCTCGCCCGTGCCGATGGCCCAAATAGGCTCGTATGCGATCATGGTGGAGTCTAACTGCTTGGGTTCCAATTTGTAAATCGTATTCTCAATCTGCTTCTGCACAATCTCAAAATGCTTGCCTGCCTTGCGCTCTTCCAAAGTTTCCCCACAACACATCACCGGCACAATGTCGTATTTTAATAGCTGCAACATCTTGGCCAGTACGATCTCATCCGTCTCTCCAAAGTATTTTCTTCTTTCAGAGTGACCAACAATGCAAAAGGATACGTCCATTCCAGCTAACATTTCCGCAGAGACTTCCCCAGTGTAGGCACCATTGTCATATTCACTGACATTCTGAACGCCTGCATAGAACTGACTGCCTTCCTGACTGGCATGGTCTGTGACCAGTTCTGCGTAAAGCATAGGAGGACACAATACAACTTCAGTTTCAAAATTGTAGTCCTGCAACTTCTCCTCAATGTCAGAAATCAAATCTTCGGCCTCTTCAAAGCCTTTGTTCATTTTCCAGTTTCCAATAACGATTTTAGGTTTCATATCTGTCGCTTTTTGTGATTATTATAGTAATAAAAATATGGTGGCAAAGATAATGAAAATTACAAATCGCATCCCTGTGGATTTATGAAAAAAAATTGGCAGATGGTTATACCTGATAGGGCGGGCGAGGACATCTTTCGTTTATTTTTTAATTTCCCAAAGGACACTGAAAACGATTTAAAATTTTCAATTCTGGAAGAGATATGATTTTTATCACCCTGCACACACATTTGTAAAACACCATATCCACTATTTACAAAAATCAAATAAATACAAATGTAAAAACAAGCGAGTTCCAACACGAACCACACCACAGGTTGATAAATGCTGATAAATACCGGTAGGCACGCCCTGTCTTTCGTAATGACTGGTCAATGGTTGTTGTTATGGATATTTATAACCCATATCTATCTATTTCCCAATATAGTTACAATATTTATCTATAGTTGTTGGCTACAAAAAACGATTGATTTTATTAACAATACGCTTATTGCTCAATTTGTATTTAATATATGATTGTATTACAGATAATTATAATGCCATTCTAATGTTTTAGATAATTATGTTGTAAACATTTATGAATAAATATAAACAAGTGTTTAATATTGTAAATTAAATAGTATTTTTGCGATTCCAAAAACAGAGGGGTTGGAAACATTGGCTTATTCGTTGTTTTACAAATATAAAATATAGAGTTATGGTGAATAGAATTGTCGAGTTGTTGAATTATTCACAATTGTCAAAAACTGGATTTGCCGAAAAAATAGGTATAAATCCATCCGGACTAACGCATATTTTGAACGGACGCAATCAGCCCAGTTTGGACATTGTAAAAAAGATTGTGACGGCATTTCCGGAGATCAGTTCGGAATGGTTGGTCATGGGGATGGGCCAGATGTTAAAGACGGAGGAGTCTGCTCCAGCTGTCGAGTCGGCGGATGTTTCCGCTCCTGCGTTGTCGAACGTGGAATTGCGCCAGACGAACCTTTTCGATGTCTTTGACGAAGAGCCTGCTCCGGCAGCGGAAACCGTTGTTGAGCCAGATGTCGAGCCAGAACCCGAGCCTATCGTTGAGACGGTTGCAGAGGATGTTCCTGCGCCCATCAAGGCGACAGTTTCGCGTGGACGTGCCCGAAACGCAGAATCGCGTCCTGCGCCCGAGCGCCCGAAACGCGAGCGAATATTGAATTCTCAAGGGGATAAGAAAATTGTCAGGATCGTCTTCTTCTACGACGACAGGAGCTTTGAGGAGTATCATCCAGCATAGCATACTTTCGTATCCAAAACGCTATGGTCTAACTTGCAATTGTAATATATTCATATACTAAACGGGGGTTATGCCTCATCTATCCAAGGAATTTTAATATATCTTCCTCCTTGTTTTTTTAATAGAAAATCGTTGCCAATCAACAGGTAAAAAGGATATAATAAACCCTTATCGATTAATATTAGAATATTGTTTTTTCGTTACCATCTGCCTTCTGATATTATTTCGACCTTGTGTGATAAAAGACTGAAATTTTTGTTATTGAGGGAGGCATGGAACAACAAAAACACACAGCGGAGAGCATCATGGAGCTGGTCATGCAGCTCCCGATAGTGGAGCGCACAAAGATCCATCGGCTATTGACGGACATGCCGGAGGGCACATCAGAGCTTGAGGAATATTTGGCTGAGCAACGGTTTTATCCTCGTCTGTTTTCGTTTTTCAAACTTCAAGAAAAAATGAACCGCTCAAAAAAGGCATCCCCCCCCCTTTATTTCCAAATGCTACAATAAAAACGAGGATGAGCCAATCGGATCATCCTCGTTTTGTTCAACAGGCAGGATACTATTAATATTTATAGAATCCCTCACCGGTCTTACGGCCGAGCAGACCGGCGCGTACCATCTTGCGCAACAGCGGGTGCGGACGGTATTTCGGGTCGCCGAACTCGTTGTAGAGCACCTCCATAATGGCGAGGTTCACATCGTTGCCGATCAGGTCGGCCAATGCGAGCGGTCCCATCGGATGGTTGGCGCCCAGCATCATGCACTTGTCGATATCCTCGGCGGAGGCAATGCCGTCGGCTAAGATGCCCACCGCCTCGTTGATCATCGGGATGAGAATGCGGTTCACCACAAAGCCGGGAGCTTCATTTACCGGCACAGGCGTCTTGCCGATAGAGGTGGCCAGATCGATGATGGTCTTGCAAACCTCGTCGGAAGTGGTCTGTCCCTTGATGACTTCCACCAATGCCATTCTGTCGGCAGGGTTGAAGAAGTGCATGCCAATGAACTGTGCGGGACGGCTGGTGCAGGCAGCGATCTCCGTGATGGACAAAGAGGAGGAGTTGGTGGCGAAGATGGTCTCCGGCTTGCAGATCTTGTCCAGCTCGGTGAAGACATCCTTCTTGAGTTGCATATCCTCCACGGCAGCCTCAATCACGAGGTCGGCATCTGCGAAGGTGGCATAGTCTGTGGTGGTGGTGATGTTGGCGAGAATAGCGTCAACGGCCTCCTGGGTCAGTTTGCCCTTTTCAACCAGTTTGCCATATCCTTTGGCGAAGGAGCCCATAGCTTTGTCGAGGCTCTCTTGGGTTCTACTTTTCATGACGACCGGCATCTTGGCGGCGAAAGCCTTCACGATGCCCTTGGCCATAGTACCTGTTCCAATAACACAAATTTTCATATTTAAAGTATTTTAAGTGAATAGT
This sequence comes from uncultured Bacteroidales bacterium, assembly GCA_937901455.1. Lineage (GTDB taxonomy): Bacteria > Bacteroidota > Bacteroidia > Bacteroidales > WCHB1-69 > F23-D06. The sequence goes on along the minus strand of CALDIA010000012.1, from coordinate 59 downwards.
TATTTTCAATAATTGCAGAAGTTTCCCTGAATCTGCCGGTGGTGTCTGCTAATGAGTGG
>CALDIA010000011.1 GCA_937901455.1 uncultured Bacteroidales bacterium | reverse complement strand
CTGCTCGCGATTGTTGCTGGCCCATACGCGAGCCCATCCGAGGAAGAAGCGCTGGTCAGCTGTGAAACCGTCAATCACGCGGTCATTGCCAGTATTGTGGAGTGCTTGCAGGGCAACGTGAAGGCCACCGTTGTCGCCAATGTTCTCACCCAGCGTCTGCTTGCCATTCACCTTCTTGCCGTTGACCACGATCTCATTGGCGGGAATGGTGAAAGTGCCGACCGTGTCAGCCATAAGGTAAAAGATATGTTCACGACGGGTTTTGGTATAGCGCTTGCCGTTTTCCACCTTTATAGATTTGGAGGAGTTGGAGGCCTGGCCGTTAACCAAGAAAGGGCCGAAGTCGGGATCGTTAATTTCGGTCTTGGCATTGGTGATGATAGTATAGGTGAACAATTCGCCTTGCTGCACCTCCTTCGGGGTTTGCACCTCACAGGTAGGCTTGAACGATTGATTGGATTTCTGCGCCATAAGATTGACACTCAATCCGGCAAATATCAGGCATTGGCAAATGGCCATGCGAAGCATATAAGTGCGTTTCATTGGGGTTATATTTTATAGGTTCTGGCTTTGCTTTTAGAAGAAGAGGGGGTGGCATCCTTATCGGAGTTGTGCGCTGGCCCAGGAGTTACTTCCAAGTGATAGTCTTGCGAAGAGATGGTCTTATGGGTGCCGGACTCGTAATCGTAATATATGTAAGAGGCTCCCGGAATATAGAAAGTGCCTTCCGTGCGGGGAATGATTGTAAACTTAAAGGTCTTGGTACCGGTAATGTAGTCGCCTTTGGCGGTGATATTGGAGGAGACCTTCGGATAGGTCACATCGCAGTCGGCGGGAAACTCTATGCCCAGGTCGTCAGCGGAGATGCGGTGCAGGTTACCGCTACCCGAGACGGTAATGGAGAGCACCACTCTTTCGTTGGGATGACATTCCGTGCGGCTCATATTGGAGGTCATGGTAAAGCCACCCACCACCTCGGTGCCATTGCCGATGTAAGCGCCAGGGAGAGCTTTCACCTTCACTGAAAGATCGTTGGAGGTCAGCGAAACTTCCTTGCGGCGGTAGGAGGAGATATTACCCCAGAAGGGGTCCTTGACTGTTGTGGGCACGCGCAGGGAGAGCACCACATTCAGTTTCGGGATGGTAAGCTTGCCCGTGCGCGTTGGATAGACGGCCGTCTGCTTGAGCACAAAGACAGTGTATTGTTTGCCATTGACTGTCTCAACAGTGCGTTCTTGGCGGACCCTATCCAGATTCTCGATCCAGAAATCGTCGGTAGCCGGAAAGGAGGCGCGCTCCAGGCTATAGCCATTGGCTTCGTCCTTCACATACAGCTTGTGGGTCACCACGATACCTTCGCCCTGATAGGCTTCCAACTTGGAGGCAGTGGCCTGTATGAAGAGGTCGTTTTTGCCGATTTTGTCCTCCATTTGCACCTTTTCCTTACTTTCGGACTGTTCTTGGCGCGATCCCCATTGCGGAAAATCGAATGAAGAGAAGGGGCTATCCCACATATCCTGACTGCGCTCGGCGGTGGCAGCCGACTTGGAGGCGGTCACTCGCACGGCATTGCTCCTCACCACCTTGCCATCCAAAGACATGGAGACGCCAGGAATATTGTATGTTCCTTCCTTGTGGGCGGTCAGATAGTAGGTGTAGGTATAGGTGGTCTGCTGTTCCACATGGCCATTCATCATCGAGATGGAGGTGCTCGTTCCTATCGACGGGCCGCTCACCATCTCCAGCTTGCCGAAATCAGTGGACAGAATTTCACCTTGGGCATTGGTTGACACGGTATATTGAAAGGGCTTGTCGATAGCCACTTCGGCGGGGGCCTTTGCCACACAAGAGTCTTGTGCCCATAGCGAAAAGGCACATCCGACAACAAGCAAAAGGGTTAGCATAAAAGAGAGTTCGTTTTTCATAATTTCCATAAATTTACGAAAACATTAAACGCAAAAAGAGCCGATTTATTGCATCTACTTTCGGCCGAAATCGGCAGGTATCTCGCCCCATGCGGGGGTGTCCCATTTATAGATAGGGGTATTATAGGTATTGGTGCGAAGCCAATATTCGGCACGGTTCAGCAGGTCGAAGATGGCGACATTCTCTTCGGTAGGCAGGATGATGGACTTATGCTTCTTTTCGCGCACCCATGCCATGGCAGTCACGCTGTCGGTATATATGGGGATATTCAGGTTTTTCTGTTTGAGGAGGGCGAGTCCGTGAACCAGTGCAAGGAACTCACCGATATTGTTGCTCGCACCGGGGAAGGGTCCCTTGTGAAACCACACCTGTTGGGAGCCGGTATGTACGCCCCTATACTCCATCACCTTGGTGACGGTGTTCCAGGCGGCATCCACTGAGAGGCTTTCCATGATGGGTTGTGTGGCGCCACCCGCGAGTATATGACCCGCCTTAGTCACCGGCGGATGTTCGCGGTAATAGGCTTCACAACCCTGTTGAAAGGCCTTTTGCGCATCCGTTAACGACTCAAATGATTTATATTTGGCGCCCTCATAGTGCAACACCTGCCGCCGACACATATCCCAAGTCTCATATACCCCTGGCTCAGCCCCTTTCCAAACAACATAAAATTTTTTGTTTTTATTCATAATTTATGTAATTTTGCGCTTTGTTTAACAAGATGCAAAAATAGGTTTATTATTCGCACAAAAACAATATGTTCATAAAAAATTATAAACTACTGTCTGTCGTCATTTTCTCATTTTTGTGCAGCATAGTTGCGATTTCATGCCATAATACTCCCTTAAAAAAGGCTGATACAGACATCTCTGTTTTGCACGAATTCCCAAACACTAACTGGGCATTCGAAGAACAAGTCTTGATATTCCCTTTCGAAAATCCTGACACAACCGCTGAATATCAAATCGGCTTCTTACTCACTTACGACAAAGAGTCTGTGCAGATGGACCAGATACCGGTAACTGTCACCATGGTGGCACCTGACGGCATGGAATCATTCGTCACCAGCGTCTTCCGCCTACACGGCATGGACTCTACCTCTATGATTTCCACCAAAGGCTTTACCACCATCGAACTGATTGCTTTCCCTAAAAAACAACTCAACCAAAAGGGACAATACAAGATCAGAATCTACCGTAAAGCCGACAAGGCCGACAACTATGGATTCCAATCCATAGCACTCAAGGTCAAGCCGTTAAAAAAGAACAGGCTAAAATAAATAAGAGACAATAACATAGCTCAAAAACACGAACTAAAAAAATACTCTATGAAACAGACCAAAAGTACAGTACTACTTGTAGATGAGAGTGAAAACCTCCTATATGTTATTAAAGATTACCTGGAATTGTCCAGCTACAGAGTTTTTGGATACAACGATGAGAAGGTAGCCTCAAAATCGTTGTACACTCAACATTACGACATTTGCATCATCGACATCATGACGAATGGCAAAGAGGATTTTTCCCTTCTGCAAGAGATTCGCAAAAATAATGATACGCTTCCTGTCATCATCCTCACCTCCAACAATTCCAAGGAAGACCGCATTCATGCGTTCAAACTGGGGTGTGACGACTACATCACCAAGCCCTTCTCCATTGAAGAGTTAGAGTTGCGTATGCAAGCCATATTGCGTCGTTGTTCGTCCGGCACCGTCAAACAATCCTCCATTTATGAGGACAAGATCTACAAGATGGGCAACTATACATTCAATTATTCCAGCATGCAGTTGATTCACCCAAAGCTCACCCGGACGCTCACCCGGAAGGAGGCACAGCTTCTCCGTTTGTTGTTGGAACATAAGAACAAGCTCATCCCCCGCGAAATCATTCTTAAGGAGATCTGGGGTGAAGAGGACTACTCCGTAAGCAGAAGCATGGATGTATTCCTGACCAAGTTGCGCAACTATCTACAGCTGGATGACGAGGAGTATATCCTGCCAAAAGAGAATGGAAAGCGCAAGACCTTGTACAAGGATGGTTACGAGCCTGCCGTGGAAATTGTCAACTTCCATGGTGCCGGCTATATGCTAAAAATTAAAGAAACTAACTAATAGGACCCATGGTAATAGACAAACTATTCGACAGTGTCGCCGCAAAGGGGCACGTCTGCATTGGCTTGGACACCGATCTCAGTTACCTTACCCCCGAGATGACCAAGCGTTATCCCGACGTTCATGAGGGGCTCTTCCAGTTCAACAAGGCAATCATTGACGCCACCATTGACGTGGCCGCCTGCTACAAGGTGCAGATTGCCTACTATGAATCATACGGCATCCACGGTTTAATAGCCTACAAAAACACGTTAACCTACCTACGCAAGCTGGGGGCTATCGTTATTGCCGACATCAAGCGTGGCGACATTGCCAAGACTGCCGAGATGTATGCCAAGGCGCACTTCACTGGCGATTTTGAGGCGGACTTCATCACGCTGAGTCCCTACATGGGATTGGATAGCCTCACACCATACTTGCCCTACATAGAATCACAGGGCAAGGGGGTATTCGTCCTGATCCGCACCTCCAATGAGGGTGCCAAAGACATCGAATACCTGCCCTTGCAGGATGGCCGTCGCGTCTATCACGAAGTCGGGGCCAAGCTGAACACTTTGGGCAAGGACTACATGGGGCAATGCGGCTATTCGGGCATCGGAGGTGTCATGGGTTGCACCCATGCCGATGAGGCAGCGGAGATCAGAGCCATGCTGGACAGCACCTTCTTCCTCATTCCTGGCTACGGTGCGCAGGGAGGCAAGGCCGATGACATTGCCAAATACCTATACAATGGGAACGGTGGCGTCGTCAACTCCTCCAGAGGCATTCTACTCGCCTACCGAAAACAGGAG
>CALDIA010000010.1 GCA_937901455.1 uncultured Bacteroidales bacterium | reverse complement strand
TCGATGCGGCTGAAGTTGGGGTAATAGACGGTGAGACTGTCGGTATCATCGATGGTTATGTCAGGAACAATTTCAATAGGCTGAGCATTAAGATTTTCAGATCCGACATCAGTGTTTGCTGTCGGTGTCCCACAACCAATCATCATCAATGCAACCAAAAACAAAGCGAAGTGATCTCTCATACTATTAGGAAGATGTCGAGAAACAATAATATCAAGTAGCTAACAATGAAAATGAGGATGTTGAGCAACGTATATGGAAAAAACGGAGCAAACCAAGCCAAGGAGTCACTGTGTAAAGCCGAGACATCAAAGCTCTATGCCATTGGTTGACAGATTGATATTCTCAAACGACACATTCCAATCAGCATCGTCATCGACCATGATGTCGGGCAAGAGGAAGTCTTCTGGTTCCACTTCGGGGAACTTCTCAAACAAGGTCTCATCCTTGAATATCTCAAGCAGTTTCTCGTCCGACACATTCAGTTTGTTGCGGATGCGCTTGAAGAAACCGATTTCCGAATACTCAATCTTGTTGTCGGCCTCAATCATTTTGACGGCTATCTTGGCAAGTTCAAGTTCCTGTGCCTCTTCCATATTGGCGGCAGCAACATCTTTTAAATAGGCAGAAAGGAATCCACGCCCTTGTTTGTTGATTTCTGACACATACTCATTCAGTTTGTTTTCAATGTCAAGTCCATCAAACAGATTTGATGTTTGAGCGAAATGTTTTACAAGTTGCAACTCTTCGTCTGCAATCTCGCCATCGCAAGCCATGCAGCAAAACGCTGTTTTTAAGTATAATTCGTTGGTGTTCATATTGTTACATTATTTAAATCCTATTGGTTTCCTTTCTATTGTTTTTTCGGCGATTCCTTCAAACTTGTTCCTTATCGCCTCATATTCTTTGATTTGAGCCACCGTCAATGAGGGTTTATTGTTCCTTATGGTTTCTTCGAGAATCTGCATGGTGATTTTCTCGTGCCTCGACAATGCTTTTCTTGCCGCTTCGTCCACAATGAGTTGGATGTCAGCCGAAACATAGTTTTCGGTCATGTTGGCCAACTTCTCATAATCGATGCCGAAATCCAAGGCCTTGCGATTTTGCAAAGATTTCTCAAAGAGGAGTTTTCGTGCCGTGAAATCGGGCGGACCTACATAGAAGTGCTTTTCCAAACGCCCGGCACGGAGAATAGCAGTATCAATCTTTTGGGGCAAATTGCTTGCGCCGATAATGAAAACGCCTTTCTCGCCCGTTCGGTCCATTTGCGAAAGCATCTCATTAACAGCACTCTCCGCCATCTCGTGAATGTCGCTGTTGCGGTCGGGGACGAGTTCGTTGATTTCGTCGATGAAGATGATGGTGGGCGCGTTTTCGTAGGCCTCGTCGAACATTGCTTTGATGTTTTCCTGCGTGGCGTTCACATAGCGGCTTTTTAGGTCGGCAGGTGTCTTTACCATGAAATTGAAACCGACTTCCTCCGCAAATTTCTTCGCAAAAAATGTCTTGCCGCAACCCGGCGGGCCATAGAGCAACATTCCGTTGGGTATGGTGATGCCGTACTCCTTGTATTCTTCTGGATTGTTCAAAGCATTAATGACATCTAGTCGCATCTGCGCTTTCAGTTCTTCCATGCCCGCCACATCTGCAAAGCCGTTGCCCGTTTTTGGGCGTTCTGCCTCTTGCCGTTTGGGCTTGATTTTGGTTGGCTTTTGCGGCAAAGACTCCACCATCATTTCGCCATTTAAGGCTTTGATGAACTCGTCGGCACTCCTGAAACGGTCGTCCACATCGTTTACCAAGGCTTTTCGCAACGTGTTCTCCAACTGCTCGTCCAAGCCCGGTTTGTCCTTGATAAGCATTGGCAAAGGCTTATGCCGTTCTTTCAAGATGGTATCAACCACCGAGACCCTATCCGCCTGATACTGCGGAATGCTCACATAATAAGGTGGCATACCAAACAGCAGGTGATACAGCATCGCCCCAACGGAGTAGAGGTCAGTCTGCACGGTGAAAATGCCGTTGAACGCCTCGGGTGCCATATAGAACGGATTCAAGCCCTCTTTCTGGAACGCATTCCGGCTTTGCGACACGAAACGGGCATAACCGAAATCGATGATTTTGGGCATGTTGTCCTTCATATCGAGCATGACATTTTCAGTAGTCAATTCATTGTGAATGACTGGATTAGGAAGGTTGTGCAGAAACTTCACACCCTCCAACACGCCCAAGACGTATTGCCTGGCTTGATACACCGAGCAGCCTTGTTCGCGCCCCGTCTTTTGCGCCAAGGTCTCGCCGCTGATGAAGTCATAGACGATGTAAGCCATCTTCTGCCCGTTCAATGTCAGTTCGCCGCTGTCGTGGTAGTGCGTGAGGTTAGGGTGGCTGAGTTGCTTGGAGATGACGAGTTCCAAGACCTCCCCGTTCTTGTCGAACTGCGTGTGGTGGAGCTTGGCGTAGTTGAAGAGTTTCAGGAAATAGTTCTTCCCCGAAGCGTCTTTCACACGATAGGTTTCGGCGTATGTGCTGTCCTTGATGGGGAAAGCAACGGTGTAGTGGCCGATCGGCTGTTGTTTGGTGAGGGTTGGCATAAGGCAATATTTTACATTCCAACTCCCGGTCCTTTAGGCCTATCCTCTTCCGGCAACAGATTCAGCACTTCCACACAAATGCCCCGCAAGGCTTCAATGTCGATATTTCCGCTGGCTATCATACTCTTGCCTTGGTTGAGGAGTTGCCGCGCTTGATTTGCGTTGCGCCAAGAGTATCTGCCAAAGTTCTGGTCATAGTGATTGATACAGCCAATGAGTTGGTAGATGAAGGTTACTTGCACAAACACCTGCTCAATCATTCTCAGCACCTTGCGCCCCATCTTCACATCACGGCTGCGGATGACGGCATCGGTCTGCCTGCGAAGTTCGTTCACTTCTTGGTCGTGTTTGTTACCGAGGTCGTTGTTGGCTTCTTCAAGGCGGTCGAACTCGTGGCGGAGTTCGGCCTCGATGGTGTCCCACTCGTGGCGTTTCTCCACCTCTTCCAATTGACGATAGACCTCACGCAGACTTTCCATTAGATGTTCTTTTCCGTCGGGTTCTTGCGATTCGGCATCAAAACGATGTTTCACATCAGCCAGCTTTTCTGCCACATCGCTTATTTCGCTTTGCGGTATAGCACTGCTCTTCTGGAACGATTTCAAACGAGATTCGGCGTCATCATAGAATCTCTTCAACTTTTCGGCACTATTGCCACTTGTGCCAATCTCAATCTTTTTCTCAATGGGGATGCCGTATTTTGGGAATGTGGCGACAAGGGTTTTAGCCATATCCTTCTCCACTACTATCTTTATGTTGATTTCGCTGTTCTTGGGCACCAGTTGAGGCACATCGTCACCTGTCAGTTCAACGTCAAAAACATGTTTGTTATAAATGGTGCTTGTCCCTTCCGTATTGTTGTCTCCCTCATATACCGGGATTCTTACCATACTTGCTTCATCGCCCGGAACAATATCGCACATCGTGTAAAGTCCCGTTTTTTCACCTTCCGCTCTCGTAGGCTGATTTTTTTCAAGCCCCTTTATTGGCATGAAAACCGCCCTGTCTCGTTCAACATCCATGATTTCGATGCCAATGTTGTAAGGCAAAGTCTGTGTCGGAGGTTTCACGTTCATAAAGACAACTTCCTTCGGTTCGCAGTTGTAGGTGTTTCCTCTGTCGTCAGTGAGAATAACGGTAAACACATTTGCTTTTTTACCTAAATCCAACAAGCATTGGATTACAGCACCATTGCCTATTTCGGTCTTGTCGCTGCTCCAGCTACCATCTTGACGGCGCAATTGTATAAACAAGTTACGATTTGTTGGCATTACCGATACTGGTGCTTTTTCCTTTACAGCACCTGGGTTGTACTTCAAATCCAAATAGACGATGTTATTGTTATTCGTATCATCTCCTGGTCTTGGTTCATCAATCGTTGCAGCATAGATGGCCGCTCCTTTGGCCACGGCTGTCATCGGGTCGATGCTGGCATCAACGTTGGGCGTGATTTGTTCTTGAAGCATTCTGCGTACCACAGGCGAAAGGGTGGGGCCGCCCACGAGAATCAATTTGTCAATTTGGCTCCCCGTCAAATGGTTGCGACCAAGCAACTCCTTGCACAAATCTATCGCCTTTTGGAACAACGGAGCCAAAACAGGCTGCAATTCTTCCTGAGAAACGGACAATTCAAGCGGTATCCCGTTCCCCAAGTCATCCTCGCCCAAATCGGCAAAATCGTCAATGATGTCCCATGATTCTTGGGTTGACAACTCGTTTTTGATTTCTTCCGCATGTGGTTTCAATGCCTCGCGTAGTTTTTGCTTCCGTTCGTTATCCTTCAACAGGTTTTGAATGACATATTTCTGTTTCAGTTTTGGCAACAAAATCTCATCAACTATCGCATAATCAAGGTTCTTGCCGCCCAAGAAAGCATTGCCGCCGGTGTCAACTACAGTCATGACACCTTCTTGGACATCCAGCAAAGCCGCATCGAAAGTGCCACCACCAAAGTCAAAAACGAGCCAATAGCCGTTCTTGCTTCCCGTGGCAAAAGCGTATGCCGTTGCCGCTGCAACAGGTTCTTGCAGCAGAAAACAATTGTCGAAACCAGCCAAGCTTGCGGCTCTCACGGTGGCTTCACTCTGCTGGGCGTTGAATCGGGCGGGAATAGTAACCACAACAGAATAGATTCGCTCGTTGTCGGAGGCGTTTGAGGCGAGGGTTTTGAGTTCTTTTAGGATTTCCGACGACAATTCTTCCGAATTATAATCCGCCTTTTTATCTTTGGCTCTCATGTTCTCGCTGTGGTAGATGGTATCAAGCCCCATAGTCCTCTTAAATTCAACAAATACATTCTTGTTCTTTTCAAAAAGCCCATCGCTTCTTAAAGCTTGCAATCTGTCTTTGTTGAGTTGCGCAACGGCTTTGTCGCCAACGATGATTCTTCCATTTCCCGAAAAAGCGACACAAGACGGCAAGATGTCTTTCTGCGTTGTCGTCTTGATGATTTTGGGTTCTCCGTGTTCCATCTTGCAAATGGCAGAATTGGTCGTACCCAAATCAATTCCATACTTCATTTTTGCCATAGTATTATGTTTTTATTCGTTAATAATCTGTTTTACTTTAACTTTTGCTGCTTGTATCATCTTTCCTTTATAGTTGATTTGTGGCTGAACCACTTCCGAAATGATTCGTTTCCCTTCCTCCAAATACTCATCATCTTCAAATTCGACATCTGCAAAGTTGTATCCTTCGTCATAATCCTTCCCGTACCATTCTATTATTTCATAGCCGTTATCCTTTAGGCGAATCTTCATCACATTGATGGCATTTGTCAAGCCATTATGCCCTCGAACATGGCTGTCCATTTTGTGCAATGTCATCTCCATAAAATTGATTCTGTCCACCAACTTCTTCACCAACGAATGGTCAGGCTCTGCCGAGGTGTTGGCGTTGGCGTTTTTCAATGCTTCGCCAATCTTCTGCAACTCGCCCATTTCGGTGCTGAACTGGCCGACAATCTTCTCGTTCAGTTCGTCGGCTTGCTGCTTCAGCGTGGCAATCTTGTCGTTGGAGGTTTTTTGCCCTTTCTTGTGCAAAAGCCATACTACCAGAGAAGCAAGTATCGCAAGAATAAAAGCGATGGTTCCCCAAAGGGTTTTGGCTTTGAGGCTCTCGGCATTTTGCGACACGGCATCGTCGGTTGTTTGAATCTTCACGCCAAGTTCGTCTGCCGTGGCTTGGATGTTGGCCGAGTTGGTTGCCACCACCTTGGCAAGCGAATCGATGGCGGCCTGCTTTTGCTGCAATGCCGAATTGAGCGATTTGTTTTCAGCCACAAGCATAACAACCTGCGTTTTCAAATCTGTCAGTTGGACATTGAACGAAGCATTGTTTTGCTCGATGCTTTGCAACTTTTGCTCAAGTGCAACGATTTTGTTTTGCTGTTCTTGCATTAGGCTGTCTGATTGTGCAAACACACTGCTAATCAACATCGACAATGCTACTATAATAAACACTCGTTTCATTATTTTACTCCTTTTATTAAATCGCGCATCCATACAAAAACGCTCTTTGATTTTCTAATTGCTTTTTCCTTATATGAACCATCCGGATAATCATGTAGATATTTCAAATAATCATTTCTCGAACGACATTTATTATACGCATCCTCATCATCCTTTTTTTCTTTTGAGGTTCGCATATCAAAACCATAAATTTTAATACTCTCCACGCTAATTTGATTAACAACGAATACTTGTTTCAAAGAATTCTTATTAGGATTATATCTTTGAAGTTTAAAATCATCCAACACATCTAATTTGTCAATATACAAGAAACACTCCCAAGCTTTAATATACATACTTCTAACACTACTGCCATCAATACTCATCATAGAATGATAATCTCTAAGTCGGCGATCCACCTCTTTTTGCGTTTCATTAACCGTTTCAATTACATCATTCAAGGCCACATTCGCAACGGTAGTCGAAATATTCAGATAGGAAATATTATTAGCACCAACATTTTCTTTTATTGCAATCAAAAATGGAGCACAATCTTCTATTAAGGTAATAGCGTACCAAATCAAAGAATCCCAAACAATCATATTCTCAGATTGATAATAAAGCCTATAAACAAGCCGATCCAACCCTTCAACACCTTCATTTTGTTTTTCTCCAAAATGTTGTTTTTTATAATCATTTGATCTGATTTTATATGCGTTGAGAGCATTACGGATAGCTTCAATATATTCACCCACAGACTCATCCTGTTTTAACTTAATCAACGCTTTAAGATTCTTATCACACCTTTCCTTACACAGTCTTCCAACCGCGATTTTGCAGGCGTATTCTTGCAATCCCAAGGCATTTTCAATCTTATCGTTATCTTCCGAAGCATTGTAATAATTAATACCACATTGCATGATAGCATCAGCCAAGTCATCCGCAAGCATTTGATATTGCATATTGGTTGCGCCCAGCAGGTTTTTCACTTTCGCCAAGTCCGACTTTGTGTTTCCCATCAAATCCTTACCAGCCCAATAATTGGCATCGGCATCGTCACGTCTCACTGACTTGGCTTTGGAGATTGCCGCATTGATTCTCGAAATGGGTTCATCTACCGCCTTTGTTTTCAGATAATTGTTGTCGTCTTTCGATACGCCGTGCTTTTTGTACAACTCCAACAATTCCCCAGCCGAAATTTCTTCGAGCAAGGCATTAATAAATAGGTGCGCCATTTCGTCCTCGCCAATCGAAAACGCATCGCCGCAAATGGCTTTCACAAAATCATCGCGCAGACCTAAATCGTCATTGTCGTGAATCATCTCCGTGATGTTGGCAATGGCAGTGCCCAAGTCATCTTGCATCATCGCCACCACCGCCTTGTTTATTCGAGTGGAAAAGGCATCCTCTATCTCAAAAACTTTGTTGGCATTGTCGAAGTCGCCATTTTTCAGATAGTTCATCGCATGAGCCGACGACGAGTCTTTTACAAACCAAAACAAGGCGTATTTCAGTTTGTCTTTTGGCAGGTTGATTTTGCTTTTAGCCTGTGCCACGGTTTCCTGTGTCCGTTTTACCGCTGGCATGAGGTTGTTGAAATCCAAGTCGAACGACACATTTTGGCCGACAGACAAATAAGCCTCCATGTCATCGCAGTTCGACACGATGTCGACAGGTCGGGCGTTGGCATAAACGCCGAGGATTCTAAAGGGATTGTTTACTATTGTGTCTAACATACAGCTTCGTTTTTCCACAAAAAGTTAAGCGCGAACTTCTTAGTCTTTCATCGGCGCTTA
>CALDIA010000009.1 GCA_937901455.1 uncultured Bacteroidales bacterium | reverse complement strand
TACATCCAGGTGCCCGTTGAAATCGATACAAAGACGCTTGGCGACATTGCCCGTGCTGACGAAGGTATATTTATGGATGTTAAACCCGTGCAATTGTAGAAAGCATACGCACCGATAGTGGTGATTGAAGAAGGCAATGTGATGGAGGTCAGGTTGGTACATCTGCCAAATGCACCAAGTGCAGATGCGGAAGTGCCTTTCGTGATAGTCCTTATACCCGTGAACAGCTCAAACTCATCGAAGGTCTGTATGTCGGTGTTTGCTCTGAATGTGGCGACAGGAAGGGAGGTAACACCTTGTGCCTGCGCCAGTGTAGTTCCTACGCCGTCACCAATCCAGTTGGCAACAATCTCTCCTACCGAAGAGTCGGCAAAGTCAATATATTGAAATAGTGGGTTATAGATTATCCTCAATGCGCCAAACACATTAGCAGTGCCTATGTTGAGCGTCTCATTGTATTGCTGTATGTTGCTCATGCCTAATTTGGCGAAGTCAGATGTATAGTAACCATAGATACATTGCAAGGTGCCGTCTATGCTTGGGTTTGCCGATGGGTTTGGAGAACCATCGGACAACACACCGTGGAAGTCATGTGTGTTGCCATCCTTGTCCTTGTTGTCAGCCATACTCACCAGCATCTTGAACTGTGATAAGTCAATCTCCTGCGCTTCGTCAATCTTAATCCTCACATAACTCAACACAGAGTCTTCGGCGTAATATAGCGTGTATAGCAAACTGAACGGGTCAAACAGACAGTTGTCTACATACAGCAAGGATATGCTCGAAAGGTCGGAAGGAAGCATAAGGTTGTTTGCCGACAGTTTCTTCAAGTACCTCAACACTATGTTTTGCACAGTGTCGGGCAGCTCAAGCACTTCTATCTTCGAGCCGTTCCTTACGACAATGTTGGTCACTGACGTGCCTCCAAAGTAAGCCTCCTTGATTCTCTTGCAGGCAGTGATGTCAACAGCCCCTGTTATTGATTCTGCATTCCTTGCGTCGATGGTCTCAAGGCAATAGGTGTTGTCAAAAGTCAAGCCTGGCACATTTGTGGTCACATTTGGGGTGGTCACTTCGGGTGTCTTTATGTCCTCTGTCGAGATGGCTCCTTCAAGTGTGGCGTTGTATGCATTGGCATCTTCAGTGCTTATCTCGTCATTCTCCTCATAGGTAGTCTCCAAGGCAGTGTTGACCAATGTGGCTTGCTCTGCCGTCAATGCCGTGCCTCCTGCAATGGCTCCCTCCAAAGCAGCGTTGTAGGCGTCGCATTCAGCCTGTGTGTAATACACGGCAGGTGTGACTACAATCAAGGGGTCTTCGTCACCTATCTTGAAGCTGACGAGCTTCTTGCCTTGCACTTGAAGTGGATTGATGTATTGCGAGCCAAGCCTCAAGTCCTTCAAGTCACCGATGTCTGTCAGCACATTGGTGGCTTGTATGTAGTGTGTGGTCTGACCGTCAGTGCCGAAAGGACCTACAAAGGTATGTCCTTCCCCTGCCTCAGTCCTGCTTGTCGAAACCATGCCTTGGCCACTTGCAAAGGCTGGGTAAAGCTCCATCTCTGGTGTCACCGTCAATGATTGCAATGACTGTGGCCTGAATGCCATCTGACCAAGAGAAGTGTCGGCATAACTCCCGAAAGCACCTGCCTTGAAGAACGACATCATGTATATCAGCCTCTTGTTGGCCCAATAGTACTCAGCTTCATAGTGGTTGCCCAAGGATTGCGTCAACGGGGCTACCTCCTGCCCATTGGTGAGCCATGCCTGCTCATACTTGTATGAAGCATCGGCATTGTAGGCAGATTGCGGGAAGTAGTTCTGCGCATTGTCCCAGAAGTACTTCTTCATAAACTTCATCACACCGTCATAGACATTGGTGCCTCCTGCCAACGATGACATGGCTTCCAATATCTGCCTTCCCGTGGCAATGATGCCATACTTGGTGCTGCCAGTAACGGTGCTGACATAGTTGTCGTAGTAGCACTCATATATCAAATTCCAGAATACAGAGGTGGAGCCACCGAAGTACACTGAACCATCGTCAGAGTCTTGGAACTCCATCCATGTAGGCATGTTGTCGGCACCAGCGTTGCCAATGCCAAGCATTGAGTCAAGGTCATCGTTTCTCCAACGCCACCTGCCTCCATTGGCGAGAGTACCCATCTTGTAGGGATAGGAGTTCTTCCCGAAGTTGTCCATTGCACCAAAGATGATGAGGAAGCAGAAGGCATATAGGGTGTCGTCAATGTCGAAATAGTCCTCAGCCTCAGCCATGAAGTTCAGCCTCCTTTGTGCCTTAAACCACTCGTTCTGCTCACTTACTGTGCTACCGACAGGGCTTCCAAGCTGTGTGACAAGGTTTTGGTTGGCCACATATTGGCTTAGCTTGATGTCGTAGTAGTAAAGGACATACTCGCCTTCAATCCAAAACTGGTAGTTGGCGTAGGTCATCCTCCCATTGCCGTCAAGTTGGCTTTGGAAAGTGGCTATATTGTTGTTGATGTAGTCAAGGGTGTCTGCCGCTGTTGCAGCATATTCACCAAGCGGGATGCCAAGTATCAATGTGGAGTTCTCATAGGCAAGTCGGTAGGCAGGCTTGAACTCAGTGTCCAAGATGGCACTGATGGCGTTTTGGTCCTCTGCATCATCGGTGGAATAGCCGTGGCAGTTGCCCACTTCCCAACCATTGTCATAGTCATCTACACCCTTCACGATGTTGATGCACTCATTGTCGGCAAGATAGCTTACGTCGGTGTTCCAAGGGTAGTTGAACATCACCATCTTCCTTGAGTGGTCTGTACCTTCCATTGTTATCAGCTCGTCAGGAATGGTCGAAAGGTCATAGCCAAATGAAGGCTTGTCGCCCTTGTCAGGCCCAATGGTGAACAATCCGATGAACTCATAGGTGTTGCCGTTCTTCAAGAAGCCGAATGCGGGGTATTGGTAGACAGCAATTACAGGTCTTGCAAGGTTGTTGCTGTCGGCATAATCCTGCGCTGCATTCCTAAGCCCTATCTGGTCATGCAAGTCGTTGTAAGCCCTTGTAGCACCAATCTTGTGCGACTGCATTGAAGAGGCAGCGTTAATCTTCGCTGTAATCCTTTTCAGGCTTGGGTGGTTGCTTCCATCGAATGCAAGTGTCCTTGAGTTGGCTTTCTCAAGCCAAGTGTATTGGTAGGAATCACCCCTCTTTGTCCTTGATTCAAGGTATTGCACTGGCACCATCTTGCCTGACGACTTGTCAATCCTGAAGCGCAAGTTCCAACGGTAGTAGTTCATTGAGGTTGTTCCTTGCCCACTTGTTTCCACGCTTTCAATCCTCCAGTCCCAGTCGGGGTGTTCGCCAAAGTGCATCTCAAGGTTTGAAAGGCCAGTCTGCTTCTTGTCCCAGTTGTTGGCCCTTGAAGGCAATGTGGCTCCGTTGAGCATTTCGACCACAAAGTAGTTGTAGTTGTTGTTCTTCACCTGCTCAAAGTCAACATTGCTCTGCGAGGCATCCATACATGACTTCAGCAATATGGAAAGGTCTGTACGGGCTGAAACCTCCTTTTGCGAGTTGATGTAGTTGGCTGCAACAGCTGCCTCTGAAAGCACAGAGTTGTATTTCCTGATGAAATAAAGCGACACGTCGCTTCTCTCACTGCCAATCCTCAAAGGTGCGTTGGTGTTCCAGATGGTTCCAGTTGCATAGTCAAACTGGAAGTTCTTGCTTCCATTCACATAGCCTGTCACAAGGTTCTTGCCGTTGTTGCCCATGAAGTTGGGATAGATGGTAAGCACCAAGTGTATCACTCTCTCGTCCATCACATTTGTTCCTCTCACAAGGTCATTCACTGAAGAGGTGTCGGCTGAGGAGTGTACCAAGATGTTTGTAGGTTTAATCCTAAGGCCAGTGAAGCCTGCCGACTCAAGGTCATCCACTATGCTCAACACAGTCTCGTCGTAGTCGGCAACATTGCTAACCTTGTAGCACATCTCAATGCTGATACCATCGCCATTAAGCAGCTTGTATTCCGTGTAAGGCAATGTCATGTAAGACCTTGCAGGGAGATAAAGGCACTGCCTGCCCAAGTCATCCTGCGTCCATCCGTCAATGCCGTCAAGCCATACAAGGTTCTCCCATGTCGGCGTGTATTCGGTGTTGTTGACAGCGTTGACCACCTTCAGCTTGTTTGACTCGCTATTTGCCCTTGCAGCGGCGTTAAGGTAGAAAGAGTAGCCGTAGGTAGGCGGGAATGTGGCTGAGTTGTCCAAAGGCACAATGGCTGTCTGGTTGTTGCCAAAAGTGATTGTCCCTTGCACATAGAGGCTCAAAGTTTCCTCGGTAAGCCACTCCATCGACACCTCGTAGGTATGCTCCTCGCCAGTGGTAACATCGTTGATTGTGGTGTCCACTATCGTTGTAGGCGTGTTGTTGATGATTCTGCTTACAACGATTGAAGGTGAGCCAGCAAGAGTTCCTTGGTTGTAGATGCAATACTTGAACAAGGTGGAAGTGGTGTAGTTGTAGACCACATCAGCCACCTCATTGACTGCCACAAGCTGTGTCGTTGTTTCATCGCCATCAGCAACATAGATGATATTGTAGTTGACTGGAGTGCTTGTCAAGGAGCCTGAGGTAAGGTATGCCGACACAAGGTAGACACCTGTAGGCAACGACGACAAGTCAAATCCCATGTCTTGCGTGTAGTAGAAAGGCACTCTGTCGTAGGCTGTAGTGCCTATTGCCCTTGTAAACTCAAGCACCTTGTTCTCCCCACTGTATATGTCGATATGCAAGGTCTTGCTGACAGCACCGATGATGCGGAAGCCACCCAGCTTGTAGTTGCTTGCGTCACCAGTCTCAACGATAGGGACGTACCACTCATTGCCAAGAGGCTCTATGTACATCTCTGTCATCATAATGGTGTAGGTGATTGAGGATACAACAGTGTTGTCGTCTTCAGACACAAACTGCACCTTCACCCTGTTGGTGCCAGTCGAAAGGTAGTTCCTTGCGTTGAACTCAAAGGTGGTCTCAGCGGAATAGAACTCCTCCTCCATGATGGTGTCATAGACACCTGATGCCCCAGTGTCTGCAAGCACCGTGACATACACACCCTTGCCAGTGGACCTCCAAGCACTCTCTGTCATGCTTTTGGTTTGTACATCAAAGTCTATTGAGATGTTGACTGTGGTCTCATTGGTAGCCACATTAAGGTTGGTTGACCCAGTGTTGTTTGTCAATGCTATCCTGAATAGCTCAGAAGCAAACGACATGGTGCAGGAGAAAAGCACAAGGTTGGTTAAGGTCTGGTCTCCCACAAATGCAGACTTGTCGTCATCAGAAGCAAACCAATACATTGTGTTTGAGGTGCTGTCAAAGTAAGCAGCCTTGCTGACAGAGCCAAGATAGGACTTGATGAACTGTTGCACTGCCGCACCACTGAAAGGCAGCTGCTCGATTGGGTCGTAATTCCAGTTTTGGTTAAGCGATGTAATCGGTTGTGAACTATGTCTTGCCATATCTTATTCGTTTTATTCGTTTTTCCATGCGTCATCGTCGAGCCAAGGCTTGTCGTCAAGCCATAGGCCTCCGCCAAAGCAGGAGCGTATGCCCTGCCAGATAATATGTCCGTTTCTCCACATGGTCTCGACCATACCGCCGCTCATCATCATGGTCTCAATGCCGCTGCCATCAATCCACATCATAGCTTCATTCCTCCACGGTGTAGTATATCACACCCTCATCCCAGTTTTCGTTGTCAAGCAAGTTCTGCATCTGCACCTCGGTCACAAGTTGGAACACCGGCCTATCCTCCAAGGCGTCGTCCAAGTCGTCTTCCGTAACATATCCCGTAAGGTCGATGTCGTAGCTGCCAAGGTCAGTCCAAGAGTAGTTCCCGTTGTCCTCTATTGTCACATATCGGTGTCCGTTGTAGATGTAGAACTTGCCTTTTGTCGCCGCTGCCGCCGTCGGGAGCGAGTTGACCACGACATACTCAAAGTCGGAGGCGGCGCGCAGGCCCTTGACCAGCACCGCGCCCTCGACCCCTCTGGCGTACTCGGCCAGCAGGATATCCGAGGTGTCGACCGTGACGTTGGGATACCTTGACACGGCCCGGCGGACCATATCGGCCCGCTCCTCGATGGAAAACATCGGCTGAGTCTTGCCGGAGTTGACGGTGATGAGCACCACGACCCGGTCGAAGATCTTCGAGGCGCGGCGGATGATGTTCAGATGACCCAGGGTGATCGGGTCAAAGCTGCCGGGGCAGATGGCGGTACGCATCAGGGCTCGGACTCCTTTGTGTAAACGGCGATCTTGACCTTGCCGTAGCGGTATTCCTTCCGCTTGCCATAGGGCGCGGCGAGGTCGGGAAGCGGCTCTGTGCTGCGCGCTTCACAGATTATTATACCACCATCCGTCAGCTTGTCAACTGATTTGATCGTTTCCGGCACGTCCCGATACAGGCCGGCGTCATAGGGCGGATCAACGAAAATCAGGTCGAATTTCTCCCCCCGCCGCAGGGCAGCCAGCGCGTCCTCC
>CALDIA010000008.1 GCA_937901455.1 uncultured Bacteroidales bacterium | reverse complement strand
GCCAATCCATGGTAAGGCGATTGGAGAAATAGAAGAACACGCATACCGCCACCGCTCCAAACAACATGAACTGGAACGGCATGGCATGGCTCATGAAAAGAACACTCACCAATATCAATGTGATAAAATAACACGCAATGGCCCGCGTGGAGAAATATCTTGGAAAATAATTCAGCATAAATAGTTTCCTATCAATTTTTCAATTTAATTATTGTGTTATCCAAAAAACTTACGCTTCAATTTAATCAAACCTGTCATAAGTTTGGGGCCAACTAGTCGTCCTATTTTGCTTTTCCACCCGCCACCATGCTCAGCCCACGAACCAAGACCAAGATGCTCACAATATGTGTTTTCAGTTCTAAAATATTCTCCCGTGGTTTGCCTTGGACAAAAATAGTCGACTGGGAATACATGCAAGTCCTTATAATCCTGTTCCTTTCCGTTTTGCACAAAACCATTCTCGCGCATCTTTGCCGTGACGAACTGGACATTGGTTGTCATATCACAGGCTCCGTTTTTATCGACAAAATGACGGTTCCTGTAATGTTCCAACTGCTCTTTCACCCAAAGTCCATGTGCTTGGCTGGCAACCACTCCCATCATCAAAGGAGAATGCTTGCTTCCCTCAAAGCCCGCAAAAGCATCCCAGTGCATCAGGTCGTCAAAAGGTTTATATGCCACGAAGTCCACATCAAGATACAATCCGCCCTCGTTGCACAACGCCCAAAGCCTAACGTAGTCGCTCACGAAGGCGAACTTTCGCGCTTCGTAAGCTTCTTTTGTATATGGAACGGAATTCACATCGAAATTGTCCTCGTTCCACAACTTGTATTCCCAGTCGGGCATGAACTCATGCCACGAGGCGATGCATCTCTTGGCCATTTCAGGCATCTCGCCACGGCCGAACCAGCAGTAATGGATTGTCTTGGGGATCATGTCGTTCACCTTTTGTTCTTCAAATGCAGCAGGAAACAAAGCAGATTGGGTGAGATGTTGGTCCACCTTATCTTGCGCTTCCCCGTCTTGTTGGCGTGATAGGTCGACAAGGGGAACACATTTTTCACCTTCAACGCCTTCAACACGGATGCCCTCTCTTCATAGTAATTGTCGCAAACATAGGCAATGATTGAAATCACCGTCTGGGCAACCATCCCTTCATACCAGCGTTTGTCGCCGACGGCTTTCATCTGTTCTTGCAACGAATCAACCAGCAAGAGTTTGTCGTCCAATACTTTCCGTTTCTTCTTTTCATCCACACTTTGGGTAATAGAGCCCTGACGCATCAAATAATTATACACCATCAAATTGGTCGAAGTCACGTGTTTGGCTTTCAATAGCATTCGTGGCGTCCATTCCGTGTCCTCGAAATAAATGCCTTCCTTAAACACACAGTCGTCCAACAATTTGCGGCGAAGCATAAACTGCCAGGCATAGCAGCCAAAGCCCAACCTATCGGTAAGGAAAGACAAGCCATCGCATACTTCATCACGATAATCCACGAAAGGCTTGCTCGCTTTATTGGGTTCGAAAACCTCATAACGTTCATTCACGTTTTGGTAGTTGAAGCGCAGAATGTCAAGGCCATCCTTGTCCATCTTTTCCACAAGTGATTTCAACACATTGGCTTCCAAATAGTCGTCGGAGTCGACGAATTGCACATATCGGCCTTGAGCGATGTGGATTCCCGAGTTGCGTGCCGCGCTCAGCCCACCGTTTTCGCGGTGGACGACCTTGATGTTGGCATGGCGGGCGGCAAACTCCTCGCAAATCGCGCCGCAACGGTCGGGCGAGCCATCGTCGACAAGGATGATCTCGTACTCCTCCGGCGTCAAATCCTGGCACAGCAGGCTCTCGATGCATTTCGGAAGATATTGCTCCACCTTGTAGATGGGCACTATGACACTCAATTTCAGCCCCATACCTGCTTGTTTTTCCTCTTGTTTTGCCGTTTCTCCAACTTGAACAGGCACCTTTCGATGAACCAAACCAACTTATACGCCCACGGATGGCGATGGATGCGGCGCATCAGATGGATGTCGTCTGCATAATGTTCATAATCGCTCAAAAACGGCGCGGGAATCAGTTCTTTCAACACCTTCGCACGCTCCTCCTTGATTTTTGACTTGCTTCCCTCACTCTCGCTAACGCCCGTCATGTCGAACAAGGTGACATCCATGTCGACATACTGCGGTTTTTCATCGCCAAGAACGATGGCTTGCAAGTACCATTTCCAGTCGGAAACGATTTTCAGGGTTTCATCATAATAGCCGTATTTCCCGAACAAGTCGCGGCGGATGTATGTCGGGTCGTGGTTCAAAGTGCCCGTATACATGCCCAGCATGGTGATTTCCTGTCCGGCGAAGCATTTGTCAACCATTCTTCTTCCGTCGGGGAAGCATTTGATCATGTTGCCATAGAGAATGGACGGATTTTGCCTTTCCTCCAATGCCTTCAACATCCGTTCCGTCACGTCGGGTGCGGCAAGGCAGTCCGCCGAGTTGAGGATTTGTATGTAGTCGCCGGTGGCCATGCGGATGCCTTTGTTCATGGCGTTGTATATGCCCGTATCAGGCTCCGAGACCCATTTAACGGTCGGCGCTTCGACAGGCTCAGCAGCCGAGTCGACATACTTTTTGACGACCTCGACACTGCCATCGGTCGAAGCTCCGTCTATAATAATGTACTCAAACTCCTTGAAAGTCTGGGAGGCCACGCTTTGCAAGGTCTTTTCAAGCCCGGCAGCGTTGTTACGGTTGATGGTGATGATGGAGAGGGTCATAAAAGTATATTAGATTAAACTGTTACACACAAAACTCAACGCCTTTTCACACCTAACGTTTCCTGACGAACGTTTTATTTAACGACTTTTTCTATTTTGCAAGAGTGGACTTTTGTCTTTTTGTCATAATTAATTCCTACCAATACAATTTCACCCACATAGTCGAGCAACGAGGCGGCATATCTTTTCTTATGGATCTGGACGATGGCTGTCTCAGCTGAATTGTCATATTTTAGTTCCAAGACAACAGCAGGCTTGCCAACATTTCGGTTGGGCAACAAAACCACATCCGCAAATCCGAGCCCTGTAGGCAACTCACGAATCCATTTGTAGTCTTTCCTTGCTGCATAATACGCCAATGCCAATACACAAGCCAAGGAGTTCTCGTCATTGTACTTCAAAATACTTGTATTGTCGGCATGGATGGCATCGATGGCCTTCACGACCGAAACCTCGTCCATCGCCAAGGTCCGTTCAAGCAACCGCTCCGATTGTTTGATGGCATTGATTACCACATTCCATTGGGCATCCTCCACCGCATTTTGCATTTCTTGAGCAACTTCCATATTGGGTATGAAGCACTCCTTTTTGTCTCCGTCATAAGCAAGGTAACCCAAGTGGATGAGCGCCGTAAGCACATCGTCCTTACTTCGGATGGTGGACAAATCGTTCTCAAAACGCGTAGTGTTTACCATGCATCTTCCCCCTGCCACCATCTTCACAATATCGTCCTTCAGGCCATCATAATTCATCTGAATGTAGCGGCTTACATTATCGAAAGCACCCGTGCTCGACCAATAATTCTCGCACCTACCATTGATGAGAGCCATCATCACCGAATTGGGATTAAAGATCGCCTTCTCTTGCCCAATCGTATATCCATCGTACCATTGTTTCAATTCTCCATAGTCCATTCCTTTTTCGCTGCACAACACTTGAACTTCGTTTTCCGTAAAGCCGAAACTGGAGGCCAGGGGGCCAGGTGATACCATAGTGAACTGCAGAAAATTATTCAATGCCGACTGTGTATTGTATTTCTTGATGGGCAAAATGCCAGTCATATACACGCCTGCAAAAACCTGCTCTGAGTTGGCGCCCTTGAACATACGACGCAGCATATTGACATAAGCATCCATCAAGATTTCATTCCCTTCGGCCTCTCTGCATACTGCATCCCACTCATCAATAATGAAGATGAATTTTTGCTTGGTCGATTCAACAATACGAGACAACACATTCATCAAATCATCCGTCTTTTTCACCTCAACTTGCGAATAAAGCCCTCGCATCTCGGCAATCAACTCCTCTTGAACCTTTGCCGCCAAGTTGCGGTCGCCATGAAAACGAGTGGTGAAACCTGTCATATCCAAATAAATGACAGGGTATTTGTTAATGTGCTGCGCAAAAGTGGGGTGATTGGCAATCTGCAACCCCTCAAACAAACCTCGGGAGTCACATGACTGGTCGTAATAGGCACATAGCATTTTGGCCGCCATTGACTTGCCAAAGCGACGGGCACGCGTAAGACAGACGTAGCGCTGCTCCGTGTTCAGGACTCCGTTCATAAAAGCAATCACAGAAGTCTTGTCTACATAGTTGCTGCGTCTAGCCGATGCGAACCCTTCGTTACCTAAATTTAGATACAAACCCATTAGCACTCAATTTACTTCAGAACTATAACACCTTTATCCGATGCAAATTTACACATTTTCGGATTTCCCTAAAACAATTCCGTCAGAAAACCACAAACCATTGAACCACGATGCATTGTTGCGGTTGATGGTGATGGGGGATAATCCCATGACAACTAAAAAATTTCAAGAAAGCCAGCAATTCTTTCACAGGCCTTACCATCGCCATAGGGGTTAACCGCTTGTGACATGCGTTGATAGGCAACAGGGTCATCAAGAAGCGTGCTAACCTCTGTGATGATACGATTATAATCGGTGCCTACAAGATGGACCGTACCCGACTCAAGAGCCTCAGGACGTTCAGTGGTATCACGCATGACAAGAACAGGCTTGCCAAGGCCTGGGGCCTCTTCTTGGATTCCTCCCGAATCGGTGAGCACGACGCTGCTCTGTTCCATCAGATGCACAAAACTCAAATACTCCAACGGCTCGATAAAGAATAGGTTAGCATATGCATCTAGATTTTTGCCAAACACCTCGTGAATCGGTTTGCGAACATTGGGATTGAGATGCATAGGATAAACAAAATCAACATTGGGATAGTTAGCGGCTAAATTACGAATCGCTGAACACATGCTGATAAAACCATCACCAAAATTCTCGCGACGATGGCCTGTGATAAGAACCAGCCGTCGATCTGACCGCAAACGGCTCGTGTCGTATCCAGCCTGAGCCAAGGCCTTACGTAGTCGGTCTGCCAAGTTTGAATCCGTTTTGATCTTATCAACCACCATGTAAAGAGCGTCAATGACCGTATTACCCGTGACAAGGATATTAGATCCATCAACATTTTCACGCAAAAGATTAGACTTTGAAAGCGGCGTTGGAGCAAAATGATACGTGGCAATTCGCCCTGTTAATTGACGATTCATTTCCTCTGGCCATGGGCTATAAATGTTATAGGTTCGCAGCCCTGCTTCGACATGGCCGATGGGTATTTGCTGATAAAATGCAGCTAGTGCTGCGGCTGTCGACGTGGTGGTGTCGCCATGGACAAGGACAACGTCGGGCTTCACGTCATGAAGAACATCGCGCATGCCGACAAGAACACGAGAAGTCACATCATAAAGGTCCTGATTAGCTTGCATGATATTCAAATCATAATCCGGCTTGATATCAAAGATATGGAGCACTTGATCCAGCATCTGACGATGTTGGCCAGTTACTGCAACAATAGTCCGAAAAGCGTTGGGTTTTGATTGCAAGGTCTTCACGAGAGGAGCCATCTTGATGGCCTCTGGTCGGGTTCCAAAAACCAAAAGAACAGTCTTCATGAGAGTATTTTTTTGACAACATTGATTGGCAACAAACAATCAGGAGTAACATAATCGTGAGGACAATCACTCAGCGATTGCAAAGCGGTCACTATGGACTCAGTGGTGTTGTCACAAACCACAAAACGCCCAAATGATTCAAAAAAATGGCACATTTCATCGTGCAGTTCACGCTCAATAGCAATTAAGATATGCTTGTCTGAGGAGGCCTTATACAGGATCTTGCCTGGTATTTGCGTGCCGCGCTTGTTGCACACACAGAAAATTACATCCGAATCATTTTCAATTTCCAATGCTTGGTCTTGCGGAATTCGGGGCAAAACTCTTACATTTGAAAGTGCCTCGTATTGGGGACCATGACCAGCTATGGTAAGATAAACATTGTCCATACTAGCACACGCATCATATAAAGGACGAAGATTGCGAAAAACTGGATTATAATCACCTAAATATGCCACACGTAATTGATCGGCCTGAGACACAGTGTTCGTGGCACACATATCGGCGGGAAGAGGAACAAAGGCGAACTTATCTGCCATCTTTGGATACGCTTTCCTTTGTGCTTCACAAGTAAACGGAGTAACGTAGACTACTTTATCTGCTTTTTTCAAAAAATGCCCTTCGTATAACTTTATGCACCATTGGGGCCACCAAAAATTGCGCGTAATATCATCCAACAGCGGATCTCCCCAATGCTGAATCCATCGTCCATAATGGACATTGCGTAAAAGGCGCTTTGTAAAGACATGGGAAGTCTTGGGATCTGATGTAGAAATAACCACATCAAAATACTCATTAGGGACATGGGTATTTCGCACTTCTCGTAAATAGGAACGCGTGAAATCAAGCATGCCAAGATGAGAGCGAATTCTATTACGAACCAAGCCGACATCGCGCTTTTGGTCCTGCCCAGGCACACGAACAACTCGAACCTGAGTCTCATCAAAAACAGTTTCACGCTGTTCCCAATGAGGCATCACCCAGGTGAGCTTATGTCCCAAAGCCAACAGGCCTTTAGTGATATTGATATTACTGATAGCGACAGAGGTGTTGCGCTCTAGTGAAAACAATGTAACAAGCAGTATGTTCATCTCTATTCCCCCACAAGACGAGGCTTCTTTAGCTTAATTCCAATTGGCCATAACAAGTATCGTTTCAAAATCGCCGCGAATTTGCGAGACTTAGGCAACTGATCGCACATCCAACACCATGGAGATAATCTCTTGTATTTATGCCAAACGTTGTTAAAAGGGTACGAGTAATAGTAGGCCATCCATGGCTTCAATTCAGCTGCATAGTGAATAATTTTAGGCGACACCTCTTCAAGGATTTCTTTCTGCATCTCATTCGAAAACGTATTAAAGAAATATGGCATTCTCAATTGAATTTGGTAATTGTATGTAATAGGCAACTGACACTTTATGTCTTTCATTACCACATTCAGCACATCTTGATCATTGTTTTCCACTTTATCATAATTATTAGCCATATAATCAAAGCATTGTCTTGCTAAATTATGCATACGCCAATAATCAAGATTCATCAAAACCACTCCCGCATTAAAATAGCCCATAGACTTATCATATTGTAAGCGGTCATAAAACTCCTGCCATTCAACACACATATCAGAAACAGCCCCTATTGCGATATCCGTCCAATCCATATCAAACAATTCTCCGATGGAATCATTTACTATAATATCGCAATCTAAGTACAAAACCTTATCCACATCCTTAGGTAATAAATCAGCAGCATATAGACGATAATAGGTCACGATTGACAAATGATCCATCCCTGCTCCTTTAATAGGATACTTTTCAAAGAAAGCATTATTTACCTCACAAAATTTGATACTTTGATTGTATTTCTCTTTAAGCTGATTAACCTTGGACATGTTCTGAACAGACCATGGTTTATCAAGCATAATATAGACATTAATTTCCCTATCTATATTATTATCAAATAGAGATGTTAACATCACACCACAATAAGGCGCATATTTATCATCTGCTGCACAAAGTATGTTAATTGGATTCATATAACACCAAATTTTATTCTGTAATAGGTTCGTTTCGAAGTATATGTCTTTAACTCAGCATTCATTTCACTACGAATAATACTGCGAGCCTCTTTTTGCTGAGTAGCATCCATTTCCCCATAAACCTTAAGCACATTTCCAATATGAAAGCGAATAAAGGAGTCTATTGCAGCATTGAAACGCGAATCCTTTTGTTTCTGCATTAGCGTTTCTTTTAGACGGCACAACCGATGGCACAAATCAAGCCAATAAAATACATGCGCAGAAGTATAATTGACATGTGTAATCGAATCAGGATTATTTCTGTAACGATATGCAATAACATCGATATGTTTAACACGCTGCGCATTGGCAAAAACCTCAATGGCATAATCATTGTCCTCAAACATTATATACTCGGCAAATCTAATGTTATTCTCAAGCAAGAACCGTAGTTTGTATAGTTTTCGCCAGGCGGTTACCAAATCGTGATACCATATGAAGCCACGATCAAAAAACAACTCTGTGCCATTCGTCACCATGGTTTCTTTTGGACGCCTTTTGGGCAGATTCGCATTCGGGTATTCGGAGTAGTTGAAATGCAAGACGTCTAAATCTTGACTTTCTGCAATAGAAAGCAGATTCCCTATGCTATTCTTTTCTATGAAATCGTCAGAATCGATAAACCAGACATATCTCCCTTTTGCCACATCAATTCCTGCATTTCTGGCACCACCCAATTTTCGATTCTGTAGGTTTCGAACCAAGACCAAGTTGGGAAACTTCTTAGCATAGTCTTTAACTATTTCCGCAGAGTTATCTGGTGAGCAATCATCCACACAAATCACCTCATACTCATCTAACGGAACATCTTGGTCAAACACGGAATCGAGACACTCGGCAATGTATCGCTCTACGTTATAAAAAGGAATAATGATTGACAGCCTTAATGACATCTAATCAATTTTTAGGATTATTCAAATCACTCCATTTCAGCCATTCACAAGTAATCGCCATTCCTTTTTCGACGGAATAGCGAGGTATAAAGCCAAGGACATCCTTGTTCTTTTGCACATTGATGGAAGTCGTCTGGCTATAAATGGCCATCTCCGTCGCACTTTTCTCTGGCAAGTTTTTCATTACCAAATTGCGCGTCAGGCGAAGCACTTTTCGAGGCGCTTTATATAGCCACAAGGCCAAACGAGGCGAAGTGGAACGCCGGGCTTCGTATTTGTCCATCAGCACCACCATACGTTTCCACAAGGCGTTCTTGATATTCAAACGCATCTTCCTGAAAGCGCCATCCTTGAGCGGCACAGAAGGATAATCTTCCGGTTTTTTCCCTATCACATCCAAATAATGCCCATAAAACTCACGCCACGTTTTTTGTTCACCATCGGTAACGATAAACGCCTGCCCGTCTGCTTTGGGATTGGTGCAGCATTGCAGACATAGGTCAACAACATTACCGACATACACTGCATTGCAGATGCCATTTCCCTTATCGACCCAGCTAAACTCGCCTTTTCGCATCAACTCCATAATATAAATGGTGTACCACATGGAATAGGGTCCCCAAACGTATGTCGGGCGAACAATCGAGCCATGTAGTCCATACTCGTCCAAGAGTTCCCAAAAACGCTTCTCTGACTGCAATTTGCTTTGCGCGTACGAGTCGTTATACGGAACCAATGGCGAATCGGCAGTCAAATCTATCGGTACCGTTTCGCCATGTACTACCACACTGCTCATCTGCACCGCATGTTTGACACCTGTTCTCTTTGCAGCAGCAAGAACCGATTCCGTCGCCTTGACATTCGTCTCAGCCCCGCCTACAATAGCCAAATGGAACACATAGTCGCACCCGTCCATTGCCTTTGCCATGGCTTCCACATCAAGAATATCAGCTTGCACAAACTCCACATCGAAACGGCTGACATAGGCGGCCTTCCCCCAATTATGCACTAAAACACGCACTTTAGCACCTTCATGAAGAACCAATTGCTCAACCAATTGGCCACCAATAAAACCTGTTCCTCCTGTAACAAAAACTGTTTTCCCCTTCAAATTTCCTATTGGCTTTTTCTCATACTGCTTTGGCTTTCGTTGCGCATAACACCGCTCCAACAACTCAATCACTGCAATGCCATCCTCTATCGGGCACCCTATTGTTTCCTTACCAGAAACAGCATTGAGAAAGTTCCCTAATTGGGTGGTTCCATCTTGGGGGCAAACGACTTCTTTGCCATCTAGGGTATATTTGGAGCCATCATAAACACCTAAAACGGCCTTATGGCCATTCCCTTCCACAACGATGGTGTTGGACAGCGATACCGTACGACTTATCTTCATAAACCCATGAGCCTTCCCAAACTGCATCTTCAGCGTAAAATTGCTTTCCAGCCCACCCATGGCATCATCCTCATATTGGATCGAGTCGGGAGTGCCGAGGCACCACAACAGAAAATCCGCTGAATGGATGCCATTATCGTAAAACGCCCCACCCGGCACCAATTCTTTGCGGAAACAATAGCCTGAAACCGTAGGCCAATTAGATGGATTGCCTTCGTGAATGGAGATTGAAAGTTCCTCGCCGAAAAAATTCTCTTTGATCAAGCGATGCACCTCCTTGCGGCTCGCCATAAAACGGTATGAATGGCACATACCAAGCACCAATCCTTTCGGAGCATTTTTCAGTATCTCTTTCGTTTCGGCACTTGACGGAGACAATGGCTTCTCACACAGCACATGCTTGCCCGCCGCGATACAGTCTTTCAGGATGGCATTACGCACATGAGGCGGCGTACAGATGACGCATGCGTCCACTAACGGCAAAACATCATGGTAATCGTTCACCACGTTCTGCAAGCCGTGTTTGTCCTTGAGTTTTTCGGCCTGCTGTGGATTGGACTCCGCCAAATAAACATCCTTGACATCCAGCAGTTTCTTCGCCGCCGGGAGATGATTGCCATCGGCAATGGCACCTCCACCGATAATTAATAGTTTCATATTAGATTTCAATTGTTTCGTTTCATTTTGCGAACGGCTCTTTTCAGCATGAGTCCGCTGTCATACCGCACAGCCTTAGCCGCCGTCCAAACATGCATCATCAAATGAGGGAATGGCCATCTCAACAATTTGTCAAACCAACGAGTGTAATAGATCTCCCAGCCTCCGTCAAAATACAGCATCCTCACGTACCTGCTTCTCATCTTCTCCCATAGTGTCATCTCAACGACACGCTTGTGTGGATTGTGTTCGAAACACGAAAACCACCCGTCGTTATGCCATGCGTTTTCATCTTCCTGAAGAAACCACATGGTTTTGATGCCCGGTGTTTTCCAGATAGCCCACATGAGCGAGAACTGATCGCGCCTCACCTTGCTTTCGTTCATGCTCCACCACCAATACTCATTGACTTTCCTGACATTCTCGGTATTCAGGCGGAAAATGACATTGTTCTCGAACATGCCATTATTGTTGGGATAGGCTTCCTTCTTCAAGAAGCCGTACCAATCCAACACATCGTAATCATGCACCCAACCTAATCCGATGATGGCGTTTATCTCATCGTAGAGGCTTTCACGTCCCTGGTGTTTTACTCCCCCCCCACTCCACTCCTTGCCCAAGAAGCTCGATGCACCGGTCGTACACCTTTTGCGAGGTGATTTGAATGTTCCCGTCAATATACAACGATGCGTCGTATCCGGGCAACAACTTGTCGGGAAACACTTTCGGATATCGGGACTTCAGACGAGGGTTGGCTGTTTGAAAGTCGAAAAACCGCACCTGCCATACGCCATCGTCTTTTCTTATGTTGCCATTATCATTGTCGGTAAAGCAAACATAGTCGAAGCGGCCGTCGATGACGGCAGGTTGCTTCAATTCATCGAACCCGCCGGTTATCACCGTATATATCACATACTTGTTTGGCATCACGTCAACGTATTCTTTTCACTTTTGAACCACCTTCATAAAAAAACAACCAGCACCCTGCAAACGTTACAATCTTTGGTTTTCATACTATTTTCAATCTGTTGGAAGTTTTATCCAACCACCCAAAACAGCATCCCATCGACTAGGATGGAACGGCTCAAATCCCGCGTGATGATAGAAAGTCATTTCACCACAATAAATTCTACCGTCCGCCTCATACATATCAACTCTAACGTGGGGTATTCCTTTTGACAAAATAGCAGCCAACTCCTTCATTTCATTAAATCTTGCAGGTTTTGGTATAGTTCTGCCCGACATTGGATGAATCTGATATAAATCCAAATGATTAAAGTTGGCATCGTAGAAATCGAACTTAACTTCATCCGAAAACCTCTCTGTTGCAACGAACATAGCTTTTACCTTTCCATCAAAACAGAAAAACTTGTAATCAGCCACTCCATCTTCCCCCAAGCCTTTAAGATACTTCGGCAAACACGCAACGCTTCACGTTCTTGTAGGGCCACTCGCGCCATTTCAAATAATAGTCATTTTTCAAGGCTGCGCCGAGTTTTTCTCTTGCTGCTTGTAAATCAAACACGGACTTGTCTTTGCAAATCACCACATTCCCGCTATCATGGTTGCATTTCAACACGAACTGATCGGGCAACTTGTCCAAGTCAATATCATCGACGGAATCATAGACCGCCAAAGTGGGGATAACATATTCTGCCCCTATCCTGTCGGCCACCCATTGCTTTGCGTGGTATTTATCGACCATTATGGTGTATTCGGGATTCCTGTCGTACAGTTTCAGCCACTGAAGTTTCTCGTTGAAGGTTTTTGGATGTTTCAGGTCCAATTCATAGCCAAACGTCCGTTTCCATAACGACTTCAAATACCATTTGTCAGGCATCAAATCAGGATGCCTCCACAGCATGTCATACCCTATCTCGTGATATGGGTCGCGCAAATATCGTTTTAATTTCCGGAACATAACAAATTAGCGTATTGGGTTTTGTACCATTCCATAAACCTGCCGACCCCTTCATGCAAGGAGACCTGAGGATGGTAATCCATGTCTTGTTCCAAAGCCTTGCAATCCGCATTGGTCTGATAGACATCGCCGGCTTGCATCGGAAGGAACTCTTTCTTCGCCTTCTTCCCATAGGCTTGCTCCATTTCAGAGATAAAGTCCATCAGATTGATGGGATGGCTGCAACCAATATTGTAAATCTTATATGGCACACCGCGCGGGCAGGTTTCCAGGTCGAGAGCATGGCCGACAGCCCTGACCGTGCCTTCCGCAATGTCGTCGATATACGTGAAGTCGCGTATCATATCGCCATTGTTAAAGACCTTGATTGGCTTGTCGTCTCTCAAAGCGTTGGCAAAAAGCATCGGCGACATGTCTGGTCTTCCCCATGGGCCATAGACCGTGAAATAGCGAAGGCCTATGGTCTGGAATCCGTACAACTTGCTGTAGGAATGAGCCATCAGCTCGTTGGATTTCTTGGTGGCAGCATAGAGGCTGACCGGGGCGTCCACCTTGTCGGCTTCATTGTAGGGGACTTTCTCATTCATGCCATAAACGGATGACGACGAAGCATACACCAGACGGGGCACATTATAATTACGACACGCTTCCAAGATATTCAGGAAGCCGACAATGTTGCTTTGCAAATAAGCGTATGGGTGAGTGATGCTATACCGAACCCCTGCCTGCGCCGCAAGGTTGACCACGACACCAAACCGCTCCTTCTCAAAGAGGGCATCTAATGCAGATTTATCGTCAATCGACAACTTCACAAACGACAAGTTCGGATAGAGCGAAGATCCATACACCTTGCACCCTACTCTTGCCACATCTAAGCCCAACAAGTGGCGCAGTCTCGCATATTTCAGCCGCACATCATAGTAGTCGTTGATATTATCTACGCCAACCACCATGTCTCCTCGTTGTGCCAACATCTGCGCTACGCGCGAACCGATAAAACCAGCAGTGCCAGTAACCAGCACCTTGCAAACGTTACAATCTATAGTTTTCATACTATTTTTCAATCTGTTGGAAGTTTTATCCAATCGCCTAATATCTTGTTGTATTTTTCTGGAGTAAAAGGAACGAAACCGGCACCAACTCTTTGCGGAGACACGGTATGTGGTTGCAGTCCGCAATAGCACCTCCACCGATGATTAGAAGTTTCATATAGTTATGTTTATTATAAAATCCTTAAAGCCAACATGCCTTCCATGAAACCAACATTAGACTTGTTTGTTCATCATCCAATTCATAATAGTATGTCGATCTGCAAGAAAAGATTGGAAGCCACATCTCAGCGATTCGCTCTTATTACCTGTTTTCCATAACCGTTTGCAGAGTTTAAAATAATAAGAGGCGATGATGGGATTAATAATAGTCTTATACTTATATTTCAATTCTTTATTCACACACTGATATGCATTTATGCGTTG
Source organism: uncultured Bacteroidales bacterium (assembly GCA_937901455.1). GTDB lineage: Bacteria > Bacteroidota > Bacteroidia > Bacteroidales > WCHB1-69 > F23-D06. The sequence goes on along the minus strand of CALDIA010000008.1, from coordinate 2,937 downwards.
TCGCCATGATTTTTCAGGAGACCAATTATAATTTGAGTCACTATCGGCCCGTGCCGCACGATAAACCGTGCACATTTCGTTTATAAATTTCGCATTACCATACTGAGAAATAATCATATATAACGGAAAATCGGTCATCACGTTTCCATACATCCATTCAGGATACTTTTTTACCAACCCATTCCTGAAAAAATAAGAAGATGTATGTCCTGGGGACATCTGCACATTGTCATTATCACGGTGGGCGAGTAGGCCCGCCCCATCTGCGGTATCCCATAATTGTGTCTTGGCAACCTTGCGCTCCCCCGTATTGTCATTAACAACCCATGAATTGGTAAAACAAGCAGAAAAATCGGGATGAGTTTCCATAAATTCATATTGTTTCTGCAATTTATACTCATCTATCCAATAATCATCGCCGTCACAAAGAGCAATATATTTACCAGAACATTCTTCTATCGACCGAATAAAATTGGGCATCATACCCATATGATTGTTTTTTATCAATCTAATATTCGGATGATCGATCATATATGACTCTATAATAGCAATTGTTCCATCCGTGCTACCATCGTCCGATATCAAAACCTCGACAGGAAAAGTGGTCTTTTGCATAAGCCAACTATCGATGGCTTGACCGATATACTTCTCCAAATTATAAGTCGTGGATGTAATAGTAACAGCATATTCCATTTTGCACATAACTTTTAAATAATAATATTTACAATTAACTGAAAACACAAAGTAATTATAGTAAACGACATTGATGTTTTCTTTTCTAGTGGCAGTGGCGGTATGGAAGGCCGCTCAATTAACGAAAGGAATTGTGACGTTTACTCTATCTAAGTTTTTGGAACGCTAAACTCTTCTCCAATTTAGCACACTAACAAGTATTGTTTTATAGGTTTTCACCACTCTATCCTGCAAACTTTAGTATCCTTCACAAAAACAAAATGCACGGCTCATTAACCTGCTAATAAAAAGGTATATGAGTCTTTATGAGGCAACTGATTTTTCACTGCCATGTTTTTTCCATATTTTATGATTCCTTAATGGTGTGTACGACAAGATTGTCGTTGTAAAAAAACTGGAAAAGAACAACTTAGGATGTCTTAACATATAATAAAAACGATATTTCCAAATACCCGGAAAATAATCAGCATAAATTATTCCAAGCAGTCCTTGGCTTTCCTCTTTTCTTCTGCTAATATCCTTTAATTCAGGGAAGCGCCTCTCAAAAAACCTATATTGATGATAAAGTTTCACACAAGTATGAATGGAATAGCCAAATGAAACACCTCCAGAGTGGCGTCGATAAACTCCTCCGACGAACTCCATGCAATATAGATTTCCACGTTCTGCCAGTTGCAAAAACAAGAAGATATCGCCAAAAACAATTGAAGGATGGGACTCAAACTGTACGCCATTCCTATAAAGCACAGAACAAGTGGGGATTATCCAGTCCTCATATATATCTTGAGCACAGTAAGTACCTTCTTTCAAATCACTAAAAATAGATTCCTCCCCTCCTTCTTGCGACTCCACCTTCACCTTATGAAAACACATCGAATACTCCTCATGCCCCTCCAAAAAATCCACTTGCTTCTGCAACTTCAACGGGTCGGTCCAATAGTCGTCGCCTTCGCAGAGGGCGATGTATTTCACATTGTCCGTCCATTCCTTCAGATACGGTGCCTTGGGTTTTCTTTGGCTGTAATGGTTCTCGTTCAGATAAACCACCGCAAAAAAGCAATTCACATTGGTCTTGTGCCTCGCAAAAGCGACATGGCCATACGCCTCATCCTTCTCGTAAGCGATGGAGGTGTCTTGCAAATCGAAGTTGTCGTTCAGGTATTGCCTGATCACTTCCTGCTCCCCATCGGTGGAGGCATCGTCGACGATGGTGCAGACAAACGGGAAATTGGTTTGTTGCATACAGAACCCGTTCATGGCATCTGTTATGTAATTAACGTGATTGTATGTTTTGCAGGTTACGCGAACCATGAAAGGCACTGGCTCAATCATCTCACTTTCTCCTCATCGAAATCAAATTTAGGAGTGATATCACCCGGCTCTTTACCCATAAAACCGCCTATGGCAACTTGACGATTAGATATAGTAAAAGATAACAAATCCGATTCATCAACTATACATTCAATATTGTTGACCTGTTGAAAAGCCATAAAATCAATTGCGTAATTCCCCCAGTTTAAAAAACCAGCTGGAATAATACAAGTTTGAATATACTCACCTGATTCATGGTGTTTTTCGTAACAGCGTCCAGCACCACTAAATGAAAAAATATTATTTCCTTGCTCGTTTTTCATGTGCATTGTAATCCAAAACTTATCAATCGCATGATTCAAACGATAACGTATCATAATTTCCATATCCTGATCCATGCGAATTACATCACCGAAATCACCATCTTTTTTTCTTACCCCCATTTCAAGAAGTTCAAAACCATTCTTTACAATCTCAGGATTATTCCAACACTTATAGTTATCCACTTTATTATCCCCACGGAGGTAATGAGTGACAATTACATCAACAGGCCCATCATCTACCAACATTCCATTCTTCAAAATGACTCCCCGTTTGCAAAGCGCCTTAATGCTTGTCATATTATGGCTTACAAAAAGAACTGTTCTCCCCTCCCCTTTACTAACATCTTGCATCTTGCCAATTGCCTTTTTTTGGAATTCCGCATCACCTACTGCCAAGACTTCATCCACCACAAGTATTTCAGGGTCAAGGTGCGCAGCTACAGCAAAACCAAGACGCACCTTCATGCCGCTACTATATCGTTTTACGGGGGTATCGATATAACGCTCGCAACCTGAGAAATCGACAATCTCATCAATCTTACCGTCGATTTCCTTCTTGGTCATACCAAGGATGGCGCCGTTCATGTAGATGTTCTCGCGGCCTGTCAGT
>CALDIA010000007.1 GCA_937901455.1 uncultured Bacteroidales bacterium | reverse complement strand
CAGCAGATAGTTGAGAATCATGAAGATGATACCCACGTGCATGCCCGAAACGCACAAAATATGGCTGACTCCTGCAGCCGCATACGATTTTCGGAGTTCCGCATCCAAGGAGTTGTCGGCGCCCAATAGTATAGCGGTGATGATTTCATATTCGCGGCCCGACATGCCAGCTTGTTGAAAGATGTCGGCCAGCCTACCTTGTGCTTTTTGTGCAAAAGTCTTCAGGGGGTTAGGGTTGCGATGGGCGAGTAGCTGCATCCCATCGGCGGCCACATAACCAGTCAGGGATATGCCATGTTTGTGGAGGTATTCCCGATAGTTGAACATGTCGGGGTTTTGGGGTTCTTCCACGGGGGTCAGTTGTGAATGCACGAGCAACAGGTCGCCGTATTGGCAGGGCAGGGTGGAGTCGGGTGCTATGTAGAGGAGCACTTTCTCGCGGACCGAGCTGCCGCGCGCGCCACTCCAGACCTGCGCTGTGACACGCACGCCCCGCGCGCGCGGCTCGGGAACCTCTACCACCTCCACAATCCAGTCGCGATTACGCTCCAGCTCCGCCTCCTCCGACCGCATCAATGTGGGGCCCATTCGCCAAGAGATAACCGACAAGCCCGCAGAACAGAACACAATCATCAAAAAGATTGTCTTGACTGTCTGCCAAATATGCCCCGATTTATGCATAAAACAAAGCGAAAAAAGCCAAAAAGCCACCGCTGCAAAAAAGCAAAACTGACAGAATGGTGCAGGAAACTGACAAATGTAGCCGAAAATTATACCAAAAAGATACGGAATTAGGATTTTGAAGAGAGGGTAGTTCGATAAGTTCATATTTTGTTTTTTCTACAAAAATACAAAAATTATCCAGTGAATAGCGTTTTGATTTTTGGGCAAAAAATACTATTTTTGCCCCTCGTATCCTTCCCTTGGGGATATTTCTGATTATTCATTTTATTAGGCCGTTTATGTATAAAATCATCCAAAAAGAGGAACTGGGTAAAGACACCCATCTTATTGTGGTGGAAGCTCCACATATTGCCCGTGCCGCGTTGCCTGGGCAGTTTGTCATCGTGAAATCCGATGCCACGGCTGAGCGAATACCCTTAACCATCAGCGATTCCAATCTGATGATAGGTACCATATCGTTAGTTATCAAAACGATAGGATACTCCACTCGCAAAATGGTGAACAACTTTCGTGTTGGGGATTCTTTTTGGGATGTGGCAGGTCCATTGGGACAACCATCCGCTTTTGTGAACCGCCCGATAGAGTTGTTGCGGAAACAGCGATACTGCTTCATAGCCGGTGGTGTCGGCATTGCGCCTATCCTGCCGTTGGTTCGCTGGATGTATGCCCATGGCTTGGACAGTGACGTCATCATCGGGGCCCGGACAGAGTCGTTGCTTTTCTATTTAGAGAAGCTGAAACCCGTGTCCAAAAATCTCTACATTGCCACCGACGATGGTACCTTGGGCACCAAGGGGACCGTGACCGATGTGCTGCAGAAATTGGTCAAGGAGGAGGGTAAGCATTATGACGAGGTGACTGCCATAGGCCCTATGATCATGATGAAGTTCACCGCTAAGAAGTGCGCTGAACTGGGTATTCCCTGTGTGGTGAGCCTTAACTCTTTGATGGTGGATGGTACTGGCATGTGCGGTGCCTGCCGTGTGACCGTGGGGGGCGAGACCAAGTTCACCTGCGTGGATGGTCCCGAGTTTGACGCATCCAAGATAGATTTTGACGAGTGCATGCGCCGTCAGGTAATGTATGATCATATAGAGACGCGCAAGCAGCTGGAGCAGCAGGAGATTGAGGAGGGCCATGTGTGCCATGTGGGCGGCATTACCCATGAGATGCCAATGCCCAAGCGGCGTGTGCCTGTGCGTGAACAACCCGCAGAGCATCGTCGCCACAACTTTGAGGAGGTCTGCTATGGTTATAATGCCGAAGAGGCCATAGAGGAGGCGCGCCGTTGTCTGAACTGCAAGAAACCAATGTGCATGTCTGGTTGCCCAGTCTCCATTCATATTCCTGAATTTATCAAGATGGTGGCGGAGGGCAATTTTGACGAGGCGGCCCGTATCATCAGTCAGGATACCGCCTTGCCGGCAGTGTGCGGACGCGTGTGCCCTCAGGAAACACAATGCGAAGGACAGTGCATCCTCGGACGCAAGGGAGATGCTATCGCTATTGGAAAACTCGAACGCTTTGTGGGCGACTATATGCGCGAGCAACGCCTTTCCTTCCATAATGTCATTGTGGAGAATGGCTATAATGTGGCCGTTATCGGCAGTGGACCCGCAGGCCTGACCTGTGCAAAGGAACTTCGCACCAAAGGATATGGGGTTACCATCTTTGAAGTGCTCCACCAGTTCGGCGGCGTACTCGTCTATGGAATCCCATCTTTCCGTCTGCCTAAGGACACCGTTGTGAAGCACGAAATCGATAACCTCCGCAAGATGGGCGTGCAGTTCGAGAGCGACATTGTGGTTGGCCGTACGGTCACCGTGGACGATATGCTCAACAAATGGGGCTTCGACGCTATCTTCCTCGGTACGGGCGCAGGATTCCCTAACTTTCTCAACATCGAGGGCGAGAACCTCTGTGGAGTGGTCTCTGCCAATGAGTTTCTTACACGTAACAACTTGCTTTTCTCCTACAAGCAGGAGCATGAGACGCCCAATTTTGTAGGTAAACATGTGGCTGTGGTCGGCGGCGGCAACGTGGCTATGGACGCCGCCCGTACCGCTATCCGCTTAGGTGCTGAGGTGCATATCGTCTATCGCCGCTCCGAAGCAGAGTTGCCTGCCCGCGCCGAGGAGGTGCATCACGCCAAAGAAGAGGGTGTGATCATGAACCTGCTCTGCAACCCCAAGGAGATCCTCAGCGATGAGAAAGGCTGGGTGAAAGGGATTGTCTGCACCCGCATGGAATTAGGTGAGCCCGATGCTTCCGGTCGCCGTAGGCCTGTGCCCATTCCCGACTCTGACTTTACTATTGACGTGGATATGGTCATCATCGCCGTAGGCACCTCCCCGAACCCACTCATCGTCTCCACTACCGACGGATTAGAGACCAACAAGCATGGCTGTGTGAATGCCGATGAGGGAGGGCAGACCTCCCGCCGGGGCATCTTTGCCGGTGGCGATATCGTCACCGGCGCAGCTACCGTCATCCTTGCCATGGGCGCCGGCAAGCGCGCTGCCCAAAGCATTGATGAGTACCTGAAGGGGAAATTATCTTGACTGCCATAGATCACAATATCCCCTTTAAAATCCTCGTAGGCGCCTTGCAGGGACCACAATCCGGATTTTTTTGTAGGCTGTGCCCAATGACTGAAATGTAACAGGTTTAATTTCTGAGACATACAGGTCTCGGTTGTCAGCATAGAACAAATACCCATTGCCACTGGTGCGCATGACGGTCACAGAAAGGGGGGCTTGTAGGTAGGATGCGTGTATCCCCAGTGGGTGTTCTGCGTCTTCGCACCCAACGAGAAAACCAGCAATAAGAAGAAAAGGACAAATTTCTTTTTCATAACCGAGTTGTTTTTAGATGCGGGGCATTAATAAAAGTATTAAGGAGGTGGCCACCATCGCAAATCAACGATTATCATAGAGGCTCAAACAGAAAACAGTTTAACATTCTCTAAAAAAAAATGTATCTTTGCGCTTTAATTTCTGTGATATGGGATATAAGCGTATATTGTTAAAATTGAGTGGTGAATCGCTGATGGGCAGCGATGGTTACGGATTGAGCTATGAGCATGTGCTGCATTATGCTCAGGAAATCAAGAGTGTGGCTGATGAGGGTGTGCAGGTCGGGGTGGTCATTGGCGGTGGTGCGGCCCCTGCTCCGAGATCTACTATGACCGCGGCCCGGAGTACGGCTGCGGCAAGCCCGACTGCACTGTGGGCTGCG
>CALDIA010000006.1 GCA_937901455.1 uncultured Bacteroidales bacterium | reverse complement strand
GGTGCGGCTTGCGCCGCGCCCGTGGCCTCGATGCCGAAGCCCGTGAGGTTGGTGTACCACTTGCCGTTGTACTCGCGGCTGTTGATGTCGAAGTTGACCTTGCAGACGGTGCCGAGCGGTATCTTGGCGGCCTCTTCGAGCCTTGAGTTGAAGAAGTCGACGGCGATGGTCTTGGGGTACTGTTCCTGTGTCTCGAAAACGGCGGTGGCCTTGCGCCACGGGTTGCCTTGCTTGTTGGTGCCTTCGGAGGCTTGTCCGAGGCTTGTCAGTCTTGCTGTCAGTTCCATTGCTGTGTTCATTGTGTCAGAATATTGTCAGTTGTTCGCTTGGTTGATTTCCCTGATGTACCGGCTCATCGCCTCGCGGTAGGCGTTGCGGTCGGCTTTTTCGTCGATGCCGCTTCGCTCGTATGGGTCGGGGCGGCTGTACTCGTTCTGGTGCCAACGCTCGTACTCGGCGCATTTCTCGGCGACGTAGCCGTCAATCCAGCCGATGATGTCGGCGCAGCCTATGCCGCCGTAGAAGCTGCCGTACACCCCTTTCTTGGCGCGGTCGAAGATGACGCGCAGGTCGGCAAGGGTGACGTCGCAGTCGTCGTCGAGGATGTGCTGCACCACCAAGGGTGCCGTGGCCTCCATCATCGCCTCAGTCATCGGTCGCGCAAGGTTGAGGACTATGTTGAGGTTCACCATCTCCGCCATCACCAACGCCTCCATGCTCGTTTCGCCGAGGTCTTTTACGACCTTGCGGATGGTCGGGACATAGAGTTGCCCGCTTTTTGCCAGTTCCACCGACTGCCGGGGTGTGGTGATAGCCTTTGTCGCCTCTCGTATGTACGCAGGCTTCAGCATTACCTCCGTCAACGGCTGTTTCGGCTTATAGACCGCCACCGAGGTCTGCCGCGATTCTGGCAAGGAACTCGGCACTGACCCCCGTCGGGTTGTCAGCGCGGCTTCTTCTGTAGTTCGCTGTCTGTTTGCTTCCATTCGTTATCTGGTTGTAAAGTTGGTTGAATTGTTTCGCTATCAGTTGCGGCGTGAACCGCTGGTTGATCCAGTTGTCGCCGAGGCGGAAAACGGCATTGAGAAAGACCGTGATATTATCAGGCATTTCTTTTGGGTCTGCCGCGCCGCCGCATTCACTTATCTTGTCGGCGATGCATTGCGCGATGCGGGCCACGGCATCCGAGGTGTCGGCTTGCCACAAAAACTCGGTTTTGAAGGTGTTTTTGTAAAAATCGGCGAAGGCAATGTCATTCGCGTTGAGCGGGGCAAATCGCATTTCCTCGTGCGCGTGCGGGGGGAGAGTATTAATATTATTTTCTTGCATTCTTGCATTATTAATATTCTTACATTCTTGTTTTGTGGGAGTAGGTGTGGGAGTAGGTGTGGGAGTAGGTGTGGGAGTAGGTGTGGGAGTATTTCCTACATTATCCTGATAATCGTCGTACTTTCGTATCGTGATTAGAGAGCCTGACTTTGAAACGTCAACCTTGATTTCTTTTGTCATTTGTAAGTTTCTCAAACAACGCTGTACAGTCTTTTCGTCAATGTCTAACTCCTCTGCGAGATGCCTAATCGACACAAGCCTTTGGCCTCGCTTTATAGACTTGCCTTTCCAAATCTTTGATTCGTGATTGGCTGTCAAAAGTAGATGCAGAAACATTCTAAAGGTGTTCCCATCGCTATACCATTCCCAGCCAACAATTTTCCTATGTAGTTTTATCCATCCTTGTTGTTCCATCACACATACCTTTCGTATTGCAACCTGAACTCATCATAGCCAATGTCGTCGGGCGACGGCAGGGTTATCCCAAGCTCCGTTGCCACATCGGACTGCACCTTGTCCAAGAAGTCGCTCATCTGGGCCGTGTTCAAGCCGCGTGTACCCGAATACACCGTTTCAACCTCACCCGTAACGGGATTGGCAATCTCCCTGCTGAAGAACTTCTTGCAATAGTAATCGTGAATGTCTTGGCTGGGTTGCCCCAGTTCCAACTCGACACACTTGAACCACATCCACATGAGGCGGTTCTGCTGCAAGCTGCGACGCTTCACGACGCGGGTCAGCGTGAGCGAGTAGGCACCATTCGTGATGTACTTGACGCTGCGGTCAAGCCATTGGTGGATGGCTTCCTTCTCCACTACTTCCCCATTGGCTTTTATGAAGTCCAACTGTTTCATCGATTCTTGCCTTTCACTTCAACGAAGCACACATACTGATGGTCGGAGCGCGACATGGCCGCACATTCTCCCAATGCCTCGCCAAACGCATTCCTGTCGGTCTCGCAACTGCCAGGGAATCCGTTCCGCTCAAAGGCACAGCCGTGGCATCGCATGAAGTTCCTCAACGCCTTCACCTTGTAGGTCTTTCCGTCGAGCGTTCCTGTCTTTCCTATTTCAATCGTTTTCGCCATATTCTTTCAATTTTGGTGTGTTCTGCAAAATTACAATATAAAATACTGATTTCCAAATATTTATGCAATTATTTTTCGTTAAAATGGTGTTTTGTTGAAATCAATCTCAAGCCCTGCCTTGGCCACGAATGTCGGTTTCGAGGTGGCTTCCTCCACGCCTTGCCGAAAAGCCTCTGCGTTGGAGTTGGACGAACTCAGATGGAGCAAGACGATGTTGTTCACAGCCGAAAGGTCGTTGGCCTGCAATGCCTCTATGCAATGCCGATAGCTGAAATGGCTTGTCAGCACACGCTTGGCCACAGAAGGATGCACTTCGCCCGACTCCACGTTGGTTTTGAGGATGTTCGCGTCGTAGTTGCACTCTATCATCACATTGTTCAATCCGTTGAACTTGTGCGGCAGATAGTAGGTGTCGGTAGCAAACAATACTGTCCCCGTCTCTTCGTGCCTGATGAGATAGCCGAAAGGCTCGACGGCATCATGCACCACCTCGAAAGGCAGCACCTGAAACGAACCGACCGGGACTTCCTTGTTGGCCTCAATCCTATGCAAGTGCGGCAACTCGGCGTCGCCGAATATGCTTCTTGCCGTTCCGCCACTCATATACACGGGTATCTTTGCGGCCAGCATGTCCTTTACTGACTTGCTGTGGTCCTTGTGTTCGTGCGACACAAGGCAGCCGGAAACAATGGCAATGTTGAAGCCAAGCGCAATCTTGTATCTGCGCATACCCATCCCTGCCTCAATGATAAGGGCTTCCCTATCGTTGTGCAAGATGTAGCCATTGCCACTGCTTCCGCTGCCTATGACTGTCAGTTTCATCAGAATCCGGGGCCTGCTGGTTGTTGCTGTTCGGGTTGCGGTTCTGCTTCGGGCTTCGGTGCCTCAAAACCGATTGAAGAAGCGTTGGCCGCGTTCTTCACCTCGGCTTCGGCATCGGTGACGACCTCCTCGAAAGGAACGTCCTCAACCATGTCCTCCGCCTCCTCGGTGCTGATGAAGCCCATCGAGATTTCGGGGCAGTAGGCGCGTTGCCAGAACGCGGCGGCGCGATAGACGAGCATCTGCTGCGGCATCGTCTGCCACTTGCTCCCGTTCTTCTTGGTCCATCCTTCGGATTCGGCCATCTTCATGTCGATCCAAACGCCGTCGATGCGGCGTTCCTTCTTGATGTCGTCCTTCTCGTATGCGTAGCATCTGCACCCCCATTCTGGCGTACCCTGCTTGCCTTTCCATTCGTAGCGCAGCGAGGTGTAACGCCCCGAAGCGTTCACGCAGGCGATGAGGAACTTGCTGCTGAAGCTCGGATTGCCATGCACGATGTAGAGGTTCTGCATGATCATCAACGGATTGGCGCCCATGCGTTGCGCCATGTCGATGGCGATGACGCAGTTCCCCACCTTGTTCCTGTAGGTGTCGGGCACAATGTCCGATTCGGAATACATCTTTGCCATGCGTTGCTGCATCTCGAATTGTTTCACTTGTTGGCCGATTGGCGTAAGCGCAAACTCGGCATCGCTCTTTGTCTTGATGACTTGCAAGTCGGTGACTTGCGGTTGGTTGTTGTTGTCCATGATTACTACTATTTAGATGTAACATTAAGTTGGTCGTCTTCGGTTACTATAAGCAACACCAATTGGCTGTCGGTGTGCCTCACTTGGTTCACGCTCTCGGCATTGTCGATGAAGACAGGCGCACTGATATTGCTGTGCCTGCCCAGTGTGTTGATGATGTCGATGCCTGCGTTGATTTTGCTGGCGTTGTTCAAATCTTGGTAAGGCACGTTGCCGACCATGGCCACACAGGTAGGGGCTTCGCCTCCGTTGATTTGCTTCTCGAACATCCTGAACTTCACCATCTCGAACATCTTGTTCACGCGGCACTCCACTTCGCTGACGTAGGCCTTTTCAAGCCTTTCGGCATGGTATTCCTGGCCTTCAAGGTCGGCAAGCTGCTGGGCAAGCGTTTTCTCGCGTTCCTCGATTTCCGCTATCTTGGCCTTGTTGGTGCCGATGGTGTCGCGTTTGGCGAGGTCGGCGCCCAATGCCTTGATGCGCTCTTGCAATTCGGCGTTTCTGTCAACCAACGACGTGTCGTTGTCTCTCTCCGGCTCTTGTATGGTGTCTTCCTCCGCCTTGATGGATTCTTCGAGCATCACCCATTCGCTGATGTCGGTTGGCTCTATCTTCCTCGGTTGCTCCACCTTGCAGCCTGCCAGTTGGTTGCCGAGCGATTCGATGTCGTTGCCGCGTCTCTTCTCCTCTTCGGCAATCTCTACGCTTCGCGTGGCTCGCTTTTCGTTCAGTTCAACGACGTATTGCCCGATGCGGCGTTTCTCCTCCATCTTGGCCTTGCCGTTGGCGGTGATTTCGGAAAGCTCGGCGGCCTTCTTCTCGTTGAAGGCCTTTCTTGCGTTGGCCTTATGCTCGTTGGCCTTGGCAATCACGTTGGCGTCCTTGCAGGCGATGTTGAGCAACGGGCAGGTGATTTCGCTTTCCTTCTCCTCAAAGGCCCTGCCGTTGACCTCTGCCCACTGTCGGCGCAGGTCGTCGCATTCCTCTCCAAGCCTTTCCGCTCTCTCCTTGTTGGAGGCGATGTCGGCGTCAATGCTTTTCAGTTCGTTGGCTGATTGGCTCTTGAACAAGGCCAGTTCGCGTTGCAATGCCTCAAGCCTCATCTTCTGCTCGTTGTAGTCGGAGTTGGCCTTGGCGCATCTTTGCTGTTCGGCTTGCTCTGCGTCAGCAACGAGGCTCATCTGTCTGAGGCGCATTTCGTTGACGTGCTTCTGCCGGGCTTGGATGTCGGCAAACTTGGCGTCGTTTGCCTTGGCCTTGTCGCTGATCAGCGTGAGGTTGCCGTCAAACTCCTTCTTCAACGCTCCCATTTCGGCCTCGATGCCGTCGAAGTCCATCGGCTCGGGTGTCACGCTCTCTATTGCGCTGATCCTTGTCGGGCATTCTTCGAGTTCCTCCTTGATGGGCTTCTTCCGGCTCGCGATCCTTGCCTTGAACGTGGCCATGTCAATCCCGCTGAGTTGCGAGAGGATTCTCTTCATTTCGCTGTCGAACGCCACGTCGGCGTAGGTCACGTTGCCGGCCATCTTGACCAGCATCTCCCTTTGCGACTTCCAGTCCATCGTCGGGAAATAGGTTGGGGATGTGACGAGGCGGAACATCTGCTCGTCGATGATTGACGACACCTCTGCGGCATATTGCGTGGCTTTCACTTCCACTCCGTCAACGAAATACGACGTGCTGTTGCCTTGCATCACAGGCTCGGCCTTGCCTCGCGGCTTCACCCAGTCTTCCTTGAGCAACCGTTTCAGCACTGCCTTCTTCGTCCCGGTGTCGGTCTGCACGCAAAGCGTCAGTTCGACGAAGTGGTCAATCTTGTGGATTACGCCGTTTTCGTCGATCGTCTTGAGGTTGAACGCGGCCCTGCCCGTGCTGTCCTTTCCGAACAGGCACCAAGTGAACGCATCGGCGATGGTCGTCTTGCCCGTCGCGTTGCGGCCTCTGATTTCGGTGGTCTGTCCGAAATCCAAGTCAATGCAGCGGATTCCCTTGAAGTTCTCAATGTGCATCCGCTCAATCCTTACGGTTTTCATTACTACTTCATTTGTTGCCCTCTAACAGCTTCGGGCGTTGCTATTGCGGGGAAGGCGGGATTCGAACCCGCGTCTCTCAAGCGAACTATTACTCCGTGCTCCTGTTCTGCTACCCATTACACGGAACGCCCTGCCTCTGGGCGACTTCCCCAAGACGGGGACGGGAGCGTTTGAAATCAAAAATGAGTTATCCTTGTAGGGTTTCCCGTCCCCTGCGGCCTGCCTCGCGGCGGTCTGGCTATCAGTTAAGTCAAATAATTGTCAAAGAGCTATACGTTTCCACGGCTTCGCGTTTTGCGTGGTTTCGGCGCGTAGAAGTCGTACGGCAAGCCGTTCTCCCGCTCCCATTCCAATATCTCTTGCAATTGCCTCCTGTCGTATTTCTTGGGCGAATGTTGATGTCCTCCTGTGCGAACCCAAAGCCGCACCCCTTGAAGTTGTGCTGCCTTTTCTTTCTCTTGAAGCCATTTATAACCAAATATCTCCAGTGCCTTCCTCTGCGAGATAAGAGACACTTCTTTGAAACGAAGCGGAATCAGAGCAGTCAAGCCGCCTATTTGTTCCAACAATTCCGACATCTCCTCTATCTCTCTCCAATACTCCTTGTTGCTTGCCTCGAGCCTCTCTATCTTCTGTTTCAGAACCTTGTTTTCGGCTTCGAGATTCTGTTCCATCGTCTTTGTTTTATCTGCATTCTTCATGGCTCAGTCTTTTTGGAGTTCAAACCACTTCCCAAGCCATGCGCCGAAGGCGAACATGGCCGCGCCGCCGAAGCGGACAAGCATTTCGTGTTGGCTTCCGTCAACCACGCTGACTGCGGCAAACAGGCCGATGATGGCCATTACCGCTCCTATTGTCTTTCTTGCTTTCATTGTCTTTATGCTTTAATTGGTTATCTTTGTTTAGTCCTTGTTGTCGTCGCCATCGCCCTCTTCGCGCTCGTAGTGGCGCGGGTCGTCGGGGTCGGTGAGCTTGGGGCGCGGCATGGGTTCGGGCTGCTTGCCCCAGCCGTGCCGCTTCTGCTCCCGCTGCTCCAGCTTGCGCCTCAGCCATTCGTCGCGCTTGGCCTGTAGGTCGGCGTTGCGCTTGCGCAGCTCAGCCACCTCATACTTGTAGAGGTCGATCTCGTCGCGCTGCGTCTTGATTACCTCGTCCAAGGCCTTGATGGTGCGTTCCCTCTCGGCCTTCATTTCCTCGTATGCTCTCTTGTAGGTGT
>CALDIA010000005.1 GCA_937901455.1 uncultured Bacteroidales bacterium | reverse complement strand
CCCCACCGACCTGCTCTCCCGCATCGACCAGCAGCACGGCGCCCACACCATCGACTGGGCGGAGAAGATCGGCCTGGGAACGAAGAAATACACGTTGGTGGAGATTGATAAAAAGTAATAGGTAGCCCTCAACCAGTTTGCTGGACTTAGCGTAAGATATAGGCTAAATCCTTCAAAAATGAGCAAGGGTTTGTGAACAACAAGCACTATTAAATCGCGCCTATCCTCTGAAAAGAGGGTGACTAAAAAGTGATTTTACGGTCACCCTCTTTTTTACAGCAAAGAGTCCCAAGCAAGCTGAAGTGAACAAAGTGAAGACTCGCCGTTTGAAGCCACGGCTTTATGGTGCGCTTGTTCTTGTCCATTTTGCCTTTTCAGGCCGCAAAGGCGTATTTCACGGGTTCATTTTCGGCTTTTTTTTCATTTCTGCAGTCCAGGAGAGAGATGTATTTCCTGATGTTGTGTGCCAAGGCGACCAGCCCGAACTCGGTTTCCACTTTCCTGTTAGATTTCAGATGGAAACGCCTGAAGCCGTGGTTGTACTTGATGTTCCCGAAGACGGCCTCCGGCTCTGTTGGCCTGTTGCGGCGGTGGTGGAGCCCCCGCTCGCTGTTGAGGAGATCCTTGGCCTTGCGGCGGAAGGCGTTGTTCCTGTGGTTGACCTCTATGACCCTTCTGTCAGAGGCCCCCTTGTAGCACATCCCCCGAAACGGGCATCCCGTGCAGTTCCGCGCACGGTATCTGCTGACAGTGGATTCATATCCGAGGTCTGATTTCACGGTAATGTCCCCGATGCGTTCCATATGCTGGCCCATAGGGCATACGAAGTAGTCTTCCGTCTCGTTGTAGAAAAGATTCTGGGCCAGGAACGGATTCTGACGACGTTTCCTTTTGTCCTCCGCATGGAACATGTTGTACTTGACATACGGGGCGATGCCGTTGCCGAACATATACTCGTAGTTATGCTCGCTGCCGTAGCCCGAGTCTGCGCACACCTCACCGCTCTGTTTCCCGTACTTGGCTTGGAACGACTCGAGGAACGGGATGAGGGTGCCCTGGTCCGTCGGTCTCCAGAAGATGCCGTAGTTGGTGATGAACTGGTTCTCGGTGGCTATCTGGATGTTGTATCCCGGCTTGGTCTGCCCGTTGTTCATCGCGTCCTCCTTCATCCGCATGAAGGTGGCGTCGGGGTCTGTTTTGCTGAAGCTGTTCCTTTCCCCCAGGGTTTCCAGCTTCCCCTCGTACTCCCGCATCTTGGGTGCTTTCTCGCTCTTCACCTTCTCCACGGATTTGCGCATCTTCCTGTCGCTGAGGCCCTCCCTGTCCATCTTGTCGAGGATGTTGTCCGCCCGCCGCTCCATCTCCTCGGCGCTCAGCTCCTCCTCCGATTCCTTCTCTTCCAGAGCCAGCGTCTGTTCGGCCATTTCCAGAACGGTTCTCACCTTGCTCTTCAGCTTGGCCTTGTTCTTCTCCACCCTGCCCTTCCATACGAAGCTGTACTTGTTCGCCACGGACTCTATCTTTGTGCCGTCGATGTACTGGACATCCAGCGACACGAAGCCCTCCTCGTTGAGCAGCAGAACCACCTGGGTGAACAGGCTGTCGAACTTGCCCGCCAGCCGCTTGCTGCGGAACAGGTTGATGGTGCGGAAGTCCGGCCTCTGCATCCCGCTCAGCCACATGAAGGCGATGTTCTCCACCAGCAGCCTCTCCATCTTCCGGCCCGAATACACGTTGTTGAGATATGCGTACACAATCACCTTGAGGAGCATCCGGGGATTGTAGCTGCTGGCCCCGCCCCCCTTGTACCCGCTTTCAATCTCTGAGATGTCAAGCCTGTCTATGATGGCGCTGACGACTCGCGCATTGTGGTTCTTGGGCAGGTAATCTCCCAGACATGGGGGAAGGAGCAGATTGTCGTTGGGATTGTAAGATTTAAATGTTATCTTTGCCATTGGTTTGATGAGTTGGTTTTATTTTTTTTGCCGATACAAAAATACAAAAAATTCATCAAACAACAATGGCTATTATTCTATATTTCAGAAAAATAGCCATTTTTTTTGTTTGCCAACATCTAACAACACGGGGCTATTATCATTTACTGTTATTGCCGTGAATAATGCAAAAAAAGAGGATGACTACTTTTTAGTCACCCTCAACAAGGGTTGTGTTTAACGTTTTTTAATA
>CALDIA010000004.1 GCA_937901455.1 uncultured Bacteroidales bacterium | reverse complement strand
CGCAGAGCGGTATCCGCCATGCCCTTTCGGGCACCTCTGGTGGAAATGAAGTATTCCAAAACGGAAAGGCCTTCACGGAAGTTGGATTTAATCGGGATTTCAATCGTTTTACCGGACGTATTTGCCATCAGGCCTCGCATACCGGCGAGCTGACGGATCTGGTTCATAGAACCACGGGCACCGGAGTTTGCCATCATGTAAATCGGGTTGTGCTCATCGAGGACATTGGTCAGAGCATCCGTAACATCCTTGGTCGTCTTTTCCCATTCGGAAACGACAAGACGGTAACGCTCATCATCGGTAATAAAACCGCGTTTATACTGCCGCTCAATGTTGACAACTTCCTGCTCGGTCTGTGCAATCAGTTCACGCTTTGCTGATGGCACCGTCATATCGGCAACAGAAATGGTGATGGCACCCTTGGACTCGATACCTTCATGGGCATTGGCCGACACGTAAAGGTTGCCACCTGAGATGACGATATTGCCATCACATTTGACACCCTTGGATGACACGCTGTTATTGCCCGATGCGGAATAGTTGCTACCGGTAGTAGTTACGGAAACGGTGCCACCTCTGAAATAAGCGGCACCGTCGCAGGAGATACCTTTGCCGCCCTTACCAGAATTGGTAATAGTCACCTTGCCTCCCTCAACGGTGAAATAACCGTCAGACTTAATGCCGGCAGTTCCTGAATAGTCCTGATTCTCATTGTCATAAGCCGCATTGCCTGACACATTGATGGTCACGTCACCTCCTGAGATATGCACATATTCATCTGCACTGAAGCCTTTCTTCATATTGGCAGAGGTACTCACCTGAACAATGCCGCCTTCAACTATAATGCTGTTTTTCCCTCGAATGCCATGCCCGGCAGAAGTGGTCACCGCGAGTGTAGGGCCACTGCAAACACGCACGTAATTATCAGAGGTGATGCCGGCTTTGCCTGTGGCAGTCACCGTTAGGGAACCGCTGCCACAAAAAATCAACTTGCCCTCACCAAAAAGAGCCGCCTTTTCATCCTCCCCGGAAGGAGTGTTCGTGTAAGAAGGGCCATCGGCCAACATGTTAGTACCATTCAACTGCACATACGTGGCACTTCCGGAGTTGGGCGAAACGGCTGGGCCTTGCAGGTTGAGTGCCGCGCCATTCGGATTAGTGATGCTGACACCATTGAGGCACACCGCCTTCAACTGCGCACTGTACAACTTGAAAAAACCATTTGTGGTGGTGCCGTCAAGCTCATACAGAATATTGTCGGAACCACTATAGACAATGGTAACATCGTTCCCGGATATGGCAACATCGAAATCATCGTCCGTCCCGCTTACCGTAGCTGCACCAGCCGTGGAAAAAGACACTTTGACGGTGGAAGAGAAATCAATATCTTCAATATTCTCATCAGAAGACAAAGAGCCTCCCTCATAAGCGACTACATTATCATGATCACAGCATGAAAACGATATAAGCAAAAGCAGTATGACGACCGGCCTGCTAAAAATAGAAGAAACATTCATATCAATAGTCTTATATTTTTAAAGAAGATGAATACGAGAGCAAAAATAAAAAAAATCTTACATTTGCAGCACCATAATCATCATGAGAAAGTTGACATCCACACCATACTTGAAAGAAAACCAATGGCTAAAAGACAAGAGCGCATGAAACACTTCGGGGCAGTAGTATTATTCATTACAATCTGCATGGTAACATTTGGGCAAAAGAACACGCTTCTGCTCTATGGGCCCAACGATAATGGCAAGACCTACACAAGCCTTGAAGAGGCATTAGCGTCAACCGACACGGTATATCGGCTGAAGTTGACAAAGCTACCACAACGAGACTCTATTCCCGAGGAATTATTCAAACTGACTGAACTCCGGGAACTCTCCATAAAGGGGTGTAAATTAAATATTGTCAACCAAAATATCATGCAGCTGAAGCACCTTAGAATTCTGAATTTAGACAGAAACAAACTTTTACGACTCCCAAACGCAATAGGAGAACTACAGGAATTGGAACTGTTGATTATCAGTCGAAACATGATTGAAATTCTCCCAGACTCCATTGCAAAGCTGAGCAATTTACACACAATTGACGCATGGGACAACCCCATGTATGTATTACCGGAAAGCATAATCAGGCTTGAAAAATCCTTAAAAACGATTGATTTGAGACAAATTCCGCTTTCAAAATGGGAATATGAGGCCATGGAAAAACTTTTACCAAAGACAGATATTCTATTCACCGACATTTGCGAATGCGAAAACAGGCGAGATCACAACTGATTTAAATTGCTCAAAAAAAATCAATCCAACTTATTCGGATTAGCATTTATTTGTATATCCGATTAAATAATTATATATCTTTGCGCCCATCATTTTTTAACTCAATTTATTATGAAAACCAAGTACATCGACCTAATCCAGCAGACCTACGAATTTCCGCAAGATGGCTTCACTGTTGAAGATAACGAATTGTTATTCAACAATGTACCACTCATGGATGTCATAAAGCAGTATGGCACGCCCTTAAAGATAACCTATCTTCCCAAGATAACCGAAAACATCCACAAAGCGAAAAGATACTTCAATGTAGCTATTGCAAAAGCGGATTACCGGGGTACATACCACTATTGTTATTGTACCAAAAGTTCTCATTTCGAATTTGTGCTTTCGGAAGTATTGAAAAACGATGTACACTTGGAGACTTCCTCAGCCTTTGACCTGAATTTAATAGAAACTTTGAATGAATTGGGGCAGTTTGAAAAGAGCAACTACATCATCTGCAACGGGTGCAAGAAACAGGCTTATATTGACAATATTGCCATGATGTTGGAAAAGGGTTATCACAACACAATACCTGTTTTGGACAGCAAACGGGAGTTCGACTTGATTGCCAAGCAAGTCAAATCGCCCTGTCATGTTGGCATCCGCATTGCTTCAGAGGAAGAGCCCCGTTTTGATTTCTACACATCGCGTTTAGGCATCCGATACAACGATATCATTCCATTTTACCAGGAAAAAATCAAGAAGAATCCCAACTTCAAGTTAAAGATGCTGCACTTCTTCATCAACACGGGCATTCACGACACAGCTTATTATTGGAACGAGTTGACGAAGTGTGTGAACTTGTACTGCGACCTTAAGAAGATTGCGCCAGAGTTGGACTCTTTGAACATTGGCGGCGGATTCCCCATCAAGAACTCATTGTCGTTCGAGTACGATTATGAATACATGGCTGAGGAGATCGTGTCGCAGATCAAGCAGATATGCGAACGCGAGGGGGTGATGGAGCCTGACATCTTCACAGAGTTTGGTTCTTACACGGTGGGCGAGGCCAGTGCGGTGCTCTACTCTATTCTGCAGCAGAAGCGCCAGAACGACCGTGAGCTTTGGAACATGATTGACAGTTCGTTCATGACCACCCTACCCGACTCTTGGGCCTTAAACCAGCAATTCATCATCCTCGCCATCAACCATTGGGACCGCGCCTATGAGCGTGTTTTCCTCGGCGGGCTCACCTGTGACAGCATGGACTACTACAATTCTGAGGCGAATCTCAACGCAGTGTTCCTTCCCCAAATTGACTCCAACGCCTACCGCGGTGATGAGAGTGACGACATCCAGTACATCGGCCTCTTCAATACAGGAGCCTACCAAGAGGCCCTGGGCGGATACGGTGGAATACAGCATTGCCTCACTCCAGCACCAAAACATATCATCATTGATGTCAATGAAGAGGGCGAAATCACTACCAAACTGTTCGCTAAAGAACAGAGTTACAAATCGATGCTAAAAATTTTAGGATATTAGGCTACTATTCGATATTTTTTATATTTTTGCGGTCGGGTAAGTCTTGTACGATCTGCTCCCTTTTAACTCCCCCAGGACAGGAATGTAGCAAGGGTACATTGGTTGTAGCGATGCGATATAAGTAGCTTGCCCTTTTTTTATAGGCTATGATTTTAAAGATATATCCAGAGAACCCCAACCAGCGCCACATTGACAGAGTGATCAGTTGCATGCAGGACGGCGGTATTGTCATCTACCCAACCGACACCATCTACGGCATGGGCTGTGACATCTTCAAGCAAAAGAGCATTGAACGAATCACCGACATCCTGGGCAACAGAAAGAAAAAGGACTCCATGACCTTCATCTGCGCTGACTTGAGCGATATCTCCAACTATACCAAGCCCATTCCCAACCATATTTTCAAGATCATGAAGAAAGTGCTGCCTGGCCCTTTCACCTTCATCTTGGAGGCCAACAACAACGTCCCCAAACTTCTGCAAAGCAAGAAGAAGACCATCGGCATACGCATCCCCGACAACCCTATCATATTGGAGATAGTTCGCCAGTTAGGACACCCCATCCTCTCCACATCCGTAAAAGACGAGGACGAAATCATCGAGTACACAACCGATCCAGAGCTGATTTACGAACGTTTTGGCGACTGCGTGGACATTGTGATTGATGGCGGATATGGCGACAATACCCCTTCCACCGTGCTTGACTGTACCAGCGGTGAAGTTGAAATCATCAGAGAGGGGAAGGGAGAGGTCAGCCTTTTATAGGATTATCCTTCTCTGGCCAGTACAACAACAACAACGGCATCATCATAGAGAACAGCATTCTGCCTGTCTGGGTCTCTAACGTATCCTCTATCAGCATTGACATCAGCATCATCAGCACAAATGCCACATACACGAAGTGGATTTTATGACGCATTCTGACAAAGGGATATAGCATCATATAGAAGAAATAGAGCACCATAAACACACCACCCATCAAAGCAAAAGTGAGGTACTGGTTATGGGAACCGCGCTGTTTCTTTTCGGCAATTGATGAATGCTGACGTTCGAGTTGTGCATCCACCACGTCTTTTTGGTCGCCCACACCCACACCCAACAACGGTTGTTCTCGAAGGATATTCAAAGAGGCTTTCCACAGCTCAACCCGCTCCAACAGCGAAGAATTGGCAATATAGTTACTGTGATGATACAGGGAAAGGGAAAAATAGGTCGGATACAGCACACTCCTGAAATCAATGGTATGCAGGTAAATATAGTTGGAAACGCCCTGCTCTATATTCTTGATATCTTTGTGCTTCAGCGACATCAGGGCGGCATAATCCTTATGCAGACCACGGGAATTCAAGTATCGGATTAGTACCTGCTCGCGCGACTCTGTCAAGGCGGAATCTGAACGAAGAGTCCAGGCCTTCTGAAGTTCCTCGCGACAAATGTAATAGCCAATCCTATGTCCATTCTCGACTGGTGTGTTGGCATCGAAAGTATAAGGGTTGCCTGCTTCTGTAACCGTGGTGGTAATTACCTTGTCCTGATCTTTAAAGAAGAGGACGGTAATCCAAGCCACGTAAATAGAGAAGAGGAAAAGCAGCACCAGTGCGGTGGCGCTTTGCCATTTCTGTCGTTTGGGAGCCGCGATAATGTGGTAGAGGCAATAGCAAAATATAATCACCAACAGACACACAATGCCCGTGAGCGTATGGGAGAACAGCACATACACAAAAAAAAGCAAGGCGAGCATGCCGTACAACACCCGAAGGTTATCGGCTGAGTTACTATGAATCATATAGGATGCCGACAGTACAAAAGCCAGCACTGTGCATAGACTGAAGCGAATATGGTCCACAAATAGCGACATTTCGCGCAGTTCGGTGAGGTTGTTCTTGAAAAAATATATCCATCCGCAGACACAGCAGAACAGTGTGCTGAAAATGAAGCTATGGATTACAAACCGTGTGGAGTTGGCCGACAGCGGCCGGGAGGTCACCAGCAACACCGGCATGAAAATCAAGGGAAGCTGTGCCAGCAATTCATGGGAGGCGGCATGCCAATTGTCTGTCCGTATCAGACCCAGAAACAGGAAAAGGTACAAAGCCCCAAACACAAAGCCAACCTTCTCTTGGCAAATGCGTTGCCATTTCTCCTTCCAATTCCACTCGGCCAGCCAGTTTAGGAAAAGCACGAATGTGGCAAGGCCCATCAGAAAATGGGACAAAGGCAGGGCTGCGGCCAAAACCATCAAGCCTAACACATATATGCTATAATGTATGTCGGAGCGTTTCAAAAGACTAGTTTTTAGGTGAGAGAATATCATGATAGCGCTTGCTGTCAAGCAGCACTTCCTTGGCGGTGCGCACATCCGGGTCAGCGCTAATCATATTCATATAGCGCCCTTTCTGGTAATAATAGCGCACCACGATTTCAGAGGCCAGATATTCTTTGATTTCCTCTTTATAGGTTTCCAAATCATGCGATTTCAGGTCCGTCAGTTTCGCTTTCAACGCATTATATTCCTTCTCTATCATTTCAAAACCCTGCAATTCCTCAGCGTCCTCTTTGAACTGTTGCAAGGCTTTTTCCACTTCGGTTTCATAGGAGAAATCCTTCCCGTTCAGAAAATCGAGAAAATCGGCATAAGTCTGCTCGTCCACCTTGAATTGGTCGGCGGGGGCTATCTGATCATGTTTGGCGCGGTACTCATTGGCATAGTCGAAGATCAGATTGTTGACAATCAGCGCATAGAGGACATCGCTGGCGATGGTATCGGGGGTAATCACATCGGGTTCCACGCCACCCTTGTCGTACACTATACGTCCGTGTTTGGTCTTGAAAGCCACGGCAAGAGAATCAGGGATCTTATAGGAGCCCTTGGTAGTATCCTTTTCAAAATACTCGATATTCTGCACACATCGGCCCGACGGTATGTAATATTTGGCCACGGTGATTTTCATGGAGGTATTGAAGTCGAGTGGAAGCACATTTTGTACAAGGCCTTTGCCGAAAGTTTTCTTGCCAACGATTACGCCTCGGTCGAGGTCCTGGAATGCGCCTGCCACAATCTCAGAGGCGGACGCGCTGTGTTCGTTAGTCAGCACCACAACGGGAATATCCTTGTCAGTGACAGACATTGTGGTTTTGTGCACACGCTGCATTTCCGGAATCTTGCCTTTGGTCTCCACAATCTGCACCCCTTTGTCCACGAATATATTCATAATGTTAACGGCTTCATGCAGGAGGCCGCCGCCATTATTGCGCAGGTCGAGAATCAGATAGCGCATACCTTGGTCCTTGAGTTTCAGGAAAGCCTCGCGCACCTCGGCACCGGCGTTCTCCGTGAATTGGTCGAGCTTAATATAGCCCACATGGTCAGACAGAATGCCCGAATATGGGATATTGGGCAGCTTAATCTCCTCGCGCACAATGGAGAAGGAGAGGTTTTTCTTTTCAGACGGGCGGTACACTTCAACCGTCATGGTGGACCCAGGCTGGCCCTTCATGGCGGCGCTCACATCATCGGAGGTCTTGCCTTCCAGTGACTGTCCGTTCACCTTCTGGATGACGTCTCCGGCACGAAGGCCTGCTTTTTGGGAAGGGGTATTCTCGTAAGGTTCGGAGATGACCACATCCTTGCCTTTTTGCTGAATCAGGGCGCCCACCCCACCATATTGTCCGGTAGTCATCATGCGTACATCTTCAATTTCCGACTCCTTGAAATAGACCGTGTAGGGGTCCAGACTCTTCAACATAGCATCTATAGCTGTCTCTGTCAGCTTGCCGGGCGATATTTCATCGGCATACTTGTCATTCAATTCCTTGAGAATTGAGACGAAGATGTCCACATTCTTGGCAATTTCGAAATCATTCTGTGCAGATGCCGGCACTATAAGGAGCGCCACAAACATCCATAGCAACCATTTTCGCTTCATCTTGACACTATTATTAGGGGCGGCAAAAATAATAAAAAAAAGAAAAAACGAAACGCTCCTTTTACAACTCGTAATAACTCCGTATGGACTTGCCCACATTAATCAGGTGGTCGGCCACACGTTCAGCATTGGAGGAGAGTGACAGATACTGGGCACCCACATCGGCGGAGCATACACCCTTGCTAAGGCGCACAATATGGTTGTCTTCCATTTGCTTTGTAATCTCATCAATATGTTCCTCTATCACATTAGCCCGCTCCAGGGCAGCAGTATCTTCCAAAATATAAGCATTCTTCACCTCCACGTAAAGGTTATTAATATAATTACGGAGGTTTGCAATCTCTTCCAGAGCATCGTCAGAAAATGTTTGCTGTAGGGAGCGCAGGCTTTCGGCATACTCCACAATATTCTCCGCATAGTCGCCGATACGTTCCAGGTCTCTGACCGAACGGAATGTGGTGGAGAGATAGACATGGTCTTTCCGGCTCAGTTGGCTGGTTTCGGCAAGGTGTACAACAAAATCCACAATCTCCACATTAAGGAAGTTGAGTTCCACCTCCATCTGGTTAAACTTATCCACATCCTTAAAATTCATCGTACTGATAATCTTCAGGGAACGATTGAAGTTTTCCATCGCAATATCGGCCATGTTGAGAATTTCGGCCTTTGTCTGCTGCAAAGCCACGGGCGGGGTCTTCAACATGTTTTGGTCTATATAGTATAGATGCGGGGCGTTGGGGTCAACGGGGTCTTTGCTTTCAGGCACTATCTTGCACACCACCCTAATAAGCAGAGGGGTCAGCGGGAGAAAGACAAGGACTGTCACCACATTGAAGAAGGTGTGGAACATTGCCAGTTGGGTTTGGGGGGCATGGGGAAAAAGTTGTGTGAAGATAGAGCCGTAGGTGGCACCGGTAAGCAGCCATATCAATGCCTCCACGCAGAGGAAGATGAGCACGCCTGTCACATTGAAGAACAGGTGGATTAGGGCTGTGCGCTTGGCATTTTGCCCACTGGTAAGTCCTGCCACCAAAGCAACCACGCACGACCCGATGTTGGATCCCATAGTCAAAAAGATGCCCTGGTCGATGGACACAAGGCCTGAAACAACCATAGCCAGTGCGATGGAGGTCATGACGGAAGAGCTTTGAATAATGGCGGTGAGCAGGACACCGACCAGCACGACCACCATAGGATTAGTGATATTGGCGAGGAAGAGTTTCACAGAGTCCATGGCCGCGAAATCAGCCATGGAGCCGCTCATCATCTCAAGGCCAACGAAGAGCATACCAAAGCCGGTAAGGATACCACCGAGTCGTTTCCAGAGTTCCTTTTTTGCAAAGATAGAGATAAAGGCTCCTACGCCAGCAAGGGCGGAAAAAATCACGGCAAGGGTGATTGTTCCAGCACCTCCGAACATACCCAAGGCCACAATCTGGGCCGTGACGGTCGTACCGATGTTAGCGCCATAGATAATGGTGGCCGCCTGCGTCAGGGATATGATGCCTGCGTTCACCATACCGATGGTCATCACCGTAATGGCTCCAGAGCTCTGAATCGCCGCCGTTCCTACGGTACCGATACCTACTCCAATCAGATTGTTCTTGGAAGCCTTTGAAAAAAGATTCTTTAATTTGTTGGATGATGCCGATTCAAGGTTGGCGCTCATCATCTGACAAGCCACCAGAAAAATACCAATACCAGCAGTAAGGGTTAGAAGAGCTGAGAAAATCAGTGTAATATCCATTTTATGTTTGAAAGTTGAAAAAAACAGTCATCAAACTTCTTTTTTTATCAAAAAAATGAGGGTGCAAAATTAGAAAAAAAATACAACTATACAAAATATTTCGTATGTTTGCGGCCTATATATAATACTATATTAATATGGCGAAACGTTATTGGAACGAATATCAGAAGACCATTGCCAAAGACCACTACTTCTATGAGCGCAGTTGCATACGCCAGACTTTCTTTCCTGGCTCTGAGGCTGCCTTTTTGAACATTTTGCGTAACGACTTGGGATTAGACATTTACGATTCTTCTCACCAGCACACGTGCACAGGCATTGGCTACCATTCCGATGTAGTTCCTTTTGAGACTACCATGACGATAGTAGCCCGTCTATTTTCACTCATGACCGAAAAGGGCTACGAAAACTATGTGCCATCGTGTGTCACCTCTTTTGGGGTCATCACGGAGATGTTAGAGAAATGGGCGGAGGATCCTGCCTTGTTGGATCAGGCACGAGACCTGTTATACAAGGCTACGGGGCGCACTTTCAACCTGCCTAAGAACGTCGCCCACCCATCCGACATCATATATGCTTTCCGCCACGAGCTGAAGGAGAAGATGAAGTTCCAACTGGTGAACCGTTTTACGGGCAAGCCTTTGCGTGTGGTGGAGCACATCGGCTGCCACTATGCCAAAATCTTTCCTAAGCATGGTGTGGGCAACGCCGAGTTTCCCTACGTGCTGGCTGGCATGATAGAAGCCTGGGGCGGAGAGGCCGTT
The DNA here is from genome assembly GCA_937901455.1 of uncultured Bacteroidales bacterium. GTDB lineage: Bacteria > Bacteroidota > Bacteroidia > Bacteroidales > WCHB1-69 > F23-D06. The sequence continues at coordinate 5,257 of CALDIA010000004.1, read as the reverse complement.
GACTACCCGGAACGCCGCCATTGCTGCGGGTTTGGATTCCGGCAGTATCTCGTACAGGAAAACCGCGGCTACTCCGTGGCCAACTCCCGAAAAAAGTTTGAGTCCATGGAGCCTTACGAACCCGACTTCATCGTGGCCAACTGCCCTGGATGTGCCATGTTCCTCGACAAATGGCAGTACACTATCGCTGAAATGGAGCATAAGACCTACGACAAGGCTGGCTACGGCATTCCCGTTCTTACGTACGAGGAGATGGCCGGTCTCCTGCTCGGCTATGACCCTTGGGTATTAGGCCTCCAGATTCACCAAGTGCAGTGCGAAAGCCTGCTCAACAAAATAGGCATTGCATACAACCCTAACGACAAATACAAGGGTGTGGACGGTTCCGTGCTCCCGCTACCAAACAAACCCACAGTTCTTAAAGTATAACATTCACTCATTTATCATTCACTTAATCAACATTCACTGAAAACCCTACCATTATGTCAAAAATCGCCATCATAGGAGCCGGTGTAGCCGGCATTGAAGTGGCCTCCGTTTTAGCAAAACAACACGATGTTGACCTCTTCGAGAAGGAGACGGCTCCGCTGTGCAACATACGCAACAAAGCATTATTGTTTCCCGACTTCTCCTCTGCCGATGAACTGGCCGACACGTTGACTGAGAAGTTGCACAACCCGAACATTACCCCCCACTATGGAACCGACATTACCGACCTCCGCCCTCTGGAGGGCGGTTGGGAACTGAAGGAAGCCGCCGGCACCACACACCTTGCCAACCATGTAGTGCTCGCCACCGGCTATCAAGTGTTTGATGCCAGCAAAAAAGAGGAGCTGGGATATGGCATCTACCCAAGCATCATCACTTCCATAGACTTGGAGAAGATGATACGGGAGGAACGTATTGTCAACGCTTTCAACGAAACGCCCAAGAGTGTGACGTTTCTGCAATGCGTGGGCTCTCGCGATGAAAAATCGGGCAACCACTACTGCTCCAAGGTGTGTTGCGTGACGGCTGTCAAGCAGGCTATCGAGGTCCGCAAGATGCTGCCCGACGCCTCAGCATTCGTTTTCTATATGGACCTTCGCATGTGGGGACAGGGCTTTGAGGAGATGTATCGCACCGCACAGGAACAATACTCCGTCAACTTCATTCGGGGTCGTATTTCAGAGGCTGCGGCCACCTATGACCACAAAGTGCAGCTCAAGGCAGAGGACACCCTGATGGGTCTGCCTCTGAACATGGACACTGACCTTCTGGTGTTGATGGTGGGCATGTGCCCGTCGGAGGGTACCCAGACACTGGCGCAGGCCGCAGGCATTGCCGGCCCCTACCACTTCGCCAAGAGCTTGTCAGAGCACCTCACCGACAATTGCACCGAGCGCAAAGGTCTCTTCCTGGCTGGTGCTTGCAAACGACCCATGTCAGTAACCGACACCATTCAAGACGCCCGTGCCGCGGCCGTCACCATTTTAGAACAGATTTCATAATAACCTTTCTCTCTTCATTATGAGCTATATACAATTTGAAAAAAACGACCTTGTGAACCTGAGCTTCTCCAAATCCAGGGAAATTCTGCGCTGTAGCAGAACCGGCTCCTTTGCCACCACCTCCCTAGTAGGGCTCAACACCCGAAAATATCATGGACTGTTCATCGTACCACAAGACCGCTTCAACGGCGAGAGGCATCTCCTCGTCTCGTCCCTGAATGAAACCATCGTTATCAACAACATGGATTTCCATATCGGGATTATCCAATACAAAGGAGGTGTGATTGACCCAAAAGGCAACAAGTACCTCCAACAATTCTCCGCCGACAATATTCCATCCTATCTGTACAGAGTGGGCAAGTTCAACTTCACTAAGGAGATTCTATTCCTGAACGAGGCCGACCGGCTTATTATCAAGTACACCATTTTAGATGACTTTGAGACAGCCTCCTTCCTTTTCAATCCGTTGTTGGCATTCCGCTCCATCCACAGTCTCACCCACTGCAACGATGCGGTCAATAGTGCCTATCAATCTGTGGACCACGGGGTTGGATTCTGTCTGTACGACCAGTACACTCCTGTATATATCCAGTGTTCGGAGCCTGTGCAATACCAACACGACCCGCAGTGGTACTTCAATGTGGAATACGAGGAGGAGTTGCATCGTGGCTATGACGGTCACGAGGACCTTTTCTTGCCAGGGCATTTGGCTGCAGAAGTTGCCTCCAAGGAGTTTTACATCACCATCGGCACTGAGCCCATAGATTCCTCCACCTTGGCAGAGTTGTACAAGCAGGAGAGTCACTACCACACCAACCGTTCCTCTTTCTTCAACTGCTTGAAGAACGCCGCGGAGCAATTCATCGTCAAACGTCATGGCAAAACGGAGGTCATTGCCGGCTACCCATGGTTTGGCCGGTGGGGACGCGACACCTTCATTGCCTTGCCGGGCCTGACCCTTGCCCTTGACAAGCCCGAATTATGTAAAGAGATTATGGACAATATGATTACGGAGATGAGCGAGGGGCTCTTCCCCAATATCGGGCAGGGCGACCAAGCTGCCTACAACTCTGTGGACGCCCCGTTATGGTTCTTCCGCGCACTCCAACTATATACTGAATACACCCACAGTCAACGCAAAATATGGCATGAGTACGGCGACACCATGAAGAAAATCCTCAACGCCTATCGCTATGGGACACTCAACCACATTCACCGCCTTGACAACGGCTTGATTTATGCCGGTGGCGACAACCTTGCCCTTACCTGGATGGATGCCATCGTGGACGGAACACCCGTAACCCCGAGAACCGGCTGTCAGGTGGAAATCAATGCCCTATGGTACAATGCCGTGAGGTTCAGCATTGAAATGGCACACCTCGCCAAGGACAAAGAGTTTGTGACTGATTGGGAAAACCTGATCAAAGACTTCCCCGCCGTCTTCAAGGAAACGTTTTGGTCAAAGGAGATTGGCTACTTGGCCGACTATGTAAACGGCGACTACAAGAACTTCCAGGTTCGTCCCAACATGATGATTGCCGCCTCGTTGCCTTACTGTCCCATTAGTGAAAAGATACGACAGCTTATTTTGAAGAGAACTTGCGAGGAGTTGCTTACCGAGAAGGGCATTCGCAGTCTTTCCCCCAACGATTCCGAGTACAAAGGTCACTATTTTGGCAATCAAGCTGAGCGAGATGCCGCCTACCATCAGGGAACCTGCTGGATATGGTTGCTATTTCCTTTCACCGATGGTATGCTTGCCGTTTATCAAGAGTCGTGCATCCCATTCTTAGAGAAAGTATTGTATCGCTTCGACAGTTGCATGACCTCCTATGGTGTTTCCACCATTGCTGAGATCACAGATGGCGATCCTCCCTTCAAGCCCAACGGGTGCATCTCTCAGGCATGGAGTGTAGCAGCGCTTCTTTACATCAAATGGCGCCTTGACCAGCATGCTGGAAAATAATTTAATGAATGCATAAACACAAAACGATATGAAAGTACTAATGTTTGGATGGGAATTTCCGCCGCACATCTCAGGTGGTTTAGGCACCGCCTGCTACGGTCTCACCAAGGGGTTGTCGCTCAATGGGGTGGACGTGGCATTCGTCATGCCCAAAGCCTCCGGAGATGAGGACCCTACCTATGTCAAGGTCATCAATGCCAGCGATGTGGAGGTGGACATACGGAACTCTTACCAATATATCCAAAATCCCAACGTCTCTTACCTGCAAGTCAACAGCAAGTTAATTCCTTACATCGGGTTAGACGATTACTACAACGTGGTGAACCAGCTTGACAGCGGTCTGTTCAACGATCATCATGCGGATGGCAAGCGACGTTACATTTTCACCTCGGGTTACGGTTCGAACCTGATGCAGGAGGTGGCCCGCTATGCCGAAGTGGCCGCCGAGATTGCCAAGCAGGAGCAGTTTGACATCATCCATGCCCACGACTGGCTGACTTACCGGGCGGGCATAGCGGCGAAACAGGTAAGCGGCAAGCCGTTAGTGGTGCACATTCACGCCACCGAATACGACCGTTCAGGGGAGAACAACCGTAATGATATTGTCTATAACATGGAACGTGAGGGCATGATGGCCGCCGATGCGGTGTGTGCCGTCAGCAACCTGACACGCCAGATTGTCATAGAAAAATACGGCATCCCCGCTGAAAAGGTTTTCACCCTGCATAACGCTGTGGTCCCCAACCCCACCAAACATGCCTTTGCCCGGAATGTGGACGAGAAGATCGTCACCTTTCTGGGGCGCGTCACCTTTCAGAAAGGTCCTATCTACTTTGTGGAAACTGCCAAGATGGTGCTCGACAGGGACCCCAACGTGCGCTTTGTGTTGGCCGGCGACGGTGACATGATGTCCGCCGTCATCAACCGTGTGGCCGAGCTGGGCATTTCCGACCGTTTCCACTTCACCGGCTTCCTACGCGGTACCGACATCGACAAAATGTTCGGTATGAGCGACGTGTATGTCATGCCCTCCATCTCCGAGCCATTCGGCATATCACCTTTGGAGGCCATGCAATCAAAAGTGCCCGTCATCATCTCCAAACAATCAGGCGTCTCCGAAGTTCTTCAATACGCCATCAAGGTGGACTTTTGGGACATCAACGCCATGGCAGACGCCATCTACGGCATCCTCCACTACCCATCCCTCTACCACTTGCTGTCAAAAAAAGGCCAGACAGAGGCCAACAACCTGAAATGGGAAAACGTGGCCAAGAGACTCAAATTCATTTATGAAAAATTTGTATGATATGAAAAATATATGCTTTCACTTTCAGATTAGCCAGCCATTCCGGCTGCGCACCTATAGGTTCTTCGACATCAATGAGCGACACGACTACTTTGATGATTATCAGAACCGCTATCTCACCCAACGTCTGGCTGAGCGCTGCTACCTGCCCGCCAACAAAATGATGTTGAAACTGATAGAGAAATACAACAAACAGTTCAAGTTGAGTTTCAGCATCTCAGGCAGTTCCCTCAACCTGTTCAAGCAATATTGTCCAGAGGTAATAGACAGTTTCAAGGAGTTGCTGGCCACGGGCTGTGTGGAGATAACAGGCAACACCTACACCCACAGTATCGCTTCCCTTAACAACAAGAGCACCTTTTTAGAACAGATCCGCTTGCAGGAGGAGTTATTGAAGGAGACATTCGGCATCATGCCCAAAAGTTTCTGCAACACCGAGGTCATCTACTCTGACGAGATCGGCGAGTGGCTCGGCGAGGCCGGCTACCAAGTCGT
>CALDIA010000003.1 GCA_937901455.1 uncultured Bacteroidales bacterium | reverse complement strand
CTACAGCTACCGTGAAAGTCCCGAAGGAGCTGGCAGGCATGCACTTCCGTATGCAGGTGTCCGCTATGGACTGCACCGGTTGCGGCAACTGCGCCGATGTTTGTCCCGCCAAGGAGAAGGCCCTCGTGATGAAACCGTTCGAGAGCCAGCTCGGCGAAGCCGAGAACTGGGAATATGGTCAGAAGAAAGTGACCTACAAAGACAACCTCATCGACAAGTACGCCACCATCAAGAACAGCCAGTTCGCACAGCCCCTGTTCGAGTTCAGCGGCGCCTGTGCCGGATGCGGTGAGACCCCGTACATCAAGACCATCACGCAACTGTTCGGCGAGCGCATGATCGTGGCCAACGCCACGGGCTGCTCCTCCATCTACGGCGGTTCCGCGCCCGCCACGCCGTACTGCAAGAACTGCCGTACTGGCAGAGGTGTGGCTTGGGCTAACAGCCTGTTCGAGGACAACGCCGAGTTCGGTCTCGGTATGGCCACCGGTTACCGCAAGCTGCGCAGCGACTTGCGCAAGAAAGCCGAGGAGCTGGTCGGCGTGACCGCTTTCGACTGGATGCGCGAGGCCACCCAGAAATGGCTCGACACCTACGACGACACTGTCGCCAACAGCGTTGCCACCGACGAGTTCGTCGCCGCCTTGGAGAAGGCCATCCTTGACATTGACGGCTGCATCGAGTTCTTCGGCTCCGACAAGGCAAAGGAAATATTTGGCGACAAGCAGCCCGAAATGTTGCAGAAGGCGAAGGACGCCAAGGCCGCGGGCCGCAAGATCTGCATCTGCCACGGCTGTGAGCTGGAGAGCGAGCTGTTAGCCAACAAGGACTTCTTAGCCAAGCGCAGCCAGTGGATCTTCGGCGGTGATGGTTGGGCTTACGACATCGGTTTTGGCGGTCTGGACCACGTATTAGCCAGCGGCGAAGACGTCAACGTCCTTGTCCTCGACACCGAGGTCTATTCCAACACGGGTGGTCAGTCCAGTAAGGCTACGCCTGCCGGTGCTGTCGCCAAGTTTGCCGCTTCCGGTAAGAAGGTGCGCAAGAAAGACCTCGGCATGATTGCCAAGAGCTACGGCTACGTGTATGTGGCGCAGGTTGCCATGGGCGCCAGCCAAGCACAGTACTTCAAGGCCATCAAGGAGGCCGAAGCTTATCCGGGACCGTCATTGGTCATCTGCTACGCTCCCTGTATCAACCACGGCATCAAGGTCGGCATGGGCCGCACGCAGCATGAGGAGGCCAAGGCCGTTGAGTGCGGTTATTGGCACCTGTGGCGCTTCAACCCCGCCGAAGAGGATGCCGGCCAGAACGGTTTCCACTTGGACAGCAAGGAACCCGACTGGAGCAAGTTCCAAGACTTCATCATGGGCGAGGTCCGTTACAACAGCCTGTTGAAGACCTTCCCCGAGGAAGCCAAGGAGTTGTTCGCCAAGACCGAGCAGTTCGCGAAACTGAGATACGAGGGGTATAAGAAGTTGAGCGAAGAGAAATAAGGATTGATTCCCGATATTCAATGGGGCAACGGGTGGTTTTGCCTGTTGCCCCATTTTTTTATAATAAAAGGTAGTCTTACTGCGTTAATATTAATATTTCAATCTTTCAAAAAAATGATTAATAACGATTTGATATTAGAAAATGAAAAGCAATCTGTCATTGATATCGCCGAAGAACAATTCGGACGAGATTATTTTGACAAATTGGATAAAATGATGCAAGATTATCTTGACGATGAAGAAACTTTAGATTACTCACTAACTACAAATTACGAAGGAGCGTTTTATGCCTACGCGGAATGAAATTCAACAAGAAATCCTCAATGCTAAAACAGCCGCCCAAGATGAGGTTAGAAGAAAGTACATTCGTGAGTTATCAGAGTATACTCATCGTGATACCATAATTTATATTACAGCATATGCTACTAATAAGATGGTTCATTTGCCATCTCAAGCGGTGTCGGTTGTGGTGGATGATGTTCAAAGTTTTATGTCAACATTGAAAGGTCTTAAAAATGACAAATTAGACATCATTATTCATAGTCCAGGAGGTTCTGTTGAGGCCGCAGAACAAATAGTCAATTATCTTAGATCAAAGTATAGCCATATCAGAGCAATCATTCCTCACAGTGCAATGTCTGCGGCCACTATGATTGCTTGTGCATGTGATGAAATTATAATGGGCAAACACTCAGCCATTGGCCCCATAGATCCTCAAATCACTTTTCCCACTCCAACCGGGTATTTTACAGCACCTGCACAATCTCTACTGAGCGAGTTTGAACAAGCAAAAAGAGAAGTAATCGCTAATCCTAACGTAGCACCAATTTGGATTAGTAAATTACGCAACCTGCCACACGGTATTTTAGATATTTGTAGAAACACAACTCAGTTATCCATTGACAAAGTCACATTATGGTTGCAATCTTATATGTTTAAAGATGACAAGAACGGTGCCCAAAAAGCAGCTGATATTGCAGAATGGTTGGGGACAGCCTCAAATCATTTGACACATGGCAGACCAATACCATTCAATATGGCGAAGAGCAAAGGATTAAGAATTGTTGAATTAGAAAACAATCAAGATTTACAGGAGAAAGTGTTGTCTGTTTTTCACTCCTCAATAGTTACTATAGATGTGACCAATTGTGTCAAAATAATTGAAAATCAGAATGGTATAGGAAGTTATTCGCAATTGAATATGAAGTAGTCTTCGTGTATTTAAATCAAATATTCACCAAAACTTTTTTACTAATCTAAATTAATAGAGTAGAAACACATATATATTATAGATAGCGTTTGTGGCTATCCTTGAACATCAAATTTCCACAACGTCCTCATTTCGAGGACAAAACATCTCAAGGATTAGTTATGAATGCCGTAGCGATACGGCGTGGAATAACTTGTTAGAGATGTGGGGCGTGGAAACCCTGATGTTCAAGCAAGGAATAAGTTCCACGCTTTTTTTATGCAATCAAGTCAAATGGACTCTCTACACATAGGAAACATGATCAAAGCCGAGTTGAAGGCACAGGGCAGGACGGTGACGTGGTTTGCCATGGCGATACATACCACCCGAACCAATGTGTACAAAATCTTGAGTAAAGAGAGCATTGATTTGAAGCTTCTAATCAGGATTTCAAAATTGCTGCATCACGACTTTCTGTCGGAGTGTTCCAACTCCATTGAAAATGAACTCTAAAAAGTAACAGAAGTGTATCAGAATTAGAGACAGATGGATTTCTGCAAGGTTTTGATATTTCGTAATTTTGCAAACTGAAACTATAAATCGGAAAAATGGAAATGCAAAAAGAAGAAATGGAAAACAAAACCTATGAGTTCATAGGCAGGCTGGCACTGGTGTTGTTCAGCCAAAATATAAAGATGAGTTATGACACATTGGCAGCCTTGCTCAAAGACAACGGGTTGGATAATTATGCTGGAGGAAGAGGAATGGCAGCAGGTGTGTCTGCTGCATATCGTCGTTGGGAGGAAAAAGAAAAGGATTGTCGCATTCCAGCCACTTGTGGTGTAATTGCAAATACTTTTGTGGATAAAAATGGCGGTCTTGCTTGGCTTGGATATTAATCAGCAATTTATTGTAATATTCTTATAATCAAAAAATTAATGTAAAATGAGAAAATTGTTTTTAATTATTGGAATCGCCCTGATGGGCCTAAGTGCATCCTATGCTCAAACCGCAGATGAACTGAAAGCGGAACGCCAGCAGATGAAAGCTGAACTAACATCTAAAGATGCTATGAAGAAAGCACAAAAAATCGACAAAAAAATGGAAACCATAACACCTAAGGGAGGAAGCATGGGAGAAGTGATAAAAAGTATGGTATCTGCCTTGCCCGGCGGAATGAGAGAAAATGTTCAGCAACCGCTGAACAATCTCCTTGGGAATAAAGAATCAAGAGTTGTTGTTCAACCTTCCACCACGGGTATCAACAGCGTGGATGGTTTAGTTAATACTATTGCGCCTCTATTGGCAATAGCTGTATCTACAAACGACATTATGTCGGAATATAAAACAGAAATAACCGATAATGGCGACGGTGAAATAGATATTACCAAATTCAAAGCAAATGGTAAAGATTACGTGGCCATTTTGCCGATGCTGGTACAAGCAGGTGCCGATGCCGCAAAAGCCGCTGAACAACTGAAAAATGTTCAAAATGATATTAAGAGTTTGTCTCCAACCCAAGCTCTTCCTGCCACTAAGTCCGTTAATTGGAGTGTGGATGCTATTGATATAACAACGTCAAAATTGTCGGAAACGACAAAACTTCTACAAAATTTGATTAACACGTTGAAAGCAACGGGTAATTTGTAATAAAGTATGTTCAAAACAACAAGACTTTTCCTCATTTTGTCACTCTGCTGTTTGTTCACATCGTTACGAGGACAGCAGAATGACAAAATGGTTGTCGGTGTGGCTAAATTCACTTCTGAAGTGAACTCCCCTTTTGTGGATGCCGTTGCGGAAAAAGTGGTGCAGGTGGTGACCAATACCAGACGTTTTACCGTGGTGGATAGAACCAGCTATGACAAAATCAAAGAGGAGTTAGAATTTCAAAAGACCGAAGCATTCCTCGACAGTAAAACAACGGTCAAACAAGATGTCGCAATCGCCGCACAATATATGATCGTCGGCCATTTGGTAAAAATGAACATCTATACGATGAAGAATCCGGATGGCAGTGTGAATGGCTTCAAGGCAAGTGCGGCTTTCACTCTTAAAGTGAATGATGTTGAAACAGGAGAGACAACGGAGGCTGAACATTTTCAAACGGAGGTAAGCCCCCAAGCAGCATCAAAAGAACAAGCTGTCAACCAGGCTCTACAGTCCGTTGAAAAAGCACTCTACGATTACTTCAAGAAAACATTTCCTGTATATGCCAAAATACTTCGTGTCCCTGAGACCAAAAAGGAATCTGCCTTATCTGTGATTCTTAATGTCGGGAAAAATGCAGGTGTGGGCATCGGAGATCAGTTTTCCGTGGAATTCGTGGAGCTTTTGGAAGGCAAACCATTCCCGACAGAAATCGGCAAAGTGGTGGTGGAAAAACTTGTGGGTGATGATTTTATAGAATGTAAAGTGCTGAAAGGCGGCCAAGAAATATTTTCAAGATTTAATGCTGCGGAGACCTTGCAATGCAAAATGATTGTGAAATGAGAAAAAAACGGATTGTCATACTCTTTCTCTCCGTATTGGTTTCAGGATGTAAGCCAATGTATTACACGCACCAAGTCAATTTTTTGGAAGAGACAGCCCAAACAATATCATTACGATGCGTTGGATATGGGAAAGATCGATTTGCAGCTATAAATGATGCTGAACAAACCGCCTTTAAAACCCTTTTGTTTAGAGGCATACCAGAATCCCAACAAAAGGACGCACTGGTTTCCACCAATGAATCGGAAAGTTCACAAAAGAACAGTAACTACTTCAATGAACTGTTGTCTAAAGGACGTTACAAAACCTTCATCACATCCAGCATACCAGTAAGTGACATAGAGCATTATAGAGGAACTATGAAGCAGATAACAGTTGATGTGAAAATTAATTTGTATGGGCTTCGTAAGGATTTGGAACAGAATAATATTGTTAGACCTTTTGGATACTAAAATATGAAAAAATCAATATTTCTTTTCGTAATGATGATTGCATCGACCTTTATTAGCGCCCAAGAAACAACAGCGGGTAGCGGTGACAAGCCTGTGCAAACAGTACAACCCAAGATTATGGTGATTCCGTATGTGAAAGAGAGTGAGGACTTGAGAACCATCTTGGAGAATGATGTCAACAAGAGAGTCGCCATCACGAAAATCAAAGAGGCCTTTGACAATCGTGGATTTACAACGGTGGACTTTGTGGCAAGATTGAAAGCCGCTAATGCAAACGCGGTGTTTTCAATGGATAACAAATCGGATTTCAAGTCTCAAATCATACAAAGCTCCGGTGCAGACGTATATGTGGAAGCGGAAGTGAGTGTATTGTTATCGCAATCGGGAAATCAGGTTAAAATGATTCTGACGGCATACGAATGTTCAACAGGCAATTCTCTCTCTAACAAAGTCGGTGAAAGCGGAAAGTTTTATACGGAAGACATTGGCAAACTTGCCAGTAAGGCGGTGGAAAGCTGTGCCGAAGATTTTCTGAACACTATGCAGAACAAATTTACAGACATAGTCAATAATGGCAAATCAGTCGCCATATATTTTGGCTTTGACGAAAATTCAGAATACCTGATGTCTTCCGAAGTCGGCGATCAAGGGCTGTTATTGTCTGACGAATTAGAACTTTGGATGGAGGAACACGCCTACAAAAACAACTATCATATTCAAGGAACAACTGACAAACAGATGATTTTTGACGATGTGAGAATTCCTTTGAAAGATGAGAATACAGGGAACAATTACAATCCCAATAAATTTGCCTTGGAAATTTTCAAATTTATGAAATCTCTAGGATTGAATATCGGTAGGGACATTAAAGGAAACGCTATTTACATTACGATAAAATAGAATTTTTATGAAGAAGTTAATCATTTGTGTTTGCACACTATTCGCTATGCTTCCTTTTTGTTTTGCCCAAAAAACAGACGATATGGGAAAAATCACACTGGGTGTGGATGTGCCAACGCAAATTAATGGATTGGATAAAATTCAGACGGAAAAAATAAGGACAAAACTACAGCAGATTTGTACCAAGAACGGCATTGTTTCATCTTGGAGTACCAACAATTTTGTTGTCCGTCCAACATTTGATATTTATCAGTTTGAAGCAGTTGAGGGCGGAATGCAGAACATTTATGTCGTCAAGGCAGAGTTGACACTAACCATATCTCAAATTGACGGAACCATTGTCAACTCAATCAACAAGACGCTAAAAGGAAGTGGGAACACGAAAGAAAAAGCATTAACTAACTGCATTGCCGATATTCCTGTTACAGATGAGGTGTTCCAAACTTTTTTGACAGAAGGCAAGAAGAAAATCATTGACTACTATCAAGCCCGTTGTTCGGATATTATGCTCAAAGCCAAAAACTACGCCAAACAAGAACAATACGAGACCGCCATTGCCATATTAATGTTAGTGCCCGAAGAAGTGCCTTGCTATAAAGAAATAATAGATTTGACCGAAGAGATATATGGAGCATATCAAGACAAACTTTGTGCACAGCTCACTTCAGCGGCAAATGCTGCAATAGCCGTTCAAGATTATTACGCAGCTGCGGAATATCTTACCCAAATCAACCCCAATTCCAGTTGTTATAGTTTTGCTGTGAACACCTTCAAGAAAGTTGAAGAAAAGGTTTCTGCATTGGAACAACGGGATTGGAACTTCAAAATGAAGCAGTACGATGATTCCGTGCAACTTGAAAAGATGCGCATTAGAGCAGCAAAAGAAATTGCTGTAGAATATTATAGAAATCAACCTGACATATATATCCAGCAATTTGTAAAATAGAGGAGATTACCTGTAGCAATCCCCCAAACCGGGCGTTGACCCGTCGCGGTCGGCGCCCGGTTTTTCGTATCGGATTATTTTGTAATTTTGCGGGGTTGAAATTATATAGATATGAAAAATGTTTTGTCTGACATAAAACATCTTGCCCTATCGGTGGTTCCCGCAGGGGGTGCGGCGTGGCTATACGGGTCACGCGCCCGCGGGACGGCGCATCGCCATTCCGACTGGGATGTTCTGCTCATCTTGCGGAAAGACACGCTCACCCAAGCCGATTACGACACCGTGAGTTATCCTTTTGTGCTGCTCGGTTGCGAATTGGGCGAGGAAATCAATCCTATCCTTTATACGGAAAAAGAATGGGAATCATATCAGGCAACGCCATTTTATGAAAATGTCCAGCACGATGCTGTAAACCTATTGTCATGAATCAGGAGGAAAAACAATTGTTAATTAACCGGCAGGTTGAAAAAGCGCATCATTTTATTCGGCAATCAGAAGAGATGATGACGTTAGGCCACAGTGATTTGGCCGTTAACCGTTACTACTATGCCTGCTTCCACATTGTTCAAGCCTTGTTTTTGCAAAATGGCATATCCGTCCGCACCCATTCCGGAATGATTTCGCAGTTTAGCCAGCATTTCGTGAAAACGGGTATTGTCCCTTTGGAAGACGGTAGTTTGCTCGCCCGATTATTCCAACTCCGGCAGAAAGCGGATTACAATTGTGCATACGATGTTACGGAAGAGGAAGCAAAAAGTCTGAAGGAACCAGCGCATCGTTTTGTGGAGAAGATTACAGAACTTATTGAGAAATAGGAATTATCATATACAAGTTTAAGTATTAACGAAAATCAACAAAAACAAACAGTAACAGACTAAAAACCAATAAAATACATAATAGATAGCGTTTGTGGCTATCCTTGAGCTTCAATTTCCACAACGTCCTCGCAAGAGGACAAAAACACATCAAGGAGAGTTATCAAATGCCGTACTTGATACGGCGTGGAATGACTTGTTAGATGTGTGGGCGTGGAAACCCGAAGCTCAAGCAAGGAATAAGTTCCACGCTTTTTTTATGCAATCAACTCAAATGGAATCGCTACACATCGGAAATATGATCAGAGCCGAATTGAAGGCGCAGGGCAGAACAGTGACGTGGTTTGCCAAGGCGATACATACTGATCGGACTAATGTGTACAAAATACTGAGCAAGGAGACCATTGATTTGCAATTGTTGATAAGGATTTCAAAACTGTTGCATCACGATTTTCTTTTGGAGTGTTCCAAAACCATAGGCGTAGTATGATTAGCGACAAAAGTGTGGCGGAATTGGCGACATTTGCATTTCTGTAAGGGGTTGATAATTCGTATTTTTGCAAAATTAAAATTACGTAATGATGATAAAAGAACTGTTTGTGCTGTCCTTATTTGCTGTTGTTTGTGTTAACACGATGAAAGCACAGTGGATTTGTGAAACTGAAGCCAATCACACTATGTTTGGAGGAGATGAATCAGAAAAAATCGCTTATTCAAATGCTTCAAATGCCTCAGCACAATTCAAAATAAAAGAATACATAAATCAGCCTGTTTTGGATATTGAATATATACCCCTTTATTTGATAATTGAGGATCATAATAACAGGGGAATTGTGGCAAAACACGACAATTCCGTTGCCATGATGGAAATATGGTTTAAAATAGGAGCTGAATGGAAAATATATAAGCAAAGTGGAAACAAAAAAGAGGGTATGGTAGCAGAGTATTTCTGGCCTTTTAGTTCCTTAGATCGTAGTATATATTTCGTTAGTATACATGGTGATATTGGAAGAGCATTTTGGTCTGATTTCAAACAATCAAACTCGGTTAAAATCAGATTAAAGGATTTTGATTCTGTACAGGAAGTGAAAGAGTATGAATTTGATATGAAAGGTTCTTCCAAAGCATACAACTATGTACTTGGAGGTAAGATACCAACGTGGGACAAATGACATATAGATCGTATCCTAATGATTACTATCAAGCAAGCAGAAACTACCATTGCCAAACTGAATGTTGATTTCGACACACACGACTTCATTATCCAATTCACTAAAGATTTTGAACGTGAATACGTTGAAATGCTCTATAAACATATAGTAAATCAACATATTTTCATGACTACTCATGCAGAAATCGGCAAATTCTTGGCGGATAATGCAAAAGGACTTTCTATTCAGAAAGAAATCAAAGAATTCAGCGAAAACATCAAGGATTATCCATCGGAAAATCAAAAATGGCAGAAGGTGGTTTGTGCTATTTAGGAATATTTAACTATGAATATATGTGGCACGGGTCGCAATGGGTGCCAGCCAAGCACAGAACTTCAAGGCTATCAATCAGGTCGTGGCTCGCACCGAAATACAATCCCGCCGAGGAAGAAACCGGTCAAAACGGCTTTCACTTGCCCCGTGTTCCGTAAAAGCGTATGGAGTTGCTTTCTTGGGCCACGTTTCAGGGTATGTCATCACAATTTGTGATGACATACTGGATTGTGCAAGAGCATCCCATTCTTCTTC
Organism: uncultured Bacteroidales bacterium; assembly: GCA_937901455.1. Classification (GTDB taxonomy): domain Bacteria; phylum Bacteroidota; class Bacteroidia; order Bacteroidales; family WCHB1-69; genus F23-D06. The sequence goes on along the minus strand of CALDIA010000003.1, from coordinate 14,366 downwards.
AGTAAGCCTGAACATAAAATCTGAAGGGAAGCGTTCCGCATTTCGCTTCACGGTTTGGTCTCCGCCTGCCACCTCCCCGCAGGGCTGTACGTCGTGCTCGTAAGCACGAGTTCGGGGAGCGCAAAGGTGAAGTTTGTAATAGTCAAGTATTAAGAATGGTGAATAACAATGAAATAATACGTGAAGATACGAGCAATACGTGGAAATATATTATAAACAACTCTATTACAATCGTTTGATTTCAGCATCAACCACAAAGATATCCCCTTCGTTGTCAACCAAAACATTGCGAGGAAGGAGATCCCATGCTTCATAATCCCTATTGGTGAAACGGCCCTCTTCGGAAGTCTTTTCAAAGCCAAGCGCCGCCATGTAAGTGTCAATCATTATCTGATTGGCGGGTTTGGCGTCCGCAACGCGAGGTTGATAAAGGACTGGCTGTACGGTTCTTCCATCGAATCCGGCGAAACCGTGGAATGAATATGCCGTGTCGGGGAAAATTGCATTGTGCAGCAACACTTTCTGAAGTAGAGAAACGATGCTGCCATTATTATTAAGCAGGTTGTTCACCTTGTAAATGCCTTGCTCTGAAACGTATGTGTCATTTTCATAGCCATTGGGTCCGGGACACCGAGACGGAATATATCAGCCATTGGTATCCAAAAGCCTTTGGATTTCGCCAACAAGGTGGTGCATTACATCCGGTTTCTGTAAACCGAATGTAATATAACGGCGCCGTAGAGACGGGGTGCGCCCCGTCTCTACGATTCCCATACACAAAAACCAATGTTTTCTTTATTGTAATAAAAAAATCTTATAATATATTTTCATTATAACAAGAAAATCATATCTTTGCAGTTCTATAAAAACAATCCCGCAATATGATAAAAAGAAAACTTAAAGAACAGATTGACAGAATATTACACAAAAACAAGGTGGTGCTGGTGGTCGGGCCGAGGCAGGTGGGCAAAACCACCCTTCTCCGAATGCTTCACGAGAATATGGACGGAAACGTGCTTTTCTGGAACTGCGACGAACCGGACATCCGAAGCAAACTGAATACCCCGACCTCTTCGGAGCTCGGAGCCGAAACCGCCACCGCAAATATGATTCTGATAGATGAAGCCCAAAGAGTACCCAATATCGGTGTTACACTGAAATTATTAGTGGATAATTTTCCGGAGAAACAGGTGGTAGTGACCGGATCATCGGCGATAGGACTTTCAAATTCCATTAATGAACCTCTCACAGGCCGGAAATATGAGTACGTGATGTATATGTTTTCCGCCGAGGAGCTGATTCAGGAGTTTGGCGCGTCTGAAGAACGGAGAATGCTGGAACGGAGAATGATTTATGGTTCCTACCCGGAAGTGGTGAATTCACCCGGTGAAGAGAAACTGACACTTACCAATCTGGTGAACAGCTACTTGTACAAGGACATCTTTTCTTTTCAGGATGTCCGCAAACCGGAAATCATAGAGCAACTGCTTCAGGCTGTGGCTTTGCAGATTGGCAGCGAGGTCTCTTTTAACGAATTGGGACGTATGCTGGGCCTCACCTCCATCACCGTCCAACGTTACATCGACCTGCTGGAAAAATCGTATGTACTGTTCCATTTGCGTTCTTTCAGCCGGAATATGCGCACCGAGCTGAAAAAAAGCCGCAAAATATACTTTTGTGACAATGGCGTCCGCAATGCCGTCATTGGCGACTACAAGGATTTGTCGCTTCGCTCGGACACAGGAGCTCTTTGGGAGAACTATGTTGTCAGTGAACGGATGAAGCACAACGCTTATAGTTCCTTTTATGGGAAAAGCTATTTCTGGCGCACACAGCAACAGCAGGAGGTGGACTATATTGAGGACTACGACGGCACTCTCCACGCATACGAATTTAAATGGAGCAGCCACAAACAACCCCACCTGACAGAATCCTTTTCAAAAAATTACCCCAACCACACCTTTTCGGTAGTCTCCCCCGACAACTACCAGGACTTCGTTTGCGGACGTATATAAAACGTAGGGGCGAATAATTATTCGCCCCTACACGGTAATTTGTCCCTACATATTCCCAAACCGGGCACCGCCCAGTCGGGATAGCTGCAGCTCATGCCGAGGTCTTTCCACGAGGATGGGAAAATGTGCAGGCCGATGGTCTGCGCGATGGTCATGATCTGCGGACTCAGTTCGGGGTTCAGCAGTTGTGCCAACAGTGTTGGGTTTTCCAAAACGCTGTCTATCAGCAAGTCTATCTCCTATTGTTTGAATTTGGGAACGGTGATGCGGATGTTGTAGGGCTTCTTTCTGCTCCCCTGCACTTTGGCAGTGACGAGGTTGTCTTTCACGTCGATGCGCAGCACGGCGCCTTTGCGCGCGTACGTGGCAGCCGGTTGCTGTAGTCGATTCGGGAGAGGACGTTCAGCCACTGCTCCCCATGTCATGCCGAATTTCTGGGCCATAGTCCGTAATCTTATTTGAGGCGGCAAAGGTAGGATTTTTCTGCTTGTGGATGGCTTTTTTCGTGTTGAAATATTTCGGCGGCGGAAATTGGCAATTTGCCCATCATCCCATCGTGGTTGTGCTGATCACCTGTCTGCTGATTGTGCTCATTACCATAGGTGCTATCCTTATGTTAGCCAAAAGACATACGATGGTGCTCTCCATCACGATGCTTTTCATTATCATCGTCTTCCACTTTTTCTCGTCGCATTGTTTTCCAGGCATTCTGTCAATGTGTTTCACTCCCAACAACACCTTGTACGGGCTGGTGAATATTTTTGCCTCTGACGCGGTCGCCAATTCTACTCCTCTTTTAATGGCACTATGACCATAACTCCGTGTATGGTTAAGAACAGGTATGCCGACAGCATAAACCAAAGACCATCCGTCCCGTAAGGCGTCTGTCGCAGGAACACGAATGCAAGGAGGGCGGCAATTACCCACAAAATCATGCTGACGACATTTCGTCTTTGAAATTTCCGCTGTCCTGTTTCAGTTAGCTGGAATGCCGGAAGGCGACGAATGGTCACCACGGCCCACAATCCCATAAGGATGGCGGGTAAGTAGGCCCATTTGTTGTGGGCTGTAAGACACAATGCCATTCCGATAAGGCCAATAATCAATTGAATGATTCCTTCAGTTTTTCTCATAGCAATAAATTTTATTTATTCGTTTAATTTTTTTATTTCCTCTCTTACTTGTCTCATCCTGCGCCAAAGCGGGCGACTTGAACAAAGCAGGACCACTGAATAAATGCCACTGACTAACAACCAATATAAACTGTTTTTATTCAAAGGTGTGATGATAGAGAGCGTCGCAATGGCGAGAGGCAGGAGAAACCATAGCCAGACCATTTTTTCGTGGATAAAGTATAGCCGATTATAAGCATTGGCAAGCAGATATTGGTGAACGCCTGTCCCTAATTGGATCTCTTTAGCATGGAATAACAAAGTGAAAATACCTTTCACCAAGCAATAAATGGAAAATACAACAATGACGAAAGAAAGCCAGAAGAAATTCTTAGAATTTGTTTGCATCCATAATAGGAATGGGAGCAGGACGGACAAAATGATACACGCGACTCCCGATAAGCCATTCTGGTGCCTTTGGAGCCATTTTTTTTTCTGCAACGGAATGTACAAGTTGTCTTCGCGGATTGTCTCCATCCGGATGTCTTCTTTTAGCACTTTCAAATCAAGGTCTTCCATTGTTCATTTGTTTTAGTTTCATTTTGATGCGTTGTATTCTTGTACCCACATTACTGATAGAAATTCCCATAATGTCGGCGATTTCCTTATGGGATTTTTCATCTATGTAAAGATAGATGAGTGCCTGTTCCTCCTGGTCCAACTGGCGAATGAGGTGGTAGAGATGTGACACCATTTCTTTATCTCCCGAATCTTCCAAAAGCTCTACAGACTGCTCATTAAGTGGAACTTGCGTCTTTTTTCCTGCTTTCCTACAGTGTGAGATGCATACATTCAAGGCTATGCGATACACCCAGGTGGAGGTTTGGCAACGGGGTCGTTTGATATATTTCGGGTAACTTGTCCAAAGATTGAGCAAAACATCCTGAAACAGGTCATCCTCCGAAAGATAGGTGCCCATTGAGGAATAATAGTGGCAGACCCCGGCGATTTGGCGTCGGTTTTTGTCTAAAAGCTCCAAAAACTGTTGCTCAATATCCATGCTGGCAAAATTAGTCTTTTCCTATATTTATCGCAAAGCGGTGAAGAAAATCACATGAAAAACAATAAAACGAGTTTTTTTGCGATAATTCTGATATGAGAAAAGTGCTGTTTCTGTTGTTGTGTCTCTGCATCTGGGTTGCAGGCTTGGCGCAGGAGGATTTTTACAGCCGGCTGGCTGATTCCGCCTTGACATTGACCCATCAGCATATACAATACGACCCTGCTTATTTTAAGATTATCTACCCCAATGGCGACGTGCCTGCCGGCAAAGGTGTGTGTACGGATGTGGTCATTCGCGCCTATCGGAAACGCGGCATCGACCTGCAGAAAGAGGTGCTGGCTTAGCAAGCCTCCAACGGCCGTTATTTCAGAATCTGTTCCGTGTGCGCCTTGGTGTTCACCTTGCCGATGGCATCGATAATAACCCCCTGTTCGTCAATGACGTAAGTGGTCCGTAGTGTGCCTTCGGTCACCTTGCCGTACATTTTTTTATTGCCCCAGGCCTCGTAGGCTTTCAGGATGCTGAGGTCGGTGTCGGCAATGAGGTGGAAGGGCAATTCATGTTTTGCGATGAATTTCTGGTGCGAGGCGGCGGAATCACGGCTCACGCCCAAGACCTCGTACCCCATGGCAAGGAAGCGGTGGTAGTTGTCGCGCAGGTCGCAGGCTTCCGACGTGCAGCCCGGCGTACTATCCTTCGGATAGAAGTAGAGCACCAACTTTCTGCCTTCAAAATCTTTCAGGGAAACAATATTCCCGTTTTCGTCTTTGCCCTCGAAATAAGGGGCTTCGGTTCCGATTTGCAACATGTTTTCCAATTTTACGAGTGGCAAAAGTAACAATTTTTGATTATTCGTTGTTGACGCATATTTAAGAAAAAATCATTATCCTTGCCGCACTATTTCCGACGACCTTATACACCGCCTAATAGCTGTCACCTCGCCGGGTGCCACCACTTTGCCGCTGCACTTTTCCGACTCCATTCTGCCAGCCGATGCTCAACTGTTCTTCTACACAGTATCTTCCTCATCCGCTTGCATACCCGCGACAGGGTTGCCACTGCCAGAATCATGAAAAGTCGATGACTGCTTGACAGAAAAGCCACGTTTATTCAAGTGTTCGGAAATTTTGTAGTTTTGCAGATTGTTTGCATGAAGTAATAACAACGTGAAACCCCACAAGATATGGGGGTAAAAAGTGTGACTGATATGGCCAATTTAAAAAGTTTAGCTAAGGACACAGCAATCTATGGGATAAGCAGCATCGTGGGCAGGTTTCTGAATTACCTTCTCGTACCGCTTCATACCTGGTTTATCAACCCCTTGAGTGGCGGGTATGGCATCGTGACAGAGATGTACGCTTGGGCCGCCCTTCTGTTTGTGGTGCTCACATTCGGCATGGAAACCACCTTCTTCCGATTCGCCAACAAACAGGAAGAAAACGAATCGATGGTCTATAGCACCGCCCTGCGATTAGTAGGTTCAGTGGGATTGCTTTTTCTACTGATTGTGTTCTGTTTTCTCGGGCCCATTTCCAACCGTTTGGGCTACACTGACCACCCTGAATATGTGGGTTGTTTCGCCCTAATCGCTGCCATGGACGCTTTTCAAGCCATTCTCTTCAGCCGTTTGCGGCAGCAACACAAGCCTGTGAAGTTCATGGCCCTCAAGATGGCCTTCATCATACCCAACGTGCTGCTCAATGTGTTCGTGTTCTGGCTCATGCCCAAACTATTTGTCACATTCCCGACATTGGAAACCATCTACATAAAATATAACTACGGTGTAGGGCTGGTATTCTTCGTAAACCTCCTGTGCACCTTCATGGTCACTTTCGGATTTTTGAAAGAACTCAAGGGCATCGCATATGGTTTCGACACAAAATTGGCAAAACGCATGTTATCTTACGCTTGGCCTTTGCTATTGCTCGGTTTAGTGGGCATCCTTAATCAGGTGTTTGACAAAATCGCCTTCAAGCACATTGTGTCCGACCCTGTTGAGGGACAAGTGCAGCTTGGCATTTATGGTGCCTGTTGCAAAATTGCCATGATTTTAGCCCTGCTCACTCAGGCATTCCGCTATGCATACGAACCGTTTGTGTTTGGCGGTGACAAAGACAAGAACTCGTCAGAGACGATGGCTCAAGGCATGAAGTTTTTCGTGATTTTCGGCATTTTGGCTTTTTTAGGGGTAATGTTTTACCTGCCCATTCTCCGTTACTTGGTTACCAACCACGACTATTGGGTGGGATTGAAGGTCGTGCCGATTGTTATGCTCGCGGAGTTGTTCATGGGTATCTATTTCAACCTCTCGTTCTGGTACAAGTTGAGTGACCAGACTTGGTGGGGTGCGGTAATGAGCGGAATTGGGGCGCTTGTGATGATCAGCATCAACGTGCTGTTTGTGCCCAAGTATGGCTACATGGCCTGTGCTTGGGGAGGATTTGCGGGCTATGGGACCTGCATGCTGCTCTCCTATTTCATTGGGCAGAAGAAAAACCCGATAGATTACCCTTTAGCCGACATGGCCAAGTATGTCTTGTTAGCCGCGGTTTTATACGTGATTTACTATTTCTGCAAGGCGTTGCCGGTATGGGCAGAATTGATGATAAACACTTTGCTGATTTGTATCTATATTGCTTACCTGCTGAAGAAAGATTTACCAGTAAGTTCCCTGCCCGTTGTGGGGAAGTGGTTCAAGCGAGACACTACAATATCCGCATGATCTCCCCGACAATTGCCTTGGAATAGGCGTTGGCCACTTCGATGATGAACTTGTTGAAGTCGATGCGGGCGTTGTGGTCGGCAGTGTCGCTGATAGTGCGTATGACTGTGAACGGCACGCCGAACTCTATGCAGACCTGCGCCACAGCTGCGCCCTCCATCTCCACGCACTTCACATCTGGCAACAGCCCCAGTATCTCGTTGCGTTTCTCAACGCTGTTGATGAACTGGTCGCCGCTGGCGATATCGCCAAAATGCAGTGTCGGATCCAAACTAAATTCCCTCATAGCCTTGCCACCCACAATATGTTCCACACCTGTGTCAATGAGATTGGAAACGGCTTTGCCTGCCAATTCAGTGAGTTTCGGATCGCTATCCACGTAGATGCGGTTCAGTAGTGGCAGTTCGAATCGTGAGATCATAGGGCGGGCATCCAAGTCGTGCTGCACGAGCCGCTTGGAAATGACGATGTCGCCCACCTTCAAGCCATCGGCCAAAGCACCTGCCGTGCCGATAAAGAATAGTTCGGTTACCGCAAACTCTTGCAGTAACAGGGTAGCGGTAATGGAGGCAGCCACCTTGCCCCACTTGGAGAAGGCCACCACGCAATCGATGCCATTAATTTTGCCTTTCACAAATTCCCGATTGGCCATTTGCACAACGCACTTGTTGTCCAGCATGGCTTTCACTTCATCAATTTCCTGCGCCATAGCGCCCAGTATGCCGATTATTCTAGTCATAATTAAGGAGATTTTTAGAGCTGGCAAAAATAGTAAAATACTGCATTGAAAAATATGTTGTATCTTTGCCGCATATCATTATCAGGGTATGAAAGAGGAAAAATTTTCTATTCGCAAGCGGTTCAAAAGCTTTACTTACGCTTTCAACGGGCTGCGCGTGCTCTTCCGCGAGGAGCACAATTCCAGAATCCACCTGACAGCTATGGTTTGCGTGGTCGCGGCGGGATTCTTGTTCAGTATATCCCCACTTGAATGGGTGGCAGTCGTATTTGCCATCGGACTAGTATTCAGTGGCGAGATTATCAATTCGGCCATCGAAGACCTGTCGGATGTTGTTTGCCCGGATCGTGACGAACGAATCGGGAAAGTCAAGGATTTGGCCGCCGCCGCTGTGCTGGTGTCAGCCTTGACTGCCTTGGCTATAGGGCTCATTATCTTTCTTCCCAAAATCATCGCCCTATTCCTTTAACTTCAGGATGAAAGGGCGGATACTCGTCTCACTTAGTGAAGTGTTTTTCGCAATTAATTGTATTTATGCAAAATCATTATGATAGGTATTGAACGCTTATCGGATCGTGTTTTCGGACTGGACATCCTGCGTGTGCTGGCCATTTTTTTTGTGGTACACGGCCACGGCGCTTTTCTGTTGCACAACACCACCCTCGAGCCTCTCTCTCATTTCCTTTTTTTGTATGAAGTGGACATTTTCTTCGTCCTCACCGGATTCCTCATCGGCACTTCTTTCATCCGTTCTGCCGAACGCCAAGGCCGTGTGGACCGTCACAAACTATTGCGGTTTTACGGTCGGTCAGCCCTACGAATCCTCCCCTGTTACTATGTCATGCTCGTCGTAAACTACCTTTTCGTACGTCTTCAATGGATTGCAGGCAACGCCTCGGCATTCCCGCTCTGGCAGTTTGCCACGCTTACACAAAATATCTTCACGCCTTTCTATGATTTTTACTGGGAATCATGGTGCCTACCAGTTCAATGGTGGTTCTACATGCTTTTTCCACTGCTTCTTTTCATCCTGACGCCTAAGTTTAACATTAAGAAAGTGGTTCCGATTCTATGCCTATTGTTTGCAGGCCTCTCCATTGTGTATCGGATTGTGGTGAGTGACTATGCGCAAGACAACTTCTGGTGGGGCGTTTGGATCCGGAAAACCGTTGCCTCGCGCATTGACAATGTATTCATGGGGGTGGCTGCCGCCTGGTTTTGTATCTATTACCCAGAGAGATGGGGCAGCCACACTCTGCCAAACCTCCTAATGGGAGTGGCTATCCTCATACTGATTTCTGTGCTGCCTTGGCATACGGGCACTTTCTATAGCAATGTGCTGGTATCGTCCATAGCTCCCGTTGCTATCGTCCTATGCCTACCTTTCTTTTCCAAAATAAGAAGTTGCAAATCTTGGGCGGGCAAGCTCATCACCGATATCAGTATATTGTCGTTTGCCATGTATCTCACCAACCTACTCATCCTCCAAGTAATTGTTGCGCACTTTTCCGAAACATTCCAACTTTTGGGAGTGTTCGGTTATCTCTTCTACTGGGTGCTGGTGTTGGTGGTCTCATACCTGCTTCACATTACCATTGAGAGGCCTTTTATGAAAATTCGCGCCCGGATTCGAAAATAACAGTGCATTGCCGTTTTTTTGCTACCTTTGCATTTTCAAAATATATAACAATGAGAAAGAATATAACCCTTTTAAGCATCGCCTTTATGATGCTTGTCGTGGGCGCTCGTGCCGATGAGGGCATGTGGCTACCCTACTCTATCAACGGCCAGAACCTGGCAGACATGCAGCGGCTCGGCTGCAAGTTGACCGCAGCACAGATTTTCAGTTTCAACCAGCCCAGCCTCAAAGATGCCATTGTGCAGTTTGGCGGTGGCTGTACGGGCGAGCTGATCTCCGCAGAGGGTCTGTTACTCACCAACCATCACTGCGGACTTAGTCAGGTGCAGGCCCACTCTTCTGTGGAACACGACTATCTACAAGTCGGCTTTTGGGCCCGTAGCAAAGACCAAGAATTGCCGAACGAAGGTTTGTCGGTCATGTTCCTATCCTACATTGAGGATGTTACAGAAGCCATCTTGAAAGGGGTGGATGAAAATTCCTCCGAGGAATATCGTGCCAAGATGATAGATCAGAATGGCAAAAGACTGGCAAAAGAACGGAAGGACAAGCGCAATGTAGAGGTTGAAATTGTACCTTTCTACCATGGCAACCAATACATCCTTTTTGAGTACGATGTATATAAAGACGTGCGGCTGGTTGCCTGCCCACCTTGGGGTATTGGCAAATATGGTGCTGACACCGACAACTGGACTTGGCCTCGCCACAAGGGCGACTTCTGCATCTTCCGCGTCTATACCGCTCCCGATGGTTCTCCTGCAGCGTATAGTAAGGACAACATCCCAATGAAGTCAAAGCATTTCCTGCCCATCTCTCTCAAGGGTGTGGAGCCTGGCGACTACACCATGATTCTCGGATACCCGGGCAGCACTGACCGTTACTCCTACTCCGGTGCTGTCAAGAATATAATTGATTTGGAAGGCCCTTCCATTATCGCATGCCGCACCACTAAACTCAACCAATACCGCAAGCACATGGATGCCGACCCTGCCGTCTTCATCCAATACGCCTCCAAACAGGCCAGCGTAAGCAACTACTGGAAATATTATATCGGTCAGGTAAAACAACTGCAACGCAACAAGGTAGTGGAAAAACGACTGGCACAAGAGCAGGAGTTTAAAGCATGGATGAACCAAGACAAGGATCGACAAGCCAAATACAAAGGCATCTTCGAGGAATTTGACCAATACTGGAAGCACCAGAACCAATACACCAAGGCCCTGCTTTACCACCGTGAAGCCGGATGGTACGGCAGCGAAGCCGTCTATTTCGCCCTTCGCTTCAGACAACTGAACAACATCATTGAGTCGAAGAGCACCACACAGGATAATATCAAAGAGCGTGCCAAAGGAATGAAAAAGTCTGTGCAAGACTTCTTCAAAGACTACAATAAAGCATTGGACCGCGACGTGACCATTGCACTGCTGAACCTCTTCTATCAGGATGTGAACGCCGACCAATTGCCCTCCATCATTAAAAAGGTGGGAGACAAGTCCCATGGTGATTTCACTGCCTATGTGAACAATGCCTTTGCCAAGTCCATTTTTGTGGATCAAGACAAGATGAATGCCTGGCTTGACAATCCCAAATCTTTATCCAAAGATCCCATTTTTGCCCTTATGTACAACATTCTCAGTTCCTATTGGGCGCTTGGCGAACAAGCGGAGTCTGTGAGCAAAACTCGCGCCGAACGTCTGTACATGCAGGGTTTGATGGAAATGCAGAAAGACCGCAACTTCTATCCTGATGCCAACTTCACCATGCGCCTCACCTACGGCAGCGTTCAAGACTGCAAGCCCGCCAATGCGGTGACTTATGACTACATCACCACGCTGGATGGGGTAATGGAAAAATACAAACCAGGTGATTGGGAGTTTGATGTACCCAAAGAACTCATCAAGCTTTGGGAGAACCACGAGTATGGCCGCTATGCCGACAAAAACGGCGATTTAGTGGTCAATTTCATTACCACTAACGATATCACGGGCGGCAACTCCGGCAGCCCCGTCATTGATGGCGAAGGTAACCTTGTTGGCTTGGCTTTCGATGGCAATTGGGAAGCCATGAGCGGCGATATCGCATTCGAAAACCAGGTACAACGAACCATCTGCATGGACGTACGCTACCTGCTCTTTATCATTGACAAGATGGCCAACGCCCAAAACCTTATGCAAGAACTGAAGATTGTGCAATAGGAGGCACTTACTCAGTCACTGGCTCCAATCATCATCTAAATAAACATCCGGGTTCGCTCCCGACTGGCAGCGTAACCCGGTTTGTTTTGTAGTTGCCGTTTCTCCATCAATGGCACACTGATGAAATAAAAAAGGCAAATGTTTACGATTGGCCCAATAATACTCAAATCATGCAAGACAAAAACCAGCCCAAGTCCTATACTATGGCAAGACACATATTCCAAACGCCCCGCCACATCAATATCTCTCCAAAATAGTTGAGGTGACCACCGTACACGTGCGTGCCGTTCTTGTCGGTGCAGGCCGGATAAGTGCCCGCCACAAACACCGAGTCGTCGTTGGCTGAGGTGATTAATGCCATCGCTCCGTTGATGATGCCCTTGCCCGTGGTCCACGAGAAGCCGTTATTGCTGGCGTTACTGCTGTTGGAAACGAAATAGGTGGTCTGCGCAGAAATAGAAAATCCCGCAAAAAGGTCAAAGATTATGTCTGCAAGAAAGAATTTTGAAAAGCAATGGCAAGAATACTACTCTTTTTGACTTGTGTATAATAACATTATAAAGTTGTTTAAAATCAATTATTTAGCGCTATTCCCGTTCCAATTTGGTCAGAAAAGAAGATGGAACCCCTGTTTTTCGATTTGCTACTCTATTGTTGCCGTATAAATAATTTAAAATGTAACCTTTTTGTATTTTTGCATCTTCTTTATAGACGGTAAGAATAGATGAAAAAAGCAGAATTCTGGGCGAAGGAGTACCGATGCAACATCGGCAAGATGGTAGGCGTGTGCTACCGCTATGTGGGCGACTGGCAGGTGGCGGAGGATCTGGCTCAGGACGCTTTTTTGAAGGCGATGGAAAAGAACAGTTCGTACCATGCCTGGGGAAGTTTCGGGAGCTGGCTGCAAAAAATCGCCGTCAACGAGGCGCTGATGTACCTGCGTAACCGGCCCGAAATGGTGGAAGTGGACGATAACCTTCCCGGCATGATTGAGGAGGAGATAGAGGAGAAGACAATAGAGGATCTCGAATTCACGCGGGAGGATTTCGAGGAGGTGATCTGGAAATTAGGTGTCAACCAGCGCACCGTCTTCAACCTCTACGCGGTGGAACACTGGTCACACAAACAGATTGCCAAGGAATTGGGCATTTCTATCGCTAACTCCAAAGTGCTGCTCTCCCGCGCCCGCGCACAACTGCAGGTACTGCTGAAGGCGCGAAAGCTGGTTCACCGTTACCCGTTATGTTAAAGTCCGTTTTAAAGAACAATTAATATGAAAAAAAACACTTTCCTTGAGCAGTCCCGAAGGGACAACACGCACGAAGTGCTAATAACCCCACACAAGCGCAGCGCAGTGTGGGGCCTATCATACAAGCGCAGCGCAGTGTGGGGCATAGCTATCCTCCTAATGGCTGTCGCTTTTCTGATGGCCGCCTGTACGAAACCCGAAAAGAAAGAACTCGCCGGCTCCTGGCGATGGACCGTCACCACGGGCGGAATCGCCGGTGTGTGGTACACCCCCGAAAGCGAAGGCTTCGAGGCCGAAATCCTCTTCAAAGGCAATAGCTTTACCTTCTACAAAGATGGTGAGAAGGTCACATCCGGGACTTATCACATCGACTATGATGTGGACGAGACGCTGTACACTAACAAGGGAGACAAGGACGAACCTTTCTATTCCTGGTTCAACATACGCTTCCGGCTCACAGAGTCGCAACATCAAAAAATCGCGGAAGCCACCAACGGGAAGATTTCGTTGGGCACGCCGTCCAAGTTTTTCGCCACCATCAGTTACAGCGAGGAGGAGGGGCAAGTGTTTTCGATGTGCGAAGACGGTATGTTTGACGGTTTTTGCTATACATTCGTGAAGAAATGAGACGCGGTGTGACGTATGCACATCGTAAGTGTAATAGAAAACAATTGAACTGTGATTATAATTTGCCAATAAATAAACGATATGAAAAAGACAATAAAATTTGCAACGATTGTGCTGCTGGCGGCGCTGACCACTGCATGCGATCCAGGTTACAATGAGGACATGGTTATCCGCAACGAGTCCTCGCACACCGTGACGGTCATTCCCGGAATCCGCGATTGTGCCACCAGCAATCCAAACTATTCTGTAGAAAACAACACCTATAGTATCGCCCCCAACAGGGAGGTGGTCATTCAGAGTACAGGTGGTATCGGAGGCGCCAGCTTGGAAGAAGGTGTGGCGAGCTTTCTCCAATATTATGGCGACAGCGTGGCTTTTCGCTTTGACGGGGATACAATTCTGCAAATGGTGTATTACAGAAACGACACCTTGGGAATCAGTCCCTACAATTTTCAAGGTATCCATTATCAATACGAAGAGAAGCGCAACACCGGCCGCTGGTTCCACGACCATCCTTCTTACGGCAAACTCACATTTGTCATCAGTGACGAGCATTACGACCATATGTGGAATGAATGAAAATAAACAGATTATTCCTTAAGCAGTCCCCCGGGGGCAACACACACGCAGTGCAAATATCCCAACACAAGGCCACAGGCCGCACAAGCGCAGTGCAGTTTGTGTAAAAACAAATCACCAATGGAAAAAAACAGATCAAACATAGACCGAATGTACGAGCAGGCTGCGTCCTCTATGGAGCGTATGCCCGGCAAGCCGCTTACCACAGAGCAGATCTCTGCTGCTGTATCCGCCTCCAAGTCCGGCGCGGGCATCTGGCTACTGTCGCACGCCAAGGAGCTCCTAATCGGTGTGGCTTCCTTCGCCGTGGGCGTGGGCGCCACCCTGACCGCCACCCATCTGACGGGCCACAGGCAGGAAACTCCATCCTCCAAAGAGCATATCGCAGTTGTCGCTACCGACACATTGACCAATGGCAGACAGACG
>CALDIA010000002.1 GCA_937901455.1 uncultured Bacteroidales bacterium | reverse complement strand
TGGCCCAAACGCGGAACGCCGAGGAATTGGCCGGATTGCTCCAAAAGGCGTTGGCATTTGAAGGCAAGACCAAAGGTCGCGAGAGAATCATTGCCGACGGGTTGGACAACAAGTTGGTGGCGGAGAAACTGATGGAAATCTATGAAAAAGTGTCCTGATTTTCCAATAGTCGTTTGAAAAAGTTGTACTTTTGCGCGAAAAGTCGTTTGAAAAAGTTGGCGATTTCAGCAAAAAGTCGTTTGAAAAAGTTTTTGAAAGATGTTTAACAGAAAGATATACAATAGGTTAAGTGAATGGAAGAAAAATCCATCGCGAAAGCCCATAATCTTGAAAGGTTGCCGTCAATGTGGCAAGACCTTCGCCGTCACCGAATTTGCGAGGCGGAACTACAAGCATGTGCTGTATGTCAATTTTTTGGAAAACACGGAGGCAAAGGCGGTTTTTGAGGGGTCGTTGGCGGCGAGGAAAATCATCATGGGACTGTCGTCGCTCTATGGCGACAAAGTGAGGTTCGTCCCTCACGAAACCTGCTTGATATTCGACGAGATTCAGGAGTGCCCCCAAGCACGGACGGCATTGAAATTCCTGAGCATCGACGGCCAGTACGACGTGCTTTGCACGGGTTCGTTGTTGGGCGTTTCGGGGTATGTGAGCAAGGTGGCTTCCATCCCCGTAGGTTACGAGGAGATTGAAGATATGTTCCCGATGGATTTCGAGGAGTTTTTGTGGGCCAACGGCATATCTGGCGATGTCCTGACTTATATCGAGGAATGTTACCAATCGGAGACTCCCGTTGATGCGGTCATCCATAACAGGATGCGCGAGTTGTTGTTGCAATACACCGTTGTCGGAGGCATGCCCGAGGTGGTGAGCGAGTTTGTGGCGACGCACAACATGGAGCGGGTTTGGCATCTCCAGCAGCGCATCATACATGATTACGAAGACGACATCATAAAATACGCCACCGCCGAAGACAAGTCTTTGATTCGGGAGTGTTTCCTGAGCATCCCGCAGCAGTTGAGCAAGGAGAACAAGAAATTCCAATACTCACAAGTGAGGAAAGGCGGTACGGCATCCTCTTTTGCAGGGAGCCTGCAATGGATTGAAGATGCCGGAATCATCAGGCGATGCCATAACACGAGCATTACCGAACTGCCTTTGGACGGCAACGCCATGAACGATGTCTTCAAGGTCTATATGGCAGATACGGGCTTGCTTGTCAGCATGTTGGAACATGGCACCCAGTTCGACATTTTGCAGGGCAACATGCTCGGCTATAAGGGCGCGATCTTCGAGAACCTCATGGCCGACGTTTTCGGGAAGATGGGGCGCAAGCTTTATTATTTCCGTAAGGATTCGGGCCTCGAGCTTGACTTCTTGATTCGTTACAGAGGAAAATGCACCCCCATTGAGGTGAAAGCCACCGATGGCAATGCCAAAAGCCTCAAGACGGTGATGAAACACCCCGAGAAATACCACATTGAACAGGCAATCAAGCTTGGCGACTACAACGTGGGAAGAAACGGTAACGTGCTGACTTTGCCGCTTTATATGGCGTTTTTGCTTAGGGAAGTGTGAGGTGAACTCTTTGTGTGTGGCAGGCAGTTTTTGTGTTTATGAAAATAAAGAATTGAAAAAATGAATCTTGTAGAAGTAAACGATATAAACCGGGACGCATGGGCGGAGTTGGCAAGGCGGTCTTCGGTCGCCACATGGTTCCAAACCGAGGAGGCATACCGCTTTTTCGACAGCCTTTCCTTCCTTTGGGCGTTTGCCTTCGGTGTGGAGAATGATGGGAAACTGAAAGGCATAGTGGTCGGCTATGTCCAGAAAGACGGCGGCAGGCTGAAGCGGTTCTTCTCCCGCCGTGCCATCATCACAGGAGGGCCTTTGCTGGCTGACGACATCTCCGATGACGAGTTGCGGTGCTTGCTCAATACGTTGAAAGACAGATTAAAACAAAAGGTTATCTATATCGAAACGCGCAACTTCAACGATTACAGCCATTGGCGGGGCGTGTTTGGGGAATGCGGATTTGGCTATGAGTCTCACTATGACATCCATGTGGACACTTCGTCGATGGATGTGGTGAATGAGCGTATGGGAAAAAGCCGAAAACGCGACATCCGTGTGTCGATGCGTGATGGTGCTTCGGTTGTTGTTGAGCCAACCATCGAGCAAGTGCGTTCCTGTTATTCCATCTTGCGTGAATTGTATTTGACTAAGGTTAAGACACCATTATTCCCGATTGAGTTTTTTGAGAAGTTATATTTGATGGATTCCTCGGCGTTTTTGTTGGTGGAATACGAGGGGAAGATTATTGGTGGTACCGTGTGTGTCGGAATTGGCGGAAAGATCTTGTTCGAGATGTATGCTTGTGGAAAGGATGGGGTTTACAAGAACATCTTTCCATCGGAATTGGCAACGTATGCAGGTTTGCAATATGCAGCGGAACAAGGTTGCCTGAGGTTCGATATGATGGGAGCCGGAAAACCCGACGATGGCGGCTATGGCGTGCGCGACTTCAAGCTGAAATTCGGTGGCAAGTTGGTGGAATATGGCCGCTATCATTATGTATGTAATCACTTGCTGTATGGCATTGGTAAGTTGGGCGTGAAAATCTTGAAAAAGGCATGAATATCCTGATTGACATCAACCATCCGGCGCATGTCCATCTGTTGCGCAATGTATATAAGTTGCTTGCGGACGACGGCCACAAGGTCGTGCTGACCGTGAAGGAAATCCCGTCGGCGATACGGCTTTTGGAGCTTTATGGCATCCCATACGTCAACATCGGCAAGAAAGACGATGCCCTTGCCAAGAAAGGCCTAGACCAGTTGGCGTACGATAGGCGTTTGCTGAAATTGGTTCGCGAAGAAGGTATCGAGGTAGGCATCGGGTCTTCCATCAACATCCCGCACGTCAGCAAGCTCACTAAGATGAGAAGCATCATCCTCGACGACGACGACGATGAGGTGGAGCCGCTGTTCGTCAAGTTCGGGCATCCGTTTGCCGATACGATACTCAGCCCGGTGGACACGCCGCGCAAGGCGAAGAAAAAGATCTATGTGAACGCCTATCACGAATTGGCTTATCTTCATCCCAACCGTTTTACTCCCGACTTGGCCGTGCTAAAAGATGCTGGAGTTTCAGAGGGAGAGCCTTATTTTATATTGAGGTTCAACGCGTTTAAGGCGCATCACGACGTGGGCGTGGTAGGCCTGACGATTGAAAACAAACGACGTTTGGTGGACTATCTCAAAACCAAGGGCAAGGTCTTCATCACGACGGAACGCGACATCGACGACGAGTTCAAGCCCTATCAGTTGAAGGTGTCGCCCGAAAAGGCGCATTCGCTGATGTATTACGCCACGATGCTCGTCGGCGACAGCCAGACGATGACCTCGGAAGCCGCCGTCTTGGGAACGCCTGCCATCCGTTGCAACACCTTTGTCGGTAGAATCCATTATCTAGAGGAAGAGGAACACAAGTATCAGTTGACATATGGCTTTCGCCCCGAACAATCGGAAGCGATGTTTCGGAAGATTGACGAGCTGCTTTCCATGCCCAACCTCAAGGAAGAATGGCAAAACCGCCGCCAGAAGATGCTCGCCGAGAAAATCGACTACGCACAGTTCC
>CALDIA010000001.1 GCA_937901455.1 uncultured Bacteroidales bacterium | reverse complement strand
TTTTTCTTGTTTTTCCTCTTGCGTTTCGGGATTTTCCGTATCTTTGCCGCCGGAAACATCGGGGACGACAGCCCTGTCCCCTTCATTGCTTTCAGGGGTAGTTGGGGTGGAAGCGGATGATTCCTTACGAGACTTGGGTGTGTTGTTGTCGTATGACGTAACCACCCAATTCTTGTTTTCGTCAACCATTTCACCCGTTTGGGTGTCCCTCAAATTCTTTCTGACGACAACTCGCTTCCCGTCAAGCTCATAGATAACCTTGTCTTTGTTGTCTTTGATTTTGTTTCCGTTGCCGATAACATCCTCAATGGTCTGCATTGCCTCGTCGGCGGAAGCAAAATCCTTCCCTTCCCCGACATGTTTGTCAAGGATATGTTCAAGACCTGCATTTTCTTCCTTGCTGCCCCAAACGAGGTCTATGTCACCCAATTCTTGGTCGTGGAACACGCCAAGCAAATCCCCTTCCTTGTGCGAGATGAGGAAATCAAACGCTTCCTTCACCTTGCCCTTGAACTGGTCGTAGATGTTCCCGAAGAAGCCCCTGCCGATAGGCTGCGGCTCTCCTACTCCTCCGTCTCCTGCATCGCTTTCAGGAGTATCGCCATCTTCATGAACGCCTGTTCCTTGCTCGGCTGCTGCCTTACGCTGCTCTCCTCTTCCAGTTCCTTCTGTGCTTGCCGATGGAGTTCCATGTCCCTCTCCGTCCAAGTTCCCTCTGGGTCGCGTTTGCGGATTTCGCCCATTTTGTCGGCTTCCGCCTTTGGCATCTGTACTGACATCCGAAACCCTCCTTGCGAGAGATAAACGCTCACTTTGTCGTTGTTCATCATTGATTCGTTTTATTATGTTAATAAGATTATTATTTTTCCACTCCGTGTTGTTTCAGAGCAGTTTCCAATTCTTCATCCGTCTCCGCATTGTAGGCTTCTTCCATGGCAAAAGAGATAAACTCGGCTTTTTTGTTCCAACCATTTTGAGACGTGTCTGTTATCCATGAGTATAGTGTTTCGGGGTGCAAAAATAGCCAACATTTTTATTTGTTGTCATTTGCAAGCCTTGCAAACAGATTTTTGCTTGCCAGTTGTGAGAAATATGGTATTTTTGCTTCACCAACTATCGCCAAGAGCAGAAATGTTTCGGTGTCTGCCGGCTGCTGTTTCTCCAGCAGGACTGATTGTGGTACTACCGTCCACAGGTGATTGTTTGTTGGATTCTCGGTGTGCGGGAAAGAAGCTCCCACCGCACCTGTTTCAGCAGATTCATTCGGGCACAAAGGGTAATGATGTCGAGATTCCGTTTTCTCCAGCACCGAAGCCGCTTAAGTGTCGGTCTTGACCTTCGGGCTGGGGACTTCAAAGAAGGGTGCCTCCGTGAGGCTGAAACGCTGCGGTTTGAAGGGCATCCTTCCAAGATAACGAGGTCGGAGATACAAGTTTTCCATTCTCCGTGTAAAAGGCACTTTGGTAGAGCAGTGTAGTGCCGCCTCGTTTTCAACTGTTTTGCGCTATCAACCTTTCGTCAAGAACCAAATAAG
Source organism: uncultured Bacteroidales bacterium (assembly GCA_937901455.1). Classification (GTDB taxonomy): domain Bacteria; phylum Bacteroidota; class Bacteroidia; order Bacteroidales; family WCHB1-69; genus F23-D06. The sequence goes on along the minus strand of CALDIA010000001.1, from coordinate 5,168 downwards.
GAATGTCCACACTTTTTCCTTCTATCTTGTGAGACAAGTATTTCCAATCATAATACAAGTCCACGGTTTCGGGCAAGCGTTTCCTGACCTCTTTGGCCAACACCCAACCACGGAGAAACCATGAATTGTAAACATCCTCTTCCCATTTCACGCATGGGTTGCTATCATCAAATTCGTCATACCATTTTCGAAGTTCGGGCAAATCGGTTAATTCAATGTAATGCTCCAAATTGTCAACACAGAACTTTTCGGCATTGCCGCAGCATCCACCACGCTGATGCCAGAATAACCCATCGCCCCATTCCGCCCACATGTGAACGGTTTCCTTAATGGCGAGCGTTTCCCTAAACCGAGGCATTTTTTGATGGTGGGGCCTGGTTTTGTCAAGATACCATTCCACAATAGGTGACTTTATCACATTGTAGAAAGTCCAGTTACTTTCTGTAGGATTCCCCTCGTCGTCTTTATCCAAATAATACCATTCTTTCCCTATCAATTTTGCCGAACCTGAACGCGAAGCGTAGTAAATCAAGCCATTGTAAAGCCAAAACAGCAGTTGCTTCGTTTTGCAATAACACGCCACTGGTATTGCTTCAGTTGATGAATCGAACACATAAAACAGCCCTGTTTCCGCTGTCATGTCAGGATTGGGATGTAGGTGTTCATAGTGAAAAACAACCGAATTTCCTTCAAGGTCTATTTCCAAATCGGTGGAAAGAAAAGAATGTTCAACAATGTTTTCCATCCACTTCTTTAATCTTGGGAACGGGTCGAAGCCAGCACTGGCAGAAAAAGTGTGGCGTTTTTCTCCATTGACAAAAACCGTGATGTCCATCCATCCGCAACTTGGGTCTGAAAAACGGAAATAGACCTCATCGGTCTTGTCTTTCTTCCATTGTGCAATTTCCTGACAAACTCGGCTTTTTTGTTCCAACCATTTTGAGACGTGTCTGTTATCCATGAGTATAGTGTTTCGGGGTGCAAAAATAGCCAACATTTATATTTGTTGGCTTTTGCAAGCCTTGCAAACCGATTTTTGCTTGACAAATGTGGAATTGGTTGTAATTTTGCAGCGTTGAAGCGTTTGTGATTGTCAGCAGCCGGGGTGGCACCTCAAATCTCAGCGTTCCATCTGAAGACAAGCCAGACTGACTGACATCGACGGGCCGAGTCAGTGGGATTAATTCACAGAAGGTCTGAAGCTCAACACAAGCCCTGAACCCGGTGAGATTCCGGTCTTGAACTTCAGGGCTTTTTTATAGATATAACAACTCAATCTCAGGTCAATGGAAAGTAGAGACAAAGAAAGGCTAATGAAAGAAGCCCAAAAGTTAATCGAGAAATCTGATTATTCGGACGAAGAAAAAAACAACCTAAAAAATAACATTGGTAAGTTTCTTTCGATGGTGGAAAAAGATGAAATACTGAAGAATACCTCTTGGAGTTATTTTGACTATCGAGAAGAATACAATGACCCTGAAGGTGGAAAAGGTTTGGATTTGGTTTGGAATTGGGAAAAAGTCAATGGTGTTTTCGGATTCTATACCAACAATGGGCATGGTTTTTCCTTTGATTTTGGTAAAGATACTTTTGATGGATGTATGTTTGGAGGTGAAGATGGGGAATACGGCTTCTCTTGCGGATTATTCCTAAACGATTTTGAGAACAGCTTGGTGCGGAATGGGTTGATTCCAACATAAAATCGCGGCTTCATTCCCTCGATTGATGAATATTGAAAGCGATGCTTCCTTTTGAGAAGTGACTTCATCGGGGATTGATGCCTGATTTATTCTCAAGGTCTAATTCAATAAGATTCAGGCAGTTGAGAGAGGAGTCTATTGGACAAGTGTCTTTAGGTGTCGGAATCTTGTAAAAGGGATGTCCCCGTGTGGTTTTCAAAAAACAGCGGTATGATGGGCATCCTTCTTTTGCTTTTGCAAGCCTTGCAAACAGATTTATGCTTGACAAATGTGGAATTGGTTGTAGTTTTGCAGACGTCATTGTCCAACCTCCCTCCATGTGATCTGGATGCGGAAGCAACATTGGCGACAAACAAGCAGAAGTCAGTGTCAGTCCTGATCTTGAACTTTTGCTTGACGGAGAGCGCGTCTGTGTGGCTACAGAGACTGAACAGCAGCAGTTTGAAATGCGCTCTTTCCCCATCGAAGGCGACAGCCCCGCCTTCTCAATCCTTTTCAGGGGTAGTTAAGGTGAAGAGGGATGGGGATCATTAAAGGGTTGCTCCAGAGTACGTTTCGGACGTAGAGAGTAGGAGTTCGATAGTCATAACTCGCTGTGATGCGCCCTTTTGCCCACTAAGATATAGCAGCGATTTAGGCATTGCCGAATATTCCTTGGTGGGCTTTTTTATAATTCACATTGCCACTCCACCATGTGGGGCGGCAATGTGATTCTCTTCGCACTACCTCTCCATCCAGTGATGCAATAGTTTTTTGCCAATCTTTCGTCCATCTGTTTTACAAAAGCTTCGCGTATGCGTGAGCATTTCTCATTGATGGCGTTTTGTGTCGGGTCGGTGACCTTGTCAATGCTGTCGTCAACCACCTTTGCACTTGTCCGATTGGTAATCTTCTCGTAAATGCCTCGAAGCTCGTCTTTATAATCCACCAAGTCCTTGAAATAAATTCCTTCCGGATGCTTCAAGAAAAGAAGAAACACCGCCTTTGGCAACGGCGACATTTCTATGGATTTGCCGCCATAGTCGGGCAACGCAATTTCATACTTTGGAGTAATGACAATCCTGCTGAGCTTTTCCTCAACTGGCACCATGCATCTAAGCACAAACTCTTCGACACCTTCCTTATGAAGCTGCTCAACAATTCGGCTGATTTCATCATCAATGGAACGCTCCGAAAAGTTCTCGTCGGCGAAGCTCAATTTTTTCTCATAAACCGAATACAACCCATCTTCATCTCGTGGAGGCGCAATTGAGAAACGAATGTGGTCATGCACATTGTATCGCTCAAGCAAGAAAGGTTCATAAAGGCTTAATTGATTTTCCCATGACTGCTTAGCCAACGAAACCAAAGGGAAATGCTTGAACGTTCTTCTTAAGCCGTCATCCAAACGAAGGAAACCTGCACCGATGGTCTTGTTATTGTCTGCCAACCACGACTTCAACAAATCGTTGCCCAACATGTCGACAATTCCATCCCAATTTGGGAAAAGGTATCTTATCTGCTCGCTGGTCATTTGCTTGCAAATGTCAGGGATATAGCAGAACTCGTAATCAAGTTCGTCAAACCAACCCTTTATTTCATCCAAGTTTTGCTCGATGAAGGAAGAAATTACCGATGTGTTGTTTGGGTCATAGAATACGACTTGATTGGGGTTCATTTGGAAATCCCGATATGGGATACGGATTATTGACTCTTTAGTTTCGCTTTGTGTTGGATTACGCATACCGAAAGTTGTATTGGATTTTCTGCCGACAAAAATACGGCTTTTCCCAAATCAAAGCACCAAATGCTTCTTTTTCAGTGTGCCACTATTATCTTCCCATGGGCAATCATACCACAAATCAAAGTCGGTTGAAAGCCGTTCCCTAAGTTGCTTTGACAACGCCCACCCCCTTTTATGATAGTCCGGCCAGTCTTTACTATAATCGCGCCCTGTTGCAGATGCTACAACTATCGGATTGATTTCCCATTGCCATTCCTCAAGTTCATCCATTTGGATAGGTTTTCCTTCTTTGTCATACAACAAACCTAAATCGCCCGAAAGTTTTTCTTCATCGGTGTACAACTGGCCATAATCTGGACAAATGGTCAGAACATGCTCAACATGCACCTGCCTGATGCTGCATGCATCATCGGTGACATGTTCATCCTTCAAAAAGGCCTCAATGAGCGGTGACTTGATCTTGTTGTATGCCACCATCTTTGTCGGCAAGTCGATGTCCGAGGTCGCTTCAAGTGGCCTACGCAAGGCGTGGCACAAAAGCCCTTCATACATTGTCCTAATGGTTTCTTTTTCGTTGCAATACCCTTTTAGAATAGGCTTGTTCACAAACTCATTTGGGCGTATCTCCACTAATGCGTAATCCTTGTATTTATAGCTACAACCACCCTTTGATTCATTGATTTGGTCAAGCACGCTCTTCTTCTTGATGATTACAGTGGTTTCTGACATGTCAAAAAACAGTTTGAGTTCAGCTTCTCGTTCATAGACGTATGTCTCCAGCTGGTGCCTGATGCGTTCCAAATCATTATCCCAATTGGTAAGCGTGGTTTTATACGCTCTGTTGCCAATACCAATGGAATAGTCCTCATTCCATTCATCGTCAATAGGATGGAATTGAAAGACTTCTTCTTGCACTGAAGCATTCATAAGAACATAGTTGCTTGGCAAAACCGCTTTGATTTCCATCTGCTTTTTGCATAGCTCTAAAGATTCTATCGTTACGTCTGTTTTATCAGCATAGGCAACAGGCTCGTTTTTACTCCACGCTTGATACAACTCGTCGATGGCATTCTTGGTTTTGTCCAGATATTCCTCAATAGAAAACGAGCGTATTCCTGAAGAAGCAAGAGTTGTATGTGACAATCTCCAATGATAGGCATGGTGTTCACAACGAATATCCACATAAAAATACCCTTTTGGTTTTTGCCCGTTAAACTCCTTGTTGTAGTATTCTAGCAGATAATACACATCGTCAGCAAAAACCGAGCTTACTAATTCAATTGGGTTGACCAATAGATACTCATCACCCGACTGCATCCAGATACCCCAAACTCCTTCACGTTGTTGGCAGCTGATGGGAAAGGGAGTGCATCTCTTTTCTGCTTCAGAAATCTGTTTCATCACCCGTTGGTTTGTTGCCGCCCTGGCATCATTTTTCTCGTATATAACATTCATCTTTCTTCTTTTTGTTTCTGCAAAAATAAGAAACTTAAGCACACAGTGCCTTTTGCAAGCCTTGCAATAACAAAAGAACCTACACATCCTCCAATGAAAGCCCCTCCATCCGAATCTGAAACAACGAGAACTCGGAAGGAAAAGCCAACACTCTTTCCTGCAAGTCTTTCAGGCTAATTCTGTCCCTGTTGCGCTTGTCCATTTTTACAGTTTGAACTATAAAAATCCAGTGCTATTTTACAGTTGAAACTATAAAAATATCGCTATTTTTGTGGTTTAAACCATAAAAT